>JAGDDE010000029.1 GCA_017958185.1 Lachnospiraceae bacterium | reverse complement strand
TGCTTACGAGGAGGATTTTTTTCTATGCTCATAACGACCGATCTTTTTGATCTCGACCATTCTTTAGCCGGGGAGTACCTCGCGCGGTTCGAATATCCGTGGGACGCGCTCGACGGCATCCGCGATCTCATTCTCGCCCTCGGCCCGACCCTCGGTGACGAATACGAGGAGACGTCCCCGAACGTCTGGGTCCACAAGACCGCAAAGGTCTTCCCCTCGGCTTATCTGAGCGCGCCCTGCATCATCGGCCCGCGCACGGAGGTCCGCCACTGCGCGTTCATCCGCGGGTCAGCTCTGGTCGGCGCCGACTGTGTGGTCGGGAACTCGGTGGAACTGAAAAACGTGATCCTCTTCGACCACGTGCAGACCCCGCATTATAACTACGTGGGCGATTCCATTCTGGGCTATTTCTCCCACATGGGCGCCGGCTCCATCACCTCCAACGTGAAAAGCGACAAGAAACTGGTCGTGGTGCACAACGGCTCCGAGCAGATCGAGACCGGCGTGAAGAAGTTCGGTGCGATGCTGGGAGACTACGTCGAGGTGGGCTGCAACGCGGTCTGCAATCCCGGCACGGTCATCGGCCGTCACAGCAGCGTGTATCCCACGTCCTGCGTGCGCGGCGTCGTCCCGGAAGGCAGCATTTTCAAGGACAACGGCGTGATCGTGGAAAGGCGGTAGATCATGGGCAAGTATTTCGGGACTGACGGCTTCCGCGGCGAAGCCAATAGAAATCTGACGTTTGAGCACGCGATCAAGATCGGCCGGTACCTGGGCTGGTACTTCGGCGCCCGCCAGGGAAAAAAAGCCAAGATCGTGATCGGCAAGGACACCCGGCGTTCCTCGTACATGTTCGAATACGCGCTCTGCACGGGCCTTATGGCCAGCGGCGCGGACGCGTACATCATGCACGTGACGACCACCCCGTCCGTAGCGTACATCACCCGTGTGGACGACTTCGACTGCGGGATCATGATCTCCGCCTCGCACAACCCCTACTCTGACAACGGCATCAAGCTGCTGAACGGCCAGGGCGAGAAGATGGAAGAGGAGACCCTGCTGCTGGTCGAGGATTACATCGACGGCAAGTGCGAGATCCCGGTCGCGGAGCGCGACCAGATCGGACGCACGGTCGACTATGTGGCGGGCCGCAACCGCTACATCGGCCACCTGATCTCCATGTCGAAGTACAGCTTCAAGAACGTGAAGGTCGGTCTGGACGTGGCCAACGGCGCAGCCTGGCAGATCGCAAAAGCGGTCTTTGACGCGCTGGGCGCCAAGACCTACGTCATGAACGATGCGCCGGACGGCTACAACATCAACACTGAATGCGGCAGCACGCATATCGAGCATCTGCAGCAGTTCGTGGTCGAGAAGGGACTGGACATCGGCTTCGCCTATGACGGCGACGCAGACCGCTGCCTCTGTGTGGACGAACACGGCAACGTGATCACCGGCGACCATATCATGTACATTTACGCGGTCTACATGAAGGAGCGCGGCAAACTGCTCAACAACAAGGTCGTGACCACGGTCATGTCCAATTTCGGGCTGTACAAGGCGCTCGACAAGGCCGGTATCGAATACGAGAAGACCAAGGTCGGCGACAAGTACGTGTATGAGAATATGGTCCAGACGGGCAACCGCATCGGCGGCGAGCAGTCAGGCCATATCATCTTCCTGAAGTACGAAACGACGGGCGACGGCATCCTCACGAGCCTGAAGATGATGGAGGCCATGCTGGCCAAGGGCAAGCCGATCAGCGAACTGGCCGCGCCGGTGGTGTTCTATCCTCAGGTGCTGAAGAACGTGCGCGTGAAGAGCAAACCCGCCGCGCAGAACGATCCGGAAGTCCAGAAGGCCGTGGCCGAGGTGTCTGCCGCGCTGGGCGATACCGGCCGCATCCTGGTGCGCGAGAGCGGCACGGAGCCCGTGATCCGCGTCATGGTGGAAGCCGAGACGAAGGAACTCTGCGAGAAATATGTGGACGGTGTGATCGACGTGATCAAGGCCCGGGGCCATCTGGCCTGAAACGCCCCGGAAGGAGTTTTTATGAGCAAGGTCAATGATTTTCTGACCGAAGCGGGCGTCTTTTTCCTGGCGACGAAGGACGGCGGGCAGCCGAAGCTTCGTCCGCTCGGCCTGCATCTGGAGATCGACGGAAAACTGCTTTTCGGCATCGGCGATTTCAAGGACGTCACCCGGCAGCTGAAGGCCGATCCCCGCTGCGAGATCGCGGCGGTGAAGCCTAATGGGCACTGGCTGCGCTACACCGGGACGGCGGTCTTTGAGGACGACCCGAAATACGCCGAGGCGGCCCTGGAGGCTTCGCCCGCTCTTCGGAGCATCTACAACGAGCAGACCGGACACCGCCTGATGATGTTCCGGCTGGAAAATGCTGCGGCGGTGGAGATCGCCGTGATGGGACCCGGCGAGGATCTTCTGTCTTAACGGTCCGCAAAAACCAGAACGGCCCGGCAGGAAACTGCCGGGCCTTATTTTGATCGAAGGATCAGCGGATCTTTAAGTCCAGACGGTAGCCGGAGCTTACGTCCATGGAGAATTCGTAGGTGCCGCGGGGGAGCCGCAGGCGGATGCCTTTTTCGCAGAAACTGACGCCGGAGGCCGAGTAAACGACGCCGCCCTGTTTGTCGAGGACCCGGAAGGTCATGGGGACAGGAGCCTCGAACTCCAGATCCAGATAGTAGAAGTCCGTATAGGGCGCGGAGAATTCGTTCCAGCGTTCGTCGACGATCGGCCGATCGACCGAGCCGGCCTGCATATCGCTGTTCATGGAGGGACGGAGGGCCGCCAGCACGGTGCCGGTGATCAGACACAGAAGGATGGCTGCTATGAATGTCAGGAATATGGCGCCCTCATGGGACCGGGCACGCCGCGTTTCCGATCTTTTCATGACGAGCGCGCCCCGGACCAGCATGACCGACAGCAGGAGGAATGAGAGAAGGAAGAAGAGGGTCGGCAGTTTCGGCCGGAGGATCATCCAGACCAGATAAGCGAGCAGAAAAGCGCCGATGACCGCTCCCATGCCCAGCGCCAGACGGATCCAGCGTCCGTTCATCTCCCGAAGGGATTCTTCGTCCGTGAAGATCCGGTAGGCCTCTTCGGGCAGATCGGGATCGTAAACTTTGCGGAAGTAATGCCAGCCGTTGAAGGTGGAATCCACATATTCCCAGCCCTGCTCCCGGAAGGTCTCCAGGTAGCGGGCTTTGTCTTCGATCTCCCGGTAGTCCAGTTGGTAGCGGTAGCGGAGATCGGGATTTTTTACGAATTTGCTGGAAAAGAGCCCTGCCTTGAGCAGCTGCCAGCCCTGCTCGGACGCGCGGTCCAGATCTTTTTCTTCCCGTTCGTAGTCCCAGGCGGAATAGAAGGTGAAAGTGCGTTTGGTCTCTTTGGACATGGTCATTCCTCCTCTGCGTTGTTCAGCATCCGGCGCAGCCGTGCGATCTCGGCCTGCAGCGCTTCGCAGCCCTCGTCTGTCAGATGGTACAGTCTTCGCCGGTCCTGACCGGGACCGCCGGAGAGGATCTCGCGGATCCAGCCCTTCTTCATCATATTGTCTGTGGCGCCGTACATGGTGCCGGAGCCGATGGTCACTTCGCCCCCGGAGAGTTTCTCCGTCATCTGCATGATCCCGTAGCCGTGATTGTCGCCCCGCGCCAGACACAGCAGAATGTAGAAATAACTTTCCGAGAGTGGTTCGCGTCTCTTCATAAGCGCCTCCTTTCATGTGTCGCCGGCCGATATGTCGACCGGCGACTATATCGTACCACGATATATGTCGCCTGTCAACATAGTTTTTCGATTTTTTTCAAAAAAAGGAGGCGGCTTCGCAGCGAAGCGCCTCCCCGGTCCCGAAGCCGGTTATCGGTCCGTTTTCTTTTTCAGCAGCCGCCGCGCCAGGACCAGGATCCCGTAGCCGGCAGCGGCGCCGAGGGTATTCATGATGAGATCGTCGATGTCCGAGACCCGCGCGTAGAAGGGCAGCTGCAGCAGCTCGATGCACAGGGACAGCCCGAGGCCTGCTGCCACGGTGCGCGGGAAGCGGTCGAGCCTTGGCCACAGCAGCGGCATAAGGATCCCGGTGGGGATGAACAGGGCCACATTGCCCAGCACGTTGAGCAGCATCATCCACCGGTAGCGGAAGTCCAGCAGCCGGACGAACGGGACGAAGTTGACACGCAGCGGAAAGACTTTCTCCGGATCAAAGATGAGCGGCTGGACCCGCCCGTCCGACAGAGCGGCGGGAAAGAACGTGATGCGGATCAGCACGAACAGGTTGACATACATCAGCAGCAGGGCCAGTTCCCGCTTTCCGTCGATATGTTTTTGTCTGAGCCAGACGCAGGCGCGTACGGCGATCCAAACAGCCGTTAGGAGCAGCTCGCCCTGGAAAAAGGAGATCTCGGTCATAGTTCCTCCCCGGAAAGACAGTTTCCGGGTTCCATTGTACCACGGCTCTGCGGAAAAGAAAACTGTCTGTACAGGCTCTTGTTGTCTCAGCGGCGCGCGCAGCGGAGGGAGGCGGTGCACACGTGATATTCGGTCACGCCGGAGACCGTCTCGCCGTCGATCTGCAGCGGGCAGGGACGGTCGAATCGCACGGTGATCTCCCGGCCGGTCAGGATCCTGACCATGTCGCTGTGTTTGATATGTTCCCCCTGGAAAATGGAAGGGAAGGCCATCAGGGTCTTCAGTTTGCCTTTGCCGTAGAAGAGGACGACGGAGAGCGTCTCCCGAGGGTCCAGGCGGTCCTGTGCGGGCGCAGCCATCATCCCGCCGCCGTAGAACCGTCCCTTCATGGTCGGCGCCAGCCAGGCTTTGCGGAAAGTCTCGGTCTTTCCGTCGACGGTGACCGTGGCGGTCACCGGCTTGAACGCGCCGAGCAGTCCCTTGATGGCGATTCCGGCGTAATTGATGTTTGTTTTGCCGGCCGCGCGCAGACGGTCGCCTTCCTCGGTGCAGTAGCCGTCGATGCCGAAACCGACGGTAGTGAGGAAACGCAGGGTCCTGCCGCCGACCGTCACATAGGGCAGATCTTTCAGATACGGCGCCAGTTCCACGGGCCCGTCATCCGGCGTGCGTCCGATATCGCGCAGAAAGTCGTTGCCGGTGCCGCAGGCCTGGTAAAAGAGCGGCTGCGCGACCCTAAGGCCGTCGGTGTCGTTGATAAAGCGGTTGAGTGTGCCGTCTCCGCCGCAGAGGATCACGCGCATCCCGGGATCGAGCGCGGAAAAAAAGGCCGGATAGTCGCGGATCCCGCGGATGTCCCGAAAGATCAGTTCGTCTCCGGGAAAGAAGCGGGCGGTCCCCCGGGCGGCTTCTTCGCCCTTCCCGCTGCAGCAGGCCGGATTGTACAGTATGCAAACAGATGCCATAACAAAGTCTCCTTTTCGTTCCCGGCCGAAACACATACAAAAAACCGGGGCTCCTGCCCCGGGTCGCCGATGATGCTTTCGACCGCTGATATCCTCAGTATAAACGAAAACGTGACGGAAAGCAACTGAAATATAGTAAAATATCAACAGATTGGCTTCTCCGGCAAAGCCGGCAGTCCGGACGGAAAAGGAGCCGCCCCGGCCCCGCCTGCGCCGCGTCAGAACACTCTTTCCCCCGCCAGATACGTTGCCTCCGCGCGGATGTCCTTCAACGAGAAGGGGGCGGTCTCAAAGGGATCCCGGGAGAGAACGGTGAAATCCGCGTAATGCCCGGGCCGGATGCGGCCCCGGACCGGATCTTCGAAAGCGGCATAAGCGCCGGCAAGGGTATAGGAATCGATCGCCTCTCGCACGGAAAAGGCCTGATCGGGCAGATACGGGCCCAGATCGTCCTTCAGGGTGCAGCGGGTGACCGCGCACTGGATACCGGCCATCACGTCCGGCAGCTCCACCGGCGCGTCGCTTCCGTTCGAGACGCTGCAGCCGAGATCGGACAGCGTTTTCCAGGAGTACGAGGAGGCGGCGCGTTCGGGACCGAGAAGACGCGGGACGATGCGGATATCGTAGTCCAGAAAGATGCTCTGAGCGTAGATATGCATGCCGAGGGCGGCCAGACGTCGCAGCTGATCCGGCCGCGAGACCTGGCAGTGCACCACGCCGTGGCGGCAGTCCGCGCGCGGGAAGGCCCTCTGAGCCTTTTCGACGGCATCCAGGACCTGATCGAGCGCCGCGTCGCCGATGGCGTGAACGGCAATCTGCATGCCCTGCGCGTGGGCAAAGCCGATGAGCTCCTCCAGGGCTTCCTGCGTGAAGACCGGGGTGCCGCGGGAGGAGGGATCGTCCGCATACGGGGCGCTCAGATAGGCCGTCCGGGCTCCCAGCGAGCCGTCGGCGATCAGTTTGAGCGGTCCGAACCGAAACAGGCCGCTCCCGTTCCCGGTCATCCCGCCTTCTGCCAGGAAGCGCTTCAGCTCCTCCAGGTCCGGGATGTTGCTCTGCTCATAGACTCTGACGGTGAGGCCGCCCTCCGCTTCCAGTTCCCGGAAGGCCTCGATGACGGTCTGCCTGGAGAGACTGCGGAGCGCGGAAAAGTCGTCCGA
Organism: Lachnospiraceae bacterium; assembly: GCA_017958185.1. Classification (GTDB taxonomy): domain Bacteria; phylum Bacillota; class Clostridia; order Lachnospirales; family Lachnospiraceae; genus UBA6987. The sequence continues at coordinate 88,185 of JAGDDE010000029.1, read as the reverse complement.
CTGGACAGCGGTGATGCCGAAGCCGTTGAGGGCGCGGCAGGCGCGGCGGAGCATCTCCTTGACGGAGGCCTTGTCCGGCACGGGGATCCTGCCGGTCACCAGGAGCATCGCATCCTCAAAGAACAGGCCGCTTGGCTCGCCGCTTTCCTCCCGGCCGATGCGGCCGCTGCCGGAAAAGACCGTATCCGCGGTGATGCCGCAGAGCGAAAGCGCTTTGCTGTTGGCGACCAGACAGTGCCCGCAGGCACGGATCAGCACGACGGGGCGGTCCGGGAAGACCGCATCCAGATCACGGCGGTCCGGCATGCGGCAAACGTCGGTAAAATAATCCTGGTTCCAGCCGCGCCCGCGGATCCACGCCCCGGGGGGCGCAGCGGCGGCAAACTCCTTCAGAAAGGCGAGCATTTCCTGCAGGCTGCCGCTGTGCGAAGCCAGATCCGCCTGGGACAGGGCCATGCCGAAGCCCAGAAGATGCATATGGCTGTCGTTGAAGCCCGCGCAGACGAAGCGTCCGCGCAGATCGATCCGCTCCTCGCAGCCGAGAGAAAAGCCGTCCGCATCGGAGCCGGCAAAACAGAAGCGTCCGTTTTCAACCGCAAAGGCGCTCACCGCAGGGAGAGCGCCCGGATAGACTGTACCGTTATAGTAGAGGGTCTTCATAGCCGTCAGTGTTCTTTATAGTAGTTGATCAGGCAGCCGTCCGCGATGATCTGCCGCTCGGGACCGGTCAGGGGCCCGGTGGAGGTATCGAAGGGGATCACCCGGCCGTCCGGTTTTACGCAGTAGGCGCGAATCGTCGCGCGGTTTTCCAGGACCGCCTCGCGGATCTGCGGGACGAAAACGTAATCGCCGAGAGAAAGAAGCGAGGGATCGTCGACCAAAAAGGGCACCATGCCCCAGTTGATGCAGTTGGAGCGGTAGCGCTTGGTGGCGTACTGGCGGGCAAAGTTTGCGCCGGCGCCCAGCACGCGCTGGCAGGAAGCCGCCTGTTCGCGGGCGGAACCGTCACCGGGCATATTGGCAAAGATCGCGGAGCCGAGGTTGGTGGCGGCGGGATCGCAGGCGATGCCGGCGGCGGAAAGCGCCGCGTATACGGCGGCCGCTTCTTCCGGGACACGGCCCGTGGCAAGGCGTTCACGGTCCCAGCTACGCAGTACCTTGCTGCGCCCGGCGTAGCCCGGATCGCGCTTGAACAGGGCAAATTCGGACAGACGCTCCGGATTGGAGCGGTAACTGGAGGTCTCGCCGGAAGGGATGAGCTCGTCCGTCGTGGTCACCGGATCGTCGATATAGCTGCAGATCTTCACCAGCATGTCCTCGGAGAGCGCCGGCATGGCGGGCCAGTCCTTGATATTCGGTCCCAGGCGCAGTTCATGCTCCGGCTCCGGCCGGCCCCAGCCGTTGTAGATCCGCTTTTCGTAAATGCCCGCGTCGAAAACGTATTCCGGCACGGTATAGTCGATATCCAGATCGGTCGCGGCGGTAAGGACGCCGCCGTTTGCCGCCGTAGCGGCGATGGAACGGCTGTCCATGAGCGCGGCGGCGGCCATCTGGCCTTCGTCGGGCTTGGATCCTTCGCGGTTGGGGAAGTTGCGCGTGGTGTGCCGCAGGGAAAGCTCGCCATTGGCCGGGCAGTCGCCCGCGCCGAAGCACGGTCCGCAGAAGCATTCGCGGAGGATGACCCCGGCGGCGATCAGGTCGGAGACGGCGCCGTTTTTCACCAGTGCCGCGCAGGCGGGCAGGCTGCCGGGATAGATGCTCAGCGAGAAAGCGCCGTTGCCGATCGAGCGGCCGCGCAGGATATCCGCCGCCGCCAGGATCCCGTCAAAGGTGCCGCCGGCGCAGCCGGCGATCTCGCCCTGATCGGCGCGGATGCGCCCGTCGCTCCCCAGCTTGCTCATAAGATCGAAGGAAGCGCCCCGGATCTGCGCGTTCATGGCCTTTTGCGTCTCGTTCAGGATATCGGCCGCGTTCTCCTGCAGTTCGCGGATCGTGTAGGTGTTGGAAGGGTGCATGGGCAGCGCGATCGTGCATTCGACGGTGTCCAGATCCACAAAGATGCAGCCGTCGTACCAGGCGACTTCGTCCGGATGCAGTTCGGCAAAGGCTTCCGGGCGGCCGTGGACCGTATAGTAGCGGCGGATCTCTTCGTCAGTCTCCCAGACGGAACTCCAGCAGGTGGTCTCGGTGGTCATCACGTCGATCGCGTTGCGGTATTCCGCGGAGAGCGAAGCGATGCCGGGCCCCACGAATTCCATGACCTTGTTCTTCACATAGCCGTTTTTGTAGACCGCGCCGACCAGCGAGAGCGCCACGTCGTGCGGGCCCACGCCGGGGCGGGGCTTCCCGCTCAGATAGACCGCCACGACCGGCGGATGGGCAAAGTCATAGGTGCGCCGCAGGAGCTGCTTGGCCAGTTCGCCGCCGCCTTCGCCCACGCCCATGCAGCCCAGCGCCCCGTAGCGGGTGTGGGAGTCGGAGCCCAGGATCATTTTGCCGCAGGCGGCCATCAGCTCGCGGTTGACGCTGTGGATGTTGCCCAGATGCGCGGGCACGTAGATGCCGCCGTAGCGGTGAGCGGCGGAAAGCGCGAATTTATGGTCGTCCTCGTTGATAGTCCCGCCCACCGCGCAGAGACTGTTGTGACAGTTGGTGAGCAGGTAGGGCACGGGGAATTCGGTCAGGCCCGAAGCGCGGGCCGTCTGGATGATGCCCACGTAGGTGATATCGTGGCTGGTCAGGCTGTCAAAGGTCAGCGCGAGACGGTCTGAGTCGCCGCTTTGATCGTGCGCATTCAGGATGCGCCGGGCCATGGTGCCCTGTGCGGCCTGCACCCGGGCTTCCCGGCCGCTGAGTACGCGGCCGGCGGCATCCCTTACCGTCAGGCCGGTACGGGCGTACAGTTCTTCCGTCGTTTCGCAGATCGTGGTCCCGCGGGCAAGATATACCCCGCCGTCATGCAGTCTGATCATGGGTTCATCCCTCGTTTTCCAGTGTTCTCAGCAGATAATCCGTGAACTCGGCGCAGGTCGCGCCGTCGCGGTGGCCGGTGATGACGACGGCCTTTTCGGTCTCGCAGCAGACGGAGAGCGCTTTGCCCAGGCGGTCGGCTTCGTCAAAGAGACCCACGTGGCGCAGCAGGAACTCCGCCGCCCGCAGGATGCTGGTCGGGTTCGCGTAGGCGCCTTCGCCGCGTTCGATCTTGCGCGGCGCCGAGCCGTGGATCGCCTCGAACATGGCGTACTGATCGCCCAGGTTGGAACTGCCGGCCGTGCCCACGCCGCCCTGCAGCTGGGCCGCCTCATCGGTGATGATGTCGCCGTAGAGATTGGGCAGTACGAAGACTTCGTAGTCCTTCTGGCGGTAGGGGTCGATCAGGCTGGCGGTCACGATATCCGCGATATAATCGGCGGCGGTGATCTCCGGATAGTCCGCAGCCACCTCGTGGCACAGGCGGGAGAAGCGCCCGTCCGTTTTTTTGATCACGTTGTTTTTGGTGACGATGGCCACCTTGGTCTTGCCGTTGGCGCGGGCATATTCAAAGGCGGCCCGGGCGATGCGACGGGTGCCGGCGTCGGTGGTCACTTTAAAATCCATGGCCAGCTTGTCCGGGATCTCGATCCCGTCGCCGCCGAGCGCGTATTCGCCCTCGGTATTCTCGCGGAAGAAGCACCAGTCGATGCCGAGTTCCGGCACCCGGACCGGGCGGACGTTGGCGTAGAGGTCGAGCTCGCGGCGGATCTTCACATTGGCGCTGCCGAGCGTGTTCGCGCCCTGAGGCGTGGTCGTAGGACCTTTGAGCAGCACGTCGCAGGTCTTGATCTCGGCCATCACGTCGTCCGGAACGGCCTGGCCGTGCGCCAGACGGTTCTCGAGCGTGAGGCCCTCGATCCGCTTCAGGATCACGCGGCCGCGTTCGATCGGCTCCTTCAGCAGATGCTCCAGCACGGTCTGCGCGCTGTCCACGATGATGGGGCCGATTCCGTCGCCGCCGCAGATGCCGACGGTGATCGTATCCAGATGCAGGAAGTCCTTGGCCGGAGCGGCCTGCTCCATGCGGTCTTCGCGGGCCAGCTGGCCCTCCAGCAGGGTGCGGAAATGGCGCACCGCCGCGTCGATCTGTTCAGTATACGTAGTGTTCATGTGATTTTCCTCGTCTTTCCGGGATGATCGCGGACCGGGGTCAGAATTCCGGCATGTTTTTGATGTTGTCGCGGGCGTTGATGATGTGCTGCACGGTCCGCACGCGGGCCAGTTCGGGCTCATGGGCCTTCAGCGCCTCCAGGATCGCGGCGTGCTCCTGGAAGGACTGGAGCGCGCGGCTCTTTACACTGACGGAAGCCTTGCGGAACTTGGTCATCTTGCGGTGCATGGGCAGCAGGGTGTCGCGGTAGGCCATGCTCCCGCAGGCCTCGTACAGGAGCCCGTGGAAGCGGGAGTCCAGGTCCTTGATGTCGTCCGAAAACGCGCCCGGCGCTCCGGCTTTCCCGATGTAATACCGCTGGAGTTCCAGCACTTCTTCCATTTCCTTGAGCTGCGCGTCGCTCACGTTGCGGGCGGCGCGGGCGGCGCAGGCGCCTTCCAGCTGGATACGGATCTCATACATGTCCAGCATGTCTTCGCGGCTGATGCCGACGACCTCGAGGCCGCGGCCGCTCTCGATAAGGATATGCTCCTGGACCAGCCGGGTGATGGCCTCGCGGACGGGCGTGCGGCTCACGCCCAGCTCGGCGGAGAGCTTGGCCTCGCTGATGATCTCGCCCCGGGCGTGGCGGCCGGAGAGGATGTCTTTTTCCAGCTGTTCGAATATCTGATCGGCGATCGATACGGTTCGGTGATCTCTGAGTACTGCCATGGTTCTTCTCCTGCGTTATGACTGCCGTTGGTATTTGCCTTCGGAGTATTCCTCGACTTTTTCTTCGAGTTCCTCCGAAGAAAGGGTGGCGGTGCGGCCGGCTTCGTATTCCCTGTCGACCCAGGCCTTGATCTTCAGGACCAGCGGATCTTTTTTGTCGATCTGCTCCTCCCCCTTCAGGCGATAGTTCTGATTGATCCAGTAGGCGATGCCGGCCAGACCGGAATTCTTATTGACCATGACACGGGCGGGGCGGTTCAGCAGCTTGTCCGTGTCGAAGATGTTGTAGATCTCTTCGTCCTTCAGCAGGCCGTCCGCATGGATCCCGGCACGGGTCATGTTGAAACTTTTGCCGACGAAGGGCGTCATGGGCGGGATCTTATATCCGATCTCGCGGCGGTAGTATTCGCCGATCTCCGTGATCACGGTCGGATCCATGCCGTCCAGCGAACCGCGCAGCGAGGCATATTCAAAGACCATGGCCTCCAGCGGCACGTTGCCGGTGCGCTCGCCGATGCCCAGCAGCGTGCAGTTGACGGCGCAGGCGCCGTACAGCCAGGCGGTCGCGGCGTTGGCTACGGCCTTGTAGAAGTCGTTGTGGCCGTGCCACTCCAGCATCTCGCTCTCCACGTCGGAGAACTGCTGCAGGCCGTAGATGATGCCCGGCACCGAGCGGGGCAGCGCGACTTCGGCATACGGGACGCCGTAGCCCATGGTATCGCAGGCGCGGATGCGGACCGGGATGCCGGCCTCCCGCGACATGCGCATGAGCTCGTTGACGAAAGGAACGACGAATCCGTAAAAGTCGGCGCGGGTGATGTCTTCCAGGTGGCAGCGCGGCATGACGCCCGCGTCAAAGGCGTCGGCAACGGTGGCCAGATACTGATCCATGGCCTGTTTGCGGGTCATCTTGAGTTTCTTGAAGATATGATAGTCCGAACAGGAGACCAGGATGCCGGTCTCGCGGATGCCCAGATCCCTGACGAGCTTGAAATCCTCGCGGGAGGCGCGGATCCAGGAAGTGATCTCCGGGAAGCGCAGTCCCAGATCCTGACAGCGGCGGATGGCCTCGCGATCGCGTTCGCTGTAGACGAAGAACTCCGTCTGGCGGATGATCCCGTAAGGGCCGCCCAGCCGGGACATGAGTTTGTAGAGATCGACGATCTGCTGTACGGTATAGGGGTTGATGGACTGCTGTCCGTCGCGGAAGGTGGTATCGGTGATCCAGACCTCTTCGGGCATATTCATGGGCACGCGGCGGTGGTTGAAGGCGATTTGGGCACTTCCTCGTAGCTGTAAACGTCCCGGAAGAGATTGGGATCCGGGATGTCCTGCAGCGAGTATTTGTACTGGTTTTCTTCCAGCAGATTGGTTTTCTTGGAAATCTCTAACATATAGGAACCTCTCGAAAAGGCGCGCTCCTCCCAAAGAGAGGAGCAGGACGGGGACTTGCGGGGCCTTGCAGAAAGCGTGTTCCGCCAACACCGGTCGACAATGTATACATGTATGCAATTATACTGAAAAAACAAGGATTGTAAAGAGGAAATTTGCCAAAAAAAGGCCGGATGAGGGGAAAAAGAGAGGTTTCGGCCCTGTTTCCTCCTGAATGCCCAGTATTTCAGTAGGGAAAATGCTTGACAAACGGTGCCCGCGGGCTATAGTAACAGTGTACCGCCGCGCGTGCAGAGGAGGAGAGACCGCATGGAAGACAGGAACTACAGGAAAAACAGACAGCCGGCAGCATCTTGCATGCCGGCATCCGATGCCGCTGCATCCGGGCAGGGGGCAGTCGTTTCTCCCGTTGCCGAGGAGAAAATGGAACGTCTGAAAGCGTACCTGCGCTCGCTCGGGTCGCTGGCGGTCGGGTTTTCCGGCGGCGTGGACTCCACGTTTCTGCTTGCGGCGGCACAGGAAGTACTGGGCAGCCGGGCGCTGGCGATTACGGCGGCCGTTTCCGCCGTTCCCGCACGGGAACTGAAGGAAGCGGAAGAATTCTGCCGCAGCCGGGGCATCCGGCAGGTCATCTGCCGCATCGACCCGCTCAGGATCGAAGCGTTCCGCAAAAATCTCCCCGAGCGCTGCTACTACTGTAAAAAGGCGATCTTTGCCGAGATCAGGAAGACCGCCCGCGAGTACGGGATCGAATACGTGGCGGAAGGCTCCAATATGGATGATCTGGGCGATTACCGTCCCGGTCTGCGTGCCGTGGAAGAGTTGTCCGTGACCAGTCCCCTGCGGGAAGCGGGACTGTATAAAGACGAGATCCGGCAGCTGTCGAGAGCCATGGGCCTGCCCACCTGGAACAAGCCATCCTACGCCTGTCTGGCGTCCCGCTTCGTATACGGGGAGGAGATCACGGAAGAAAAGCTCCGTATGGTCGAGCGGGCGGAGCAGTTCCTGATCGATCACGGCTTTTTGGAAGAACGGGTCCGGATGCACGGGAAACTGGCCCGGATCGAAGTGCCGGCCGGCGATATCCCACGGATCGCGGCGGGCGGATTCCGGGAAGTCCTGTGGGAAGAATTCCGCCGGATAGGCTTTGCGTTCATCACACTGGATCTGCGGGGGTACCGCCTCGGAAGCATGAACGAAACGATCCGCGGAGAGAACAACCGGCAGCTGCCGGAACCGTGATCTTTTGACCGGCCTTCAGGCCGGTTTTTTCATACCTGCCGGGACGGAAGGCTTTACTGAAATGGGCCGCCCTAGGGGCATCCTTCGTAAGGAAGTTGCCCCGAGCTGATTTTGTATGTGAAATTATTGGTGTTTCTCAGATCTCAGTGTGATCGTAACGGTTACACCGATCCATCTTTGTTACTGACCTTAGCCGTCAGGCTCTCACGGAACTCTTTCTCCATGTCCTCTGGTGTAAGAATCCAGATGATGCCGACACCGCTGTAATAGATGTCTACCTGACGCCCAAGCAGTATAAAGAGTATTTCAGTTGAGATGAAGTGCGTAACTGGAGGAAAACAGTGTCTACTTTTGGTTGACCAGTGCACCTGAGGCGGGCACTTGGCTCAATTCTATTTTTCACCATTATAAGACGTTACCGTTGACAATTAGCAGGTAATCCTTTATACTTAAAGTGTTCCTATTTGTACAATGCGTAAGCAACAAAACCCCAAAAAACAATGACAAAAGGGGAGAGAATAAGATGACTACTACGACTAAAACATCTTTGATCACAGCAGGAACGATCCTGACGATTCTGGCTGTTCTGCTTACATGGTTTCTGATTTCGAAAACAGGTCGGAGCACTGAGCCGCCAAAGTTTGAATTTGATTCATGTAGTGTTTCTTATAGGTCGTATCCTGCAGACAACTATCAATTTGGCGATAGCGGCTCCGTAGTTTTTATTCACGTAAGTGTAAAGAACACAGGCGGAGATTATAATTGGGAGGAAGCAGGTTATCCTATGGGAATTACGGCCGTTCTTAAAGACAGCCAGGGGAATATCTACAGACAGCATGAGGTCAAAGGGGAAAAAGGTGACGCCAGGGATCGCAATTCGCACGATCCATATGCCTATATTATGAAAAAAGACGAAGTCTTTACATATCTGTATGTTTACGATGCCCCGATCCCTAACGGAGAGTATACATTGACATTCTCTTTTTCGGATACGGAATTCGTTGTTCCGGTGACGATAGAATGGCCTGAATCATTCTGAATCAAGTGATTTGAGCGCGCCTGCATGTTGATCACTCCGGCTGACAAATAATCCGAGGGCGGTACTTCCTTACGAAGTGCCGCCCTCTTGGCATTTTCTTACAGGAGCCGCTTTTTCACCGAAAACAGTTGACAAAAAGTTAACGGCCGCGTATACTGTTTATATGAACGCGTTCATTTAGAAAAGATGATACAGACGGCTGCCGGGACAGAACGCCTTTTCCGGCGAACAGGAAGAACGAAAAGAGGAACGCTTATGCCGAAAATCATTGAAAACATACGGGAAAATGCGCTGGCGGAAGCCCGAAAGGAATTACTGGCGGACGGATACCGCGGCATGACGCTGCGGCGTGTGGCCGGGGCGCTGGGCATCGCGCTGGGGACGGTCTACAATTATTTTCCCTCCAAAGAGTATCTGGCGGCGGGAGTCATGCTCGAAGACTGGCAGGAACTGTCCCGCGGGTTTGAGGCGCGCTCGGAGGGGATGGACGTCCGCAGCAAGCTGGCAGCGTTATTTGAAATGGTCCGTACCTTTACAGAGCGCTATTCCCTGTCCTGGGCCCAGTATGAGGATCACAAAACGGCCGAGTCCATGCGGGTACGGTACCATGACGTACTGGTGAAACAGTTTGCCGGGTATCTGACCCAGGCGTTTCAGGCGGAAAATACCCAGACTGAGCCCTGGCTCGCGCCGTTTTTGGCCGAACTGCTGCTTCGCTTCGGCTCCGACGGGCACAGCCGCTATGAAGATCTGAAGGAAGCGGTGGAAAAACTGCTTTCGTGAAAACGAATCAACCGGCAGGCGGGCCTGCCGTCAAAGGAGGAAATATGAGTAGCTTCAAAGATCTGCGGATCGTGGACAACTTTTATCAGACGTCCCTGTTCTTTCCCATGCCCACAGTGCTGATCAGCACCCTGGCGCCGGACGGCAGCACGAGCCTGGGGCCTTACAGCCTCGTCCAGCCGTATTACGTGGCCGGCAAAGAGTATTATGCCATGCTCCTCAACTGCCGCAACTCGTCCAATACGGCCCAGCATATCCTGCGGACGGGCAAATGCGCCATCAACTTCATCCCCGACGACCGGAAGTATTTCAAGGAAGCTGTGCGTCTGGGCTGGCCGGGCGATACCCCGGCGGAAAAGATGAAGAACTGCAAGTTCACCCTGGAAGAGGGACTGGCCGGCGGCGAGGAGAAGCGCCCGCTGGTGGTTCGGGAAGCCTTCCAGGTCATCGAGTGCACCTGGATGCGCCATCTGGACGGGGCAGACCGCGACGAGCCCGGCCATCTGGAGGGCTATGAGCCGCCGTACCATGATTTCAACGGGATCATTTCCAAGTTCGGCGCGGCCTTTATCCTGCGGGTCGACAAGATCCTCATGAAAGAAAAATACTACAATGCCATCATCAACGGTGTGACGGCCGCGGACTTCCCCAAAGTGCCGGTCGATTACGGCTACCGTGATTCCAAGAATTTCTGGTACACCCGCTTCCCGGGCTTCGGAAACTTCTCGGGTGCGATCCCCGAACTGCTGCCTGTCCGTGCGACGACCGTCAGCAGCGTTCAGTATGCGGCCGACCGCATCGACCCGGACATCAAGTTTACGGAAGAGGCCTGCGCCAAGCTGGTCAACGTGCCGCGCATTTTCCTGCCGGTAGCACTCAAGGGCTGCGTATCCTGGGCGAAAGAGCACGGCGTGACCCTGATCACGGCCGAGCACATGGATATCATCAACGACAAGAGAGCCAAGGAAAAAAATAAATAAGAGCACCAAAAAACTATCATAAGGAGAGAGGAAGGCCTGCAGGGCCTCCCTCGAAAGGAGCTGACATGAAAGTAGTACTGGCGGGTGCCTTCGGGCATCTGGGAGAAGACATCCTTCGCAGTCTGGTCCGCGCCGGACACAATGTGATCGCCGGCGATATGGTCATCCGTGAGCTGGAGGGCTGCACGGGCTTTACGCCGGTCAAGATCGACATGACCGACCGCGAAGCCTTAAAAGGCCTCTGCGACGGTGCCGACGTCGTGATCACCACGGTGGGCCTGACCCGTACCAGCGCCACCCTGACCAACTATGATATCGACTGGGGCGCCAACAAAAACCTGGTCGACGAAGCGGTGTCGGCAGGCGTGAAGCATTTTGCGTACGTGTCTGTGCTGAAGGCCGACAAAGCCCCTGACGTGCCCATGCTGGACGCCAAGGCCAAACTGGAGGCATATCTGAAGGAAAGCGGCATGAAGTGGGTCATTTTCCGACCGACCGGCTATTTCTACGACATCGCCAAGGTGTTCATGCCCATGGTCGAGAAGGGAAAAGTCACGCTGCTGGGCAAGAAGCCCGTGCACGCGAACGTGGTGGATACGCCCGACTTTGCCGATTTCATCGTGGAGCACATGTGCGACGACAACAAGATGTACGACGTGGGCGGCAAGGAGACCTACTCCTATGAAGAACTGGCGAAGATGTTCTTTGCGGCAGCCGGCAAAGAGCCGAATATCAGCTATGCGCCGACCTGGCTCTTCGACGTGCTGGCCTGGGTCAACAAGCTGAAAAAGAACGGCAAGGAAGCCATCATCAAGTTCTCCAAGTGGACGCTGACCGAGGAGATGGTGGGCGATACGATCGTAGGCGATCACAGTTTTGCCGAGTACATCAAGAACTGCTATAAAAAATAAAGAGAGGTGATCGGTCATGGTATTTCCTCCCCTTACCTGGGTGCTGCTGATCGTTTCCGCCGCTCTGTGCGCGATCGGCTTCTATAAGTTCGTCTACTTCATGTCCGTCGGTTACGGACTGGCTGTGGCCGGCATCGGCGTGACCATCGCCGTGATCGGCCTGGTGCGCGGAGACCTGACCGTCGTCATGGCTGTCCTCTGCCTGCTGCTGCTCCTCTACGGCATCCGTCTGGGTGGCTTCCTGCTGATCCGCGAGATCAGGAGCGCGGCCTACCGCAAAACGCTGCAGGCGCAGACCGGCAAGCCCGTGCCGTTCCCGGTGATGCTCGTCATGTGGATCTTCATGGCTGTCCTGTATGTGGTGCAGACCTCGCCGGTATGGTACCGCGAAGCGACGGCTCCGGACGGCGGCCAGATCACGGCCTGGATCGGCGCGGTGATCATGGCGGCCGGCATCTTCCTCGAGGCGCTGGCCGACAAGCAGAAGAGCGACGCCAAAAAGAAAGATCCCGGCCGTCCGGCGATGGAAGGACTGTACAAGTTCAGCCGCTGCCCCAATTATTTCGGCGAGATCACTTTCTGGACCGGCGTATTCGTTTCGGGCACGGGCATCCTGCAGGGCTGGCAGTGGCTCATTGCCGTCCTGGGCTACATCACCATCTTCTTTATCATGGTGAGCGGTGCCCAGCGTCTGGAAAAACGCCAGAACAAAAACTACGGGGATCTTCCGGAATACCGCGCCTATGTGGAAAAGACGCCCATCCTGTTCCCGTTCATCCCGGTGTACCATCTGGTGAAGGAAGAAAAGGCAGGAAAATAAGATGTCCGTCCCCATGGCTCTGGTGGATTATATCCCCGTCATCCTGTTTGCCGTTTCGGCCGTGCTGATCCAGCGGACCCTGTACGAGAAGATGAGCAAGGGCGCCTTTGCCCTGCTGTCCGCCGGCACGGTCATGATCATTGCCGCCGGTCTCATGAAAGCCACCTGGAAGCTGCTCTACGGCGCGGGCATCTGCGATTTTGAGCGGCTCAACCAGAGTTTCTTCCCCATGCAGTCCGTCGGATTCCTGCTGGCCGGGATCGCGGTGGCAGCGCTGCTCTATTTCCGGCAGGACCGCGAGACGCTGAGGGCGGCCGCGGTCCCGGCGGTCTTTTCCGGCACGATGATCTTCGTCGTCCTTATGGTGCTCGGCTGCCTCGGCTTCTGCGGTGGTCTGGGCATCTGGGCGGCCCGTCAGAAAAAGACGCGGGCGGCTGTGCTGTTCTGGGTCGCTTTCATCTTCATGCTGGTGATGGGCTACCTTTCTTCCAGAGACTTCAGCCAGGCGTATATGAACTGGGTCGGCGAGGGCGTGAATATCCTGGGACAGACCGCCCTGCTGATCGCCGCAAAGGAGATCGCCGCGAAATGAAAGACCTGATCCTTCAAAAGCTGCGCGCGGACTATACGGTCGCTGCGCGCGATACCGGACGATTCGCCGTCATGAAAAAGAACGGCATGAAGTTCGTGATCTCTTCGTATGAGATCCGGGGTTTTGGCTCGATGAGCGTCATCGAGATGTCGGCCATGCTGGGCCTCATGAAGATGGAGAGCTTCATCCTGACAGCCGAAACGAAGGACCTGCCGCTGTTCAGCGGCGACTTTATCCGGGCCGCGGGCCGCTGCACGCTACTGGAGGAGTTTTACGATACGATGATCGCGCCGCTGCCGGAGGCTTCGGCCGAGGGCTTCCGCCGCGTGAAGGCGAGATACGCGGATCTGCCGCCGTTCAAGACGGAGCCCCGCTGGTACGACAGTATCCGCTACGATTTTACGCTGGGCGCCTCGGATAAAAGTCTGAAGACGCTCAAAGAGACGATCACGGCGGAGTACTGGGAGGCTTACCGCGAAGCGGCCGCGCGGGCAGACGATGCCGATCCGGCCGAAAAGAAAGCGCGGACCCGCGTGTATGTGGACGGCCTGTTCCGAAACGGCGGACCGGCGGTCAACCAGTTCAAAAAACTCTTCGGAGAGGAAACGGCGCGTGAACTGTTTGAAAAGTATATCTTCGCGTGCCGGTGACTGTATGAAAGAAGCGCAGAACAACGGGGCGCCGCGTCGTCGGCGCCTCCTCCTTTTATGGATCCTGCTGGCCGTGATCGCCGTCGCAGCGGCCGCAACAGCGATCTACGCGGCGGATTATTCCCGGGCAGAGCCTCTGGTGCGGGAACTGCTGGAGGCCGGGACTCCCGGCGTCAGAGTGGAGGAAAGCGCCAAACGGCTGGTCTTCCTCCCGGAGGATGCCCGGGCCGGGCTGGTCTTTTATCCGGGCGGCAAGGTGGAATTCACGGCGTATGTGCCGCTGATGCTGCGGCTGGCGCAGCGGGGGATCCTCTGCGTGCTGCCGAAGATGCCCCTCAATCTGGCCGTTCTGGCGCCGGGAACGGCGGAAGGCATCCCGGCGCAGTATCCGTTCGTCGGCTTCTGGATGATCGGCGGTCATTCGCTGGGCGGGGCAATGGCGGCTTCGTACGCGGCGGGACACACGGACGGCTGGCAGGCGCTGGTCCTGCTGGCGGCCTACTCGACCGCGGATCTTTCCGGCAGTGGGCTGAAGGTCCTGAGCATCTTCGGAACGCAGGACGGCGTCCTGAACCGGAAAAAATATGAAAAGTACCGCCTGAACCTCCCGGAAGATCTCACGGAGATCGTGATCGAGGGCGGCTGCCACGCCTTCTTCGGCGCTTACGGCGCCCAGAAGGGCGACGGCGAGCCCACCATCGCCCGGGAGGAGCAGTGGGAGCGGACAGCGGAGGCCATCGCCGAGCTGGCAGGGCTGAAGGCGCCGTGACAGTCCCGGGACCGGAGGATAATTTTCATGCACTACCGTTTTTTTGATTACAAACACAACATCAGCGGATTTCAGAGCGACCTGTTTTCCGTGCCGCATCTGGTCTTCATCGTGCTCGTGTTTTTGTTTTCCCTGGCGGCCGTCCCCCTGTTCAGACAGGCGGACAGACAGAGGATCACCGCCTGGCTGAAGATCCAGGCGGTGTTCACGGCCGTTCTGGAAGTGGTCAAGATCGTCTGGGAGAGTTATTACGACATCACGACCGGCCAGGGTTTCAACACGGGCGGGCTGCTGCCGCTCTACACCTGTTCGCTGCTGATCTACCTGCTGCCGCTTGCGGCCTGGGGAAAGGGCCGGGCCAAAGACTGCGCGCTGGCCTTTCTGACCACGGTCGGCATGCTCTCCGGGGCCATCGGCGTAATTTACTGCAACGGACTGAACTACTACCCGTTCTGGACGTTCGGCGCTTTCTATTCCCTGTATTTCCACTCGTCCATGCTGCTTACGGGCGTGCTCCTTCTGGCAAGCGGGTATGCGCAGCCGGAGTGGAAAAACGTCGGTCTTTCCTTTGTCCCGATCGTACTTCTGGCACTGATCGCGGCACCGGTGGATTACCTTCTCGGGGCGGATTATATGCAGCTTTACAGCGGCTCCGGTGTCCCGCTCTATGAGGATCTGGCGGCGTTCCTGGCGGAGAGGGGACTGCGCCCGGTCTACACCCTGATCATGCTGCTGACGAACCTGCCGCTCGCGGCGCTCGTCGTCGCGATCTGCCGGGCAGCGGGCCGACTGCTCCCTGCGCGCTTTCGGCAGGATCCTTCCGCGGAGTGAGCCTCCCCGGAGGGGATCGCCGGCCGAACACTGTCCGGAGCGGGAAAGCAGTGCCGTGAAAAGAAACGACAAAAAACAGCTTGCCCCTTGACTTTCCCGCGGTCTCCTGTATGATGTTACAGTAGGGAAAGCGGGATCTCCGAGAAGAAAGACGGACACTTTCGGAGAGTTTCTGCGGAGGACGGACCCAGTCCCCTGAAGAGAAAAGTCAGAGAGGGAAAAGGTATGAAGAAAAAGATCGCAGCCATGATGCTCTGCCTCGCAGTCATGGCTGCTTTTTGTGCCTGTTCACCGGCCCCGGACGGACGGGAGAGCAGTTTGCCGTCCGGGAGCGGCCCTGACCCGGAAAGCGCCGCCGGCAGTGAAGCGGGGACAGTGGAAACCTTTGTTTCGGAGGACGGCTCCGTCGTCTACTTCACTTCCGATATTTCCGCCCGGGGACTGGTGAAGATCTACGAAGCGCTGGGCTGGAAGCCAAACGGCCGTGTGGCGGTAAAAGTATCCACCGGAGAGCCTCCGGCCAGCAATTATCTCCGCCCGGAACTTATCGGCACCCTGGTGCAGTCGCTGAAGGGGACGATCGTGGAATGCAATACCGCTTACGGAGGATCGCGCGCCAGTTCGGCCCTGCATAAGCAGGTGGCGGCGGATCACGGCTTTACGGCGATCGCGGAGTTTGATCTTATGGACGAAGACGGAGAGGTGTCCTGGCCGATGACGGGCGGCACGCGGCTGAACCGGATCATCGTGGGCAGTCATGCTGAACGGTATCAGGACTGGGTCATCCTCTCGCATTTCAAAGGACATGCGATGGCCGGATTCGGAGGCGCGATCAAGAACGTGGGCATCGGGATCTCCTCGCCGAGCGGAAAGGTCCTGGTCCATACGGCCGGCACCAGAACGAGCGGCAGCATCAACTACAGTAACCAGAACGCCTGGCTCGAAGCTCTCGCGGAGATGGTCAAGGGCTTCCGCGACCATGTGGGAGCGCAGCATATCGTCTATATCAATGTACTGAACCGTCTGTCCGTCGACTGTGACTGCAACGGAAGGCCTGCCGAGCCGGACATCCATGACATCGGGATCGCTGCGTCGTTTGATCCGGTGGCGCTGGATCAGGCCTGTGTCGACCTTGTCCGCCAGGCGCAGGGCAGCCGCACTCTGATGCAGCGGATCGAAAATCAGCACGGGCTGCATACGCTGGAGCATGCGGAAGCGATCGGTCTGGGGAAACGCTCCTACCGGCTGGTAACGATCGATGGCTGAGTTCTGGGAAGTCCTGCACCGGGAATTCGTCTATCTGTGGTACTATTTCGATCTCCAGTTCCGGCAGATCTTCTGGTACTGGGTGATCGGCATGGCGATCGGATCGCTGATCTCCGTATTTGCCAAAGACCGCATCCACCGGCTGCTGGCGGGGATGAACGAGACAAAATGGGGCGTTTTCGGGATCGTTCCGGCGTGCCTGCTGGGGATCGCCTCGCCGCTTTGCATGTACGGGACCATTCCGATCGCGGCGTCGTTCCGCCGGAACGGCATGAGGGAGGACTGGATCGCCGCCTTTATGATGGCTTCGATCCTTCTGAATCCGCAGCTGATCATCTACAGTGCCGCTCTGGGGCCGGCGGCCCTTGCGGTGCGTATCGTGAGCTGTTTCCTGTGCGGGATCACAGCCGGCGTGCTGGTCCGTCTGTTCTGCTCCCGGAAAGAGTTCTTTGATTTCACCGGGTTTGAGGAGAGGGAGAGCCATGACACCCACCCCGATCCTTTGATCCGCTACCTGTTAAATTTCTGGCGCAATCTGAAGGCCACAGGACTGTATTTTCTGGCGGGCATCCTGCTGTCGGCTCTGTTCCAGCGTTATGTGCCCCAGGATCTGATGGTTCGTCTGTTCGGAGGCGACCGGGCGTGGGGGATCCTGATGGCCGCTACGATCGGCGTCCCGCTCTATGCCTGCGGCGGAGGAACGATCCCGCTGCTGCAGGAGTGGCTGCAGAGCGGTATGAGCCTGGGCAGCGCGGCAGCCTTCATGATCACGGGACCGGCGACCAAGATCACCAATCTGGGCGCACTGAAGATCGTTCTGGGGCTGGGACGTTTTATCCTGTATCTGGTGTTCGTAATGGCTTTTTCGGTCCTGACGGGCCTGCTGACAGACCTGTTCTTCTGATCGTCAACGACGGTCTCCTATAAACGAAACATCCGGCCGGGGGCCGGATGTTTTTGCGTTCAGACCGGGTTTTCCGAATCTTCGGGCCCGGCGCGGGCCGCGTTGCGGCAGGTGCCTGAAAAGCGCACCGGACCCGGACCGGGCAGGGGCAGACAGCCCCCCTGCGGCCGGTGACGGCTCAGTGCAGAGGAGGCAGTTCGTGGATATCGTAGTTGTCGTAATAGATCGAGAAGGCGGTCTCCACGTCGCCGAAGAGCTCGATCAGGGCGCCCGCCTGGAACATGGCCGAGAGAGAACCGGAGGGAGCTTTCCACGCGGCGTTAGAGACGACTTCCAGCTTTTCGTTGCCGAAGGCGTTCGCCCGCAGGATCGCTTCGGCCTTGAACAGGAGCTCACCGGTAGCGATGTGATAGTCGCTGGAGACGATCGCCAGCTTTTTGACCGAGGGATAGAGGGAGGTCAGGATATCGTAGGAGAAGAGAGCGTTCTGCGCCGTCGTGACGGAATTGTCCTCAACGATGATGCGCCCTTTCTCTACGCCCTGCGCTTCGAGCCACCGGGCCATCTCGCCGGCCTCGGAAGCAGCGGGGTTTTCTGCCGCGGTCCCGCCTCCGGTGCAGAGCACGTAGGCTTTCGGGTACTTTTTGAGGCTGTTCAGAGCGACCGTCAGGCGCGAGATCAATTCTTCCCGCATCGTCCCGTCGGGATTCAGCTGGAACCCCAGGACGACGATGCACAGCTCGTCCGTATCGGGAAGACCGTCGGGAAGCACGTCGTAATGAAGCGGCTGTCCTAGCTGCGGAGACGTCCAGAGCTCCAGGATCGCTTTCCAGCGGGCGCCGGTATCGGCGTCGAGCGAGGAAAGCTCCCGAAGCAGAACGTCGATCCTGTCCGTGGCCTGCGCGCCGTATGTGCCGTGGTCGACCGCGATCTCTTCGACGATCTTTTCGGCCCGGCCGGGATCGGAGGAGCCTTCCGGTTTCTGTCCGCACCCGCAGAGGGAGACGCAGACGCACAGCGCCAGAAGGAGGAGAAAGGTATACGGGGACATCCTTTTTTCATTCGGGAACAGATCTGTCATATGACACGCCTTCTTTCGTTTTGTTTTTCGGAGCATCCTATCCTATTTCTGCCGCAGGAAAGCCAGCTGGCTGTTAGCAGAACGGTTAGATTTGCTAACAGGGGGCAGATGTGCGAATCCCAATCTGCTCTGACAGAGCCCTGTGTTAGCAGCTGCAATACAAAGAAAAGCCCCGGCAGTCAGCTCGAATTACTGGCTACCGGGGTCGCACATCTTCATTGACGGAATGTACTTCCAGGTTTCCTTATACTTGATTCGAAGCCTCTCGATCTGGTTGTGTTTTTCATTCAGGATGTTTTCAATGACATGTGTTCCAAATCATTCTGTACCAGAGTTTTCCTGCTTTTCCAGAAAAGCCGGTGCCATATAGATGGGAAGATAAATCAATCCGCCTGATTTTTGTATGTCTTTCTGTGAAAAAACAAAGCAGTCTCTTACAAAACCTGAATACTTTTCTTTAAAGCGGGTCAATGATTCATGTTTTCCGACTCCGGAGGATTTTACTTCAACCGCTTTTATCTTGGCATGATCGGTGAGCAGGAAATCAATTTCATAATAATGCGTACTGTTTTCTTTTTCCCAAGTGTGATAGTAGAGTTCCCTGTCGGATGCTGCAATCATTTGCGCCATGGCATTCTCGTACAGATAGCCCAAATTGGCGGGAAGCTTGTCAGAAAGCATCTTGGCATAAATATCGTTCTCGGTTTCCGGTCTGTCAATAAACAGCAACGTAACAAAGAGGCCGGTATCTGCAAGATACATCTTATAACTGTCAAAATCCTTGGAAGCAGATAGCATTACCTGCGGATCTGTGCTGTTATAAGACAGCAGAACTGTCTTTGAGTCTGCCAGGTCATAAAGACGCTCATCATCCAGATTTGTCTTCTGTTTCCCTGTTGCGCCGCTCACCCGATAGCGCCTCAATCCTCGCGCAAGCTGAGCCGGAACGCTTCGATACATGGCAGATATCCTTCCCGAAGGATCAATTCTCTTAAAATCATCTTCATACAATGCAATAATCGACCGTTTTACCGTATCGATCTCAGCGAAGGACTTTCCATTTACATAGGCTTCCACCGCCTGCGGCATGCCTCCGACAGCCATATAGATCCTGAAATCCCGCATGAGTGTCCGATTGATCTGTTGTCCAACGCTGCGGCCTTTTTCGTATAAACTCCTGATAATACCGTAAGTGTTCTTTCCGCATGCCCATAGAAACTCTTCATAATCCATCGGATAAACCGAAAGCTTCATTTCCTCGGAGGGAATCAAAATGTCTTTCACATTTTTCTTGATTGAGATCAACGAGCCTGTCTCTATGTAGTGATATCGGCCGTCCTTAACAAGATACTTTATCGCCTGCCGTGCGGGTGGAAATAACTGGATCTCATCAAAAATGATCGCCGACTCATTCTCGAATAACTGCACTCCAGTTACTGCCTGAAGGCGGAGAAAGAACATATCAGGATCCTGGATATCGCTGAAGCAGGCCATAACGGCTGCTGACGCATTGGCAAAATCGATCAGGATATAGGACCTGTATTCCCGACGCGCAAACTCTTCGGCTATCGTCGATTTTCCCACACGCCTTGCCCCGTCTAGCAAAATGCTGTATTTGCCGGCATGTTGTTTTTTCCACTCCAACAGGCGATCATAGGCTTTTCTCTTAAAGTACATCAGAATACCCTCCTTCGCAAGCTCGATTGTACAGTTCCTTCACGGATAAATCAAGAGCAAAATACGATTTCTTCAAAACTATTGCCCCCGTTTTCTATGGTTTCTTCAAGATCATCGAAGATGTGTATGGCAGCCCCAGAAGCAATGATCCCAGTGGTCAGGAATGAACACGGGGATCAACTGCTCTCATGATGATTTTAATAGCGTTGAATTGCCCCCGTAATAAACAAAGATACATTTAATGTTGCGCGGAATGAGGATAATGCCTTTTCAAAGTCTCTCACATGCTGGATTTCATCCAACAGGATATAGTATTTTACTCGATCGCCTCCGCCAGCATCTGCTGTCCCTTCTTTGAGAGATAGGAAATCTCTACTGCCGGCAGCATAGACATCTTAACGTCATCCACCATCTGAAGAAGCTCCGGAATGATCTCTGTGAGACGGATGTAACGTTAAATCTGGCGAGCACTGTCTGCGGTTTCTTCAGCAGCCATATTTTCTCAATTTACGCAAGCTATCTTGCGTATATAGTTCGACGTTTGACTGCTCGTTACGACCACTTGGTTTTCCGAAAAGGCTATGTCATTCCACTTTTTCATGAATAAGTCTCTTGACAGATCATATCATCTCGTATATGATGTCTCCAAAAGGGCATTACGTTTTACTGAAGTGTGATACCCTAACGCATGTTTCCCCGAAAGGACTTGGTTGCTATGTTTTTATGCAGAGATCATGAACTCCATTTATTGGAGCGCCACTATCACAAGGAAAGCACCGAGTGCATAGTCATTTATGGAAGAAGACGCGTTGGTAAGACTGCCCTGATCAATGAATTTATCAAAGACAAGAAGGTCATTTTCTTTCCGGCATTAAAGGCAAATGCAGCTGACAACCTCGAAGCCCTTTCGAAATCCATTACACAGTATCTTCATCCGGAAGCCGCTTCTTCCCCAGTGTACCGCTCATTCGACGACGCCTTCTCCGCCATCACTTCTATTGTGAAAACAGACAGGGTCATTTTTGTGATGGACGAATTTCCTTATCTCTGTGATGCAGATAAGTCGATACCGTCCCGCCTCCAACACCTGTTGGACCATGACTGGAAGGATTCCGGCCTTTTCCTGATCCTATGTGGATCTTCAATGAGTTTTATGGAGAAAGAAGTTCTCAGTGAGGAAAGCCCGCTGTTCGGGAGGCGCACCGCTCAGCTGAAGCTTGAACCGTTATCCTTTTCTGATGCAGCCAGGTTTCATCCGGACCTGTCACCGGAAGATAACGCTTTAATCTATGGAATTACCAGCGGAATTCCACACTACATTAATAAGCTGCAGGTCAGAGACAGTGTTCGGGACGCCCTTCTTGAGAACTTTTTCGATCGTTCGGCATACCTGTTTGAGGAACCTGACAATCTGCTTCGGCAGGAACTGCGGGAGCCGGCTGTATACAACTCAATCATCACAGCAATTGCAGATGGCGCCAGCAGACCGAGCGATATTGCTTCCAAAGTGCAGCTTGATACGGCTTCCTGTGCCAAGTACCTGAAAGTTCTCTGTGAACTGGGAATTCTTCAGAAGGTAGAACCTGTTATTGACCGATCCAAAAAGAAGATAATATACCGGATCACCGACCAGTTTTTCCGCTTTTGGTACCGATTTGTTCCGGGGAATATGATGGCTATCACATCCGGAAGAATGGAGTATCTGTATAGCTCTGTTGTGGAAAGCTTTCTTCACGATTACATGGGCCAGACCTTCGAGTACATGTGCCGCTCCTGGCTGATCGACCATATGGATACATTGCCCTTTATGATCAGTGATATCGGCGAATGGTGGGGCTCTCACCCGATTCTGAAGAAAGAAGCGCAACTGGATATTGTTGCTGTCTCTCCAAAGTCGCATCAGAGCGACCCAGGGAGACAATATCTCATAGGCTCCTGTAAATATCGCAATGAAAAGATCGGTATCGATGAACTGAATCTGATCCGGGAATATGCATCCGCTTTTACTTCCGCAAATGATCAGTGCTTTTATTATATCTTCTCTAAGGGCGGCTTTACGGAAGGGCTTCAGGAAGCCTCCAGAAAGGGCTATGTAACGCTCATTTCTCTTGATGACATGTACCGTTGTTAGAGTCGGGTGAAATCAGCCAAAAAGAGTCGGGCGGAATTCGCCAAAACTCAGTCAAAAAGAAACAGCCAATGCAACAATCGTTCCTTTCTTAGACTGGTGATTTCGCCAGAGATAACGGCACTCCGGCAGATAATGCGATCGTCTCGCACTGCTTGCCGCGATAGCTGTTTCCCTTGATAACATATACTGTAGCTACATCGAAAATCCGATCCAGCGAACAGAGAAGTGAAGAATCAGAACATAGTCGTATCGATCTTTTACCTGGCATAAGAGCTCCCGAAGCACGAATTCCCGGCTCATAACGTTTACAAGACCGGTCTCCAGACCCGACAGCTCGATGTTGGCCGGAAGAAGATCGACGCCTTCCTCATTATGAAGGATTCCCGCATCAGGCGATACTGTGCCTTCTTCAATAATTTCTTTCAATAAAGATGCGATGGTCACATCCAGGCTGTCCGGGTCCTGTCTGCCGAGCCCTATGCTCAGGCTCCCTTGCGGGTCACCGTCAACGAGAAGGACTTTCTTTCCTTCACGGCTGAGTGCCACGCCGAGATTGATGACTGTGGTTGTTTTTCCAACGCCGCCTTTCTGATTAATGACGGCGATTACTTTGCTGTTGGTCAAATAAACTCCTTTCCCGTTCCTGGATCCCCTGACTTTCTTCTGTTCGTATTGACAGTCAGGGAATCTTTTGGTACGTTATTCTTGACAGAAGGATCCGGGCCCGGGCCCTTTTTCATTTGTCTTCTTGTTTGTGGAAGGCCATTGGCTGCCGGATCCTCCCCGAAAATAGGATAGGGTTTCCCCTTTGTCGTTGTAGTTCATTTACTGCAAGCTATTTTTCCTCGAACCCCGCTTGCGGGAAATCATCAGACGGCTGGTTGCTGCCAGCTCCATAGGACTCTCACCTTGGGCAGGATCTCTGCCCACCGCCCTCATTGCGCGATCCCTTTCGGGGCTGTGACTGGACGGAAGTATCATTATCCCCTGTGTCTGTCATGGCCGCCGCCGGAAGCAATCCGGTTTTTGCTGCTCGGAACAATCGCTCGTCCGCCGAAGCGGAGTCTTTGCGCACCGTCAGCCTGGCTTGGGGCTCCTCACCCCGGCGCAGGGAACGTATCTGCTGAATGGCTATTCAGTTGTCAAGGTAGTGAGAGGGATTCCGAAGGGCGGTTTGAAGTCCGTGGATTGAAATGTCCTCTCAATAACTAGCCTTCGAAAATGGCCAAAATATTCCAAAAATCTGCCTATTTGTAAAATTTTCTTTAGCGGGATTCAGGGGAGTTCAGCCGATTATCGGAGCACTCGCTTCTGTTAGCAGAAGATGCTCCGAAATGAGGAGAAAAATTATTGTTAGCTGGAGAGGCGTTTCTGTTAGCTGAAAGGGGGGTTCCTCTGCTAATCGGTTAGCTGGAAGAGGTCATCAAATGTGCGATTCGAAATGCCGAATATGACGTCTAAAAAAGGAGAAGAATAGAAGAAACCGGCGAGCCTGACGTGGCTGCCGGTTGTGTGAAAACTGAAGGTCTGGACGAGGGCAAAAAAAGAGCCCGTAATAGCCAAAAACGTTGGTATTACAGGCTTTTCGAAAATGCTCCCGCCGGGAATCGGACCCGGATTAGTGGCTTAGGAGGCTACCGTTCTATCCATTAGACTACGGGAGCATTTCATATTTTCAAGGCAATTATGCCCTAAAAATCGGTGTCATATTTTGGTGTTACAACGGAGCTCATTCGAACTCCTGACCTCTCGCCTTTGGACCCGAGGCGAAAGGTCCGCGTCTACCTTAGGAGGCTACCGTTCTATCCATTAGACTACGAGAGCGGGATCATGTTCCGAGGGGGAAATCTCCCTCCGGCCGGGCCATGCGACCCTGCTCTTAACCATAGCATTTTTCAAGGAAAAAGTAAAGAGGAAACTGATCATGGACCTGGAAACCGGAACGCGCCGCTGCTTTTCGTGCGGCTTTGAGATGGCAGAGGAAGACGCCCATTGCCCGAACTGTCTTTGCAGCCTGCATGAAGAGACACAGGAGGAGTGGGAGTGTGGCGGCATCCTGCAGCCGATCAGTCTGTGGGTGAAGGATGACGGAAGCTGGGAGATCCTGCAGAAATGCAGTCTTTGCGGCGAACTGGCCGCCACGCCCCGGGCGCCCCGGGACAATCCCCTGAAACTGCTGCAGCTGGCGGCCCGGCCGCTGGCTGACCCGCCTTTCCCGCTGGAGAGGATCGGGGAAATGACGCGGCTGATGGGCGGCAGCGGAAGCACGGAGGGCTACTACGATGAGCCGTGAGAATAAAAAGAAAAAGTTCGACAAAGGGTATTTTCAGAAGCATCCCTGTCTGGATCCTTTCACCTGCCGCGTCTGCGGGCGCAGCGTCGTTCCGGAAGGCGCCGGCACCGACCACCGCAACCACTGTCCGTACTGTCTGAGCAGCCTTCACGTGGACGAGACCCCGGGCGACCGGCGTTCGAAGTGCCACGGCGTGATGGATCCCATTGCCGTATGGGTGCGCAAAAACAATGAATGGGCGCTCATCCACCGCTGCCGGATCTGCGGAAAACTCTCGTCCAACCGGATCGCGGCCGATGATCATCCCATGAAACTTATGGCGCTGGCCCTGCGGCCGTTTGCCGGGGAGGGCTTTTCGCGGGAGGGACTGGCACGCATGAGCCGGCATATGGATGTACGGGACGAAGGCCGTCCGTGAACGGTCGAAAAGCTGTCGGATTTCTCTGCGCGGCGGCTTGTTTTCCCGCCGCTTTTTCGGTAAAATATCAGTATAAACTGCTTCGTAAGGAGACTGTGCTATGAGTTATCAGGATGCTAAGAAACGATATGCCGCGATCGGTGTGGATACTGAGGCGGCGCTTAAGAAACTGGGCCAGGCGGTCATTTCGCTGCATTGCTGGCAGGGAGATGACGTACGCGGGTTCGATACCGACCCGAGCAAGCCGCTGACCGGCGGCATTCAGACGACAGGCAATTATCCCGGCCGTGCCAGGACGCCGGAAGAGCTGATGGCCGACATCGACGAAGTCCTGAAACTGGTTCCCGGCAGGCTGAAGCTCAACCTTCACGCCAGTTACGCGATCATGAACGACGAAAACGGCGGCTGGGTAGACCGCGACTGCCTGGAGCCCAAGCATTTCAAGCCCTGGGTCGACTTCTGCAGGGCCCGCGGCCTCGGAGCGGACTTCAACCCCACATTCTTCTCGCATCCCATGTGCGATCCGCTCACGCTGTCTTCCCCCAAGAAAGAGACTCGCGATTTCTGGATCCGTCACGGCAAGGCCTGCATCCGCATTTCCGAATATCTGGCCAGAGAGTTGGGCCAGCCCTGCACCATGAACATCTGGACGGGCGACGGTCTCAAGGATATCCCCGGCGACCGTCTGGGGCCGCGCGTTCGGTACCGCGAATCCATCGACGAGATCCTTTCCGAACCCTACGATTTCGCGCTGGTCAAGCCCTGCATCGAGAGCAAGGTCTTCGGCATCGGTGTGGAAGCCTATACGGTCGGCTCCGCGGAGTTCGCCCTCAGCTATGCCGCCATGAACCGTGACAAATGCATCCCGCTCATGGATAACGGCCATTATCATCCCACGGAGGTCGTCTCCGACAAGATCCCCGCGCTGCTGGCCTTCTTCCCGGAGATCGCTCTGCACGTCACCCGCCCCATCCGCTGGGACAGCGACCACGTGGTGCTGTACGATGACGAGACCCGCGAGATCTGCCGCGAGATCGTCCGCTGCGGCGGCCTGGACGGCCGTGTGAATATCGCGCTCGATTATTTTGACGCTTCCATCAACCGCATCGCGGCATGGACCGTGGGCGTACGGAATACGCAGAAGGCGCTGCTTTCCGCGCTGCTCAACCCCTGCGACTGTTTTAAGACCCTGCAGGATAAAGGCCGGTTCACGGAACTCATGGTCCGTCAGGAAGAACTGAAAGTCCTTCCGTTCGGCGAAGTCTGGGAAGAGTTCTGCTGCCGGCAGGGCAAACCGGCGGACGGCTGCTGGTTTGAAGAAGTGGAACGCTACGAAAAAGAAGTGCTGGCTGCGCGCTGAACCTTTCGGCCGGCGCGGCCGGAAAGGATGAGTTATGCAGGCGGAACATGAGTTTTACGTGGGGCTCCAGGACATCGGCGCGGACGATCTTATGACGGACCGGGCCATTCTGGAGGCTATGACCAACATGGTCAATCACCATGCCTCCCTGGTGGGCGAGGGGCTGCTCGACCGGCCCCGAATCCGCCGGGGCTGGGTGGTCCTCGGATGGATGCTGGAAGTCTATCGGCGCCCAAGGAGCGGCGATACCGTGCGCATGCGCACCTGGGCCCGCGACAATACCCTGCTGCAGGGCTTCCGTGACGTGGAGATGCTGAACGCGGACGGAGAGCGGCTGGCAGCGGCCACTTCGGTCTGGGTCGTCATGAATACCGATACCTGGCAGATGCTGCGCATCACACCGGAGATCATCGACTGCTACGAGCCGGAACCGGAACACCGGCTGTTCCCGGATTACCGTTTTCCCAAAAAGGAACGTCAGATCCCGCCGGCAGATGCGGAACTGGACTTCCGGATCCCCAAGTGCATGATCGACTGCAATCATCATGTGCACAACCCCTCCTATCTGGATCTGGCGGCGGAGGTGCTGCCGGAAGGCCTGGACCGCCGGCATTTTTCCCGTGTGGAGATCAGCTACCGGCATGAGATCAAGCCGCACGAACTGGTGCATCTGGTGTATGTGCACGAAGAGACCTGCGAGACGGTCTACCTTCTGGATGAAAGCCGGACGGTGATTCACGCCGTGGTACGGCTGGGAGAGGCAGAAGCGCGCCGATGAGCGGCAGCGCCCGATACAACGAAAACACGGCCCGGGGCATCAGCCCCGGGCCGTGTTTTCGTTGCAGTCAGGATCCGGAAGCGCGTTCCTCAGCGGTCCGGCAGCCGCCTTCCCTGTTTCAGATCCGGGTCCGGCCGGCAAAGCCGTACGGAGCGGCCGGATACACGGGACGGACCGGAGTCCGGACACCGGCATAGAACGGACGGCCGGGGAAAGCGGGAGCGAAGGGAAGTACGGGATACGCGCCATACACGGGAGCAGCCGCAGCCCAGGGGGCCGTCATCCCCGCGCAGCGGGGATCAAAGCCGGGGCGCATGCCGCCGAAGCGGAGCGCTTTCGGGCCGAAACCGGGAGCTCTGTGCGCAAAACGGGCCGGGCCTCTGCGGCAGCCACTGTGGACAGGGCCGCGGTGCCAGTTGCCGTGAGCCTTGCAGCTGAAGCCGGGCTTTCTGCCCTCAAAGGAAGCCTTGCAACAGCCTTCGAACGGAGCCTTGCGGCCTTCGAAACCGCTCTTGCAGCCAAAGCCGGGCTTTCTGCCCTCAAAGGGGGCCTTGCAGCGGCCTTCGAACGGAGCCTTGCGGCCTTCGAAACCGCTCTTGCAGCTAAAGCCGGGCTTTCTGCCCTCAAAGGGGGCCTTGCAGCGGCCTTCGAACGGAGCCTTGCGGCCCTCGAACGGCGCTCTGCCGCGTCCGCCGCCGATGGGACCCCTGCCGTGGCCGCCTCTGTAGCCGTGCCCGCCGCGCGGACCGTTGTCATTGCCGTCACCGTCTTCGCCGGCCAGCGCTTCCAGATGGGCGCTCAGTTTGTCAGCCAGCGCGACGAACGCGGCAGCTTCCTCGGCGGTGAAGCAGGCAGTGAGCTTCTCCACTTCAGCCTTGCGGTCGGCCCTGCGGGCAGCCAGATCCGTTTTGGCGGTCTCGCTCAGGGCGATCCGAACGATCCGGCGGTCGTTCTCATCCGGCGTGCGGACGATCAGGCCGCGGGCCTCCATACGGGCCAGCAGTTCGGAGAGGGAAGAGGGGCGCACGTCCAGCTTCTCGCACAGTTCGCGGGAGCTGATGTTCTCATTCCGGGCAATCACATGCAGGGCACGTCCGACCGCAGGCGGGAAGGCCGGGGCATTTTTGCGGGGAGCGCTGCGCCGCATGGCGCGGGCAATCTTGAGGGCCGCCCAAATTACACGGGATTCTCCGCTCGCAGCGGAAGCGGCGTCAGCAGTTTCAGCGGGATCTGCGGTACGGTCCGCAGCAGTGTTTTCGGTCACATCGTCGGCATACAGGGAATTGGTGGTTTTGATCTCGTCAGTCATAGTGGTTTCTCCTTTCTTTCGTAAGCTGCTCCGCAAAGGGAGCGATCATGATCAGGCGGTTTGTTTTTCTGTGAAGTGCGTCATTGGATGACGGTCCAAATAGGGCAAAGGGGCTTCCGGCAGGTCCTGCCCGGGGCAGGCGGTATTCTGTTTGTCGCGGAGGCGGGGTGTTTCGGCCGGAAGCGGCACGAGCAGCTGTGCTGATTGGTTTGGTACCGAACTGTCTGCATTATACTTCGGTACCGAACGAATGTCAAGCAGTTTTTTCAATTTCTGAAAATTCTTTTTGGGAACGATCCGGGAGTTCCGGAAGACGGACAGCAGTTTCGTTCGGCGGGCCGGCTCCTGCGGTCTGTGGGTCCACCGGGAACCGGCCCTGATGGTTCGGTACCGAACTGTCTGCATTATACTTCGGTACCGAACGAATGTCAAGCACTATTTTCACTTTTTTCAAAAATCATTTTTGAGAATGAAAAATCCGCAGAAGGATCTGCGGAAAAGAAGCCGAAACCGGAAGAAGACCGCTGCGCATAGGAAGCCGGCGGGAGAAGAAACCACAAACGCCCGGATCAGCGGTGGCTCCAGGTGGCCGTAGAGAAGAGCGCCAGCATGGGGAAGATCTCCAGGCGCCCGGCCAGCATGTCAAAGATCAGGACGATCTTGGAGAAATCGCTGAAGCCGGAGAAGTTGCCCATGGGACCGACCACGTTCAGGCCGGGACCGATATTATTGAAGCAGGCCACGATCGCGGTAAAACCGGAGGTCATATCCGGCATATCCGGTGCGAGCAGCAGGAAACTGACAATCAGGATGATCACGTAGCAGGCCAGGTAGGTGTTCACATTGGAAAGGATCCCCTCGTCCACAGCTGCTTTGTTGACCCGCACGACGCTCACGCGGTTGGGCCGGATGATCTGGCGCAGATTGCGACGCAGGTTTTTGAGGACCATGATCACGCGGCTCATCTTCATGCCGCCGCAGGTAGAGCCGGCACTGGCGCCGGTGAACATAAAGAAGACCAGAATCGCCTGCGAGAGCAGCGGCCACTGGTTGAAGTCTGTCGTGGCAAAACCGGTCGTGGAGATGATGGAGCCCACCTGGAAGAAGGCGTGGCGGAGCGATTCGCCAAGCGTTCCGTACTGCGCGCGGATATTGAAGGTGATCACCGCGATCCCGATAGCCGAAAACGCCATATACCAGCGCATCTCTTCGTCCTTCAGCACGTTTTTGATCTTTCCGATGAGGATCAGGTAGTAGCAGCTGAAGTTCACGCCGAAAATAAACATAAAAACGCCCACGATGGTCTGGATGGCGGGAGAGTAGTCTGCCAGACCGCCGTTGGTCACGCCGAAGCCGCCGGTGCCGGCCGTGCCGAACGCGATGCAGACCGCATCGAACAGCGGCATCCGTGCGATCAGCAGCAAAACGGTCTCCAGAAGCGTCAGAGCAAAATAGATCAGATACAGGATCCGGGCCGTCTTGCGGATCTGCGGGACCAGCTTGCCGACGCTGGGCCCGGGGCTTTCCGCCCGCATCAGGTGCATGGTAAAACCCTGTCCGCCGGTAGGGGCGA
This sequence comes from Lachnospiraceae bacterium, assembly GCA_017958185.1. Lineage (GTDB taxonomy): Bacteria > Bacillota > Clostridia > Lachnospirales > Lachnospiraceae > UBA6987. The sequence continues at coordinate 58,531 of JAGDDE010000029.1, read as the reverse complement.
GGGCCAGCAGCAGCACCAGCACACCCATGCCGCCTACCCAGTGCGTAAAGCTGCGCCAGTAGAGCAGGCTGCGCGGCCAGGAGGCCACTTCGCTCAGGATGGTGGAACCGGTCGTCGTAAAACCGGAGACCGACTCGAAGAGCGCGTCCACGAAGCTCGGGATCTTGCCGGAAAAGAAGAAAGGCAGGCAGCCGATGAGACTCATGACGATCCATCCGAGGCTCACACAGGCCAGGCCTTCCTTCTCGTGGAATTCCCGGCGTGCGCCGCGCGTGAGCAGGAACAGCAGACCGCTCAGCGCCAGTGCGATGCCGATGGTCCACAGCAGCGGGAAGACCGCCTGCGGCTCGCCGAAGGCCAGCGCCAGGAGCAACGCCGGAAGCAGGAAGACCGCCTCGATGGCGGCGATCAGGGCAACGAAATGACCGATGGATTTATAGTTCATGACAGACTCCCCGCATCAGGCGAAAATATCCCGGAAATGCAGCAGTTCGCTGCCGGCTACGACGATCACGGAATCCCCTCCCTTGAAGGAGGAGGCGCCGTCGGCGATCATGGTGGAGCGGCCGCGCGTGACAGCGGCGATCAGAATGCCGGGCTTTAGTTTCAGATCCTTTAACGGGATGTTCTGGTGAGGCTCATCGTCCCGGATCAGGAATTCGCAGGCCTGAGCCGCGCCGTCCGCGATGGGCTGCACAGAGACGGGTGTATCGCCGCTCTGGTCACGGAAGGTGCGCACATACTGGACGATCGCGTTGGAACACAGTTCCTTAGGCGAAATGACGGCCCCCAGCGGAAGTTCGCCCAGGATCGCGAAGCGGCCGGTGTCGCTCTGTTTGGTGATGACCTGAGGGACCCCGCGGCTGCGGGCATAGAGGGAAATGAGCACGTTGATCTCGTCGCGGCCGGTCAGGGTCACCAGCGCGTCGCAGGAGGAAAGGCCTTCTTTTTCCAGAAGTTCCTTGTCCGTGGCATCGCCGCAGATCACGGAGACCTCCGGCAGGCTTTCCGCCAGCGTGCGGCAGCGTTCGGGGTCGGAGTCGATGATCTGCACCTCGATCCCGTTCGTGATCAGACGGCGGGAAAGATAATAACTCACCTTGCCGCCTCCGCAGAGGATGACGCGGCGAGGTTTGACGGTGATGAAACCCAGGTGACGAAGCATTTTGTTGAGGTTGCTGGCCGGAGCGGTGACCTCGATGCGGTCGCCGGCCTCCAGCACGAAGGAGCCGCCGGGCGAAACGGACTTGCCGTCCCGGATGACCGCGCACACCAGCACGCGGCAACCCGCCACGCGGCTGAGATCCTTCAGGGCCACGTGGCACATGGGGCTGTTTTCTTCGACCTGCAGTTCGACGATCTCCACCTTGCCTTTGGCGAAGCGGTCGCGCTGGAGGAAGGCGGGATACCGGATCAGAGAGGCGATCTCTTCGGCGGCTGTCTGTTCCGGATTGATGGTCATGGACAGGCCGAAGAATTCCTTCAGCGTAAAGATTTCGTCGGAGTATTCCGGATCGCGTACCCGGGCAATGGTATGGAGCCGGGGATTCAGGTGATGCGCCGTGGCGCAGCAGAGCAGATTGACCTCGTCCAGGCTGGTGGCAGCGATCAGCAGATCGGCCTGCGCCACACCGGCTTCCTCAAGGACCGGCACCGAGGCGCAATTGCCGAGGAGCCCCATCACGTCATAGCGCTCGCAGTTTGCCTCCAGAGCCTCTTTGTCGTTGTCGATCAGTACGATCTCAAGATCGGAATCGGACAGTTGGCGGACCATGGTCGCGCCGACCTTGCCGGCTCCCGCAATCAGTATTTTCATGCTCTCTCCCCGGACCGGGCCCTGTGTGCCCGGCTTTGCAGCAGTCATATGGAATCAGCAGCCGTCGCCGGGACTTGCGTCCGGCAGATCCGCAGACGGCCTCCTCTTCCTAATACCGTATTATAACAGAAAAAACGAGGCTTCACAAGAGAAAAAGAGCGGAGGGGACGTCGTTCTGACGCCTCTCCGCTCGTAAGGTATGGGAGGAGAAAACTAAAAGGACCGTTCATGACTTATCGGGCAGGAAACTGTCAAAGAACAGCCTCAAACAAGCCCTTCAGGTCAGCTTATGGCGATTTCTCAGCGCAGATACTGCTTGACATAGTTTTGAGCAAACGTGTAATCGGAAACTCCGAGTATATAGTCGTAAATAAGATGGATTTTGGACAGGTTTTTGTAAAAACTTCGAAAATTTTGTAGTTGGATGTTTTTGCTTTCGATTCTTAAGGCCCGCTTTCCCTGCGCCTCCGCCAGTGCGTGCTTTTTCCTCTTTCGCTCTTCCCCCGGCGCGGTTTTTGTGCTATAGTGTTAAGAGGAAAAATGTCGCACGGCTTTTCGAGCTCTGCGGGATCAGAAGGTTGGGATCAGTCATGGATCTTTTTGAATACATGAATGAACAGGCAAAGGAGAAGGAGGCGCCGCTGGCGCTGCGCATGCGTCCGCGATCGCTGGAAGAGATCGTGGGGCAGGAGCATATCCTTTCGCAGGACAAACTGCTCTACCGGGCGATCCGGGCGGACCGGCTGTCCTCGCTGATCTTTTACGGGCCGCCCGGCACGGGGAAGACCACGCTGGCCTCGGTGATCGCCGCGACCACGAAGGCGGCGTTCTGCCAGATCAACGCGACCACCTCCGGCAAGAAGGAAATGGAAACCGTCGTAGAGGAGGCAAAGCGCCTGCGGGCGGCGTACGGACGGCGCACCATTTTGTTCATCGACGAGATCCACCGTTTCAATAAAGCCCAGCAGGATTATTTGCTCCCCTTTGTGGAAGACGGAACGGTGGTGCTGATCGGCGCCACGACGGAGAATCCGTATTTTGAAGTGAACAAAGCGCTGCTTTCACGGTCAAATATTTTTGAACTGAAGCCGCTAGGCAGGGGCGACGTGCTGAAACTCATCCACCGGGCGGTGGAAGATAAGGAACGCGGCATGGGGATCTACGGGGGCGTGATCACGGACGAAGCAGCCGCTTTTCTGGCCGATATGGCCGGCGGCGATGCCCGCCGCGCCCTCAATGCCGTGGAACTGGGCCTTCTGACTACGGAACCCTCGGCCGACGGGAAGATTCACCTCACCCTGGCCGTGGCGGAGGAGTGCATCCAGAAGCGGAGCATCCGCTACGATAAGGGCGGCGACGGGCATTATGACGTGATCTCCGCCTTCATCAAGAGCATGCGCGGCTCCGATCCGGACGCGGCCGTCTACTATCTGGCCCGCATGATCCGCGCCGGAGAGGATCCCAGATTCATCGCGCGGCGCATCATGATCTGCGCGGCGGAGGACGTGGGCATGGCCGACCCCCGGGCGCTCCTTGTGGCCGTGGCAGCGGCGGAGACCGTGGAACGTGTGGGCATGCCGGAAGGACGCATCCCGCTCGCGGAGGCCGCCGTCTACATCGCGACCGCGCCCAAAAGCAACGCTTCGTATATGGCGCTGGAACGGGCCGCATCCGCTGTGGAGAACGTGGAAGTGGAGACGGTGCCGCTGCATCTGATGAACATTCACGCCATGTCGGCGGGAGAAGGCGAAAAACCGGCGTACCGGTATGCGCACGATTTCCCGGGACATTACGTGAAGCAGCAGTACCTGCCGAACGAAGTGAAAGACGCCCGGTTCTTTGAACCGGGAGACAACGGATATGAGAAAGACATCAAACGTTATCTGGATTGGCTGAAAACGCTGGAGTAAGAGGTGTCCCGTGAAGAAGAAGGTTGCCAGACTGGCCAAAGGCTTTGTCGATCAGACACAGCCCCATATAGAGATAACCCCCGCAGAAGTCCGCGATACGGTCACCTGCGGGCAGATCTACCGCGGCAGTTTCCGTCTGGAGAGCCGGAACCGGCTGTCTTTCCGGGGGGTCTGGTACGCGGACGACGAGCGGATCGAGATCGCCGACAGCCAGTTCGGCGGGCTCGAGACGGAGGTCATTTATATCGTCCACAGCGAGCGCCTGCGCGAACCGGCGGAGCTTTCCGGCGCGTTTTCCTTTGTGACCACCGGCGGAGAATTCACGGTCCCGTACCGCTTTTCCGTGCGGCAGGCCGTGCTGGCCCGCGAAGAGATGCCCGCCGACCGCGGGGAACTGCTGGCCCTGTATCAGAAAGATCCCGAGGCGCTGGCGCGCTGCTTTGATTCGCCGCTGTTCCGCAATCTGGCGCCGGTGGCAGGCGATGCCAGACTGCGCCTGCTCGCGGACGGTCTGCGCCGTTCCCGCAGCAGCCGGCAGGGTCTGGACGAATTCATGACCGCTGCCGGACTGCAAAAGCGCGTACGGCTCACGGTGGACGAGACGGTGCACCGTTACCGCCTGAAAGCGGGCGAGGACCGTGCGGAGATCGTGATCCGCCGCGACCGTCCCGGTTTTCTGAGCATTCAGCTGGCCACGGAGGGCGACTTCCTGCGGGTGCCGGCCGACAGTCTTTCCGATGCCGATTTTATCGGCGATGAATGCCGGCTGCCGGTCCTCTTCTCGCGCCGGCGGCTGCATGCCGGAAAGAACCTGGGCGCGGTCATCCTGGATGCCGGCTTCGCGCGGTATACCGTGCCGCTGGAAGTGTGGCCGGAAGCGGGCGATGAGCAGAAAGAACGCGAAGAGGCCCGCAACGCCCGCGCGGCCCTGCTGCATTTTGACAGGACCGTGATCCGGGTCTTTACCTCGGACCGTCCCGCCGCCCTTGCGCAGGAGTTGGCTGATGCCTGGGATGCCTGCACTGCCTTCGGTGAGCCGAATCTGTCCATGAAGGTCTTGAAAGCGGTGCTCCTGGCCCGTATGGAACGCCGTGCGGAGGAGCGGGCGCTGCTGGCCGAACTGCGCGTGGAAGCCCAGCGCAGCCGCAGCAGGGAGCCTTCCGTTTATCTGTGGTATCTGTATCTGGAGGCGCTTCTGGGGACCAGCCGGGACAGCGTGGCCGGCGTCGGCCGGCTGCTGGCGCGCTTCCGCGAGGAAGGGCTGGACGATCCCATGTCCTTCCTGCTGGGGCTGCGCATGGACGAGCTGGAACAGCCCTCGCCCGCGGAGGCCATCCGGAAGATCCGCGCCTTCGAGGCGGAGGGCCTGATGGACCCCATGCTCAAGCTGGAAGCCTGCCATATTTACAACGAGCATCCCGAACTGCTGCGGGAAGGCGATGCCTTTGAGCGGCGGATCCTGCTGTTCGGCGCGCGCTTCGGCGCCTGGACGCAGGAAATGGCCCGGACGGCCGCCCACTGGGTGGAGAACCGGGAGGGCTGGCATCCGAGCTATTACCGGATCCTGGCGGGCCTGTATGCGTCGTATCCGGACCGGCGTATCCTGGAGGCGATCCTGCGGCTCCTCATCGGCAGCGAAAAACTCCGTCCCGAATATCATCACTGGTACGCCGAAGGCCTGGACGAGGATATCCGGCTGACCAGACTGTACGAATACTATCTCTGCACGCTCCCGAAGGAGCAGGAAAAACCGCTGCCCAAGTTCGTGCTGCTGTATTTTTCCTACAACAGTCCGGAACTTCCCGAGGCCAGGCGCGCGCTCTACGCGAACATCCTCCGCTTCTTCCCGCCGGAGAGCCATGTATACCGGCTGTATGAGAAGCAGATGCAGAGCTATGCGCTGGAGCAGCTGCTGGCCGGCGAGGCCGGCGAAGAGATGGCCGGCCTTTATGAGCGCATGTTCATCCCCGAAGTGCTGGAGGAAAAAACGGCCGGCCTTCTGTACGATATGCTGTATATGCAGCAGTACCGCTTTGAGGGTTCGGATATCCGCCGGGTGGCGGTCCTGTATCCGGAGCTGAAAGCGGAGGAACTGTATCCGGTGGAAAACGGCCGGGCGATGGTCCCCTGCTACACGAAGGACTGCCGCGTGCTCTTTGAGGACGCCCGCGGTTTGCGCTGGAGCCGGGTGCGCGAGAAACATGCGCCGCTCATGCGGCAGACCGAAGCGCTGGCCGATGCCTGCGTCCGCTATTGCCCGGACAAAGAAGGCGTGCGCCTGCGCGAAGTGCGCCGGCTGAGCGAAAAGCAGGTCGGACCGCAGGATTATCCGGCTCTGGGCCGCTGCCTGGGCTGGGACCGCCTGGAGAGCGGCTGCCGCAACGCGCTGCTGCAGAAGGCGGTGGCGGTCATGGAAAGCGGCGACCCCTCGGCCACGGTGCTGCTGCGCCGGTGCATGACCGATGAACGCGACGAGACGGCCGCCGGCGTGCTGTTTTCCGGCGCGGTGCGCCTGGATGACCGGGAAAGCGCCCTGAAGATGCTGCGCGCCTGCGATCTGCGCCGCGTGGACCCGGAACTGCTCGGCACCTTCGTGACCCGCAGCATCCGGACCATGCATTACGAATACGAGGAGCGGATCTTTACGGCCGCGCTGTATCTGTACCGGCAGGGCTGGGACAACGCGGTCACGCTCACGGAGCTCTGCCGCTTCTTCAACGGCAGTTCGGAGGAGATGCGCGCCGTCCTGCGGCGCTGCAGCGAGCGGCGCGGCCTGGTCTACGATATGCCGGAGCGGCTGCTGGGCCAGATGCTCTTCAGCGGAGATACGAAAGACCTGGAATGGGTCTGCCGCCTGTATCTGGAAAACACCGAACGGCCGGACAAACTGCTGCAGGATGCCTATGAGATCGTCCAGAGCGACCGGTATTTCCGCGGGGAGATCGCCCTGACGGCCCGGGACGTGGATTATCTGAAGACCTGGGCGCTGACCGAAAGGAAGCCGGAAAACCTGCCGCTGGTCGGCCAGATGGCCCTGACGAGCGTATTTTCGGAACAGAGCGAACTCAACGAGCAGGAGCATGCCCTGGCGCAGGCCATGGTGGACTGCCTTTGCCGGCAGGGGCTCCGCTTTGCGTATCAGCTGAAGCTGGGCCGCTTCATCCAGCTGCCGGCCGAGCTGGCCGACCGCACGCTGATCGAATACCGCGGCAGCGAAGAAGGAGGTGTGCAGATCGATCTGCGCATCCTGCCCGAACAAGAGGACAAAGAGCCGGTCCGCACGGAAATGCCGCAGATCTACCGCGGCGTGTATGTGCGCTCCCTGCTGCTGTTTGCGGGCGAGCGGGCGGAATATGAGATCTTTACCGGCGAAGGAGAGACCCGCCGGACGCTGGCAGAAGGCACGGCAGTCCCGGACCGGCAGCCGGCAGCCCACCGCAACCGTTTCCGCAAACTGAATGAACTCATCGCGGAGGCGGGCGGTTTCGACGATCCGGCCTGGCAGGAAAAAGTCCTGGCCTACGGCCGGGAAGATGTGATACTGAAGAATTATTTCGACCTGCTCTGACAGGAGCGGGCATGACCGGGACCGCCCGCAGCCGGCACAGGAGCCGCGGGGGATCGGTCCCTGACGTGACGATACGGAAGGAAGGAAAAACGGTGAGCGGACTTATTTTAGGCGTGGATATCTGCGATTCGTACAGCCAGGTCAGCTGTTTTTCTGCAGAAAAAATGGCGGTGGAGCCGGTCCTTCTGGGCGCGGACGAGACTTCCTGCCTGATCCCGACGGTGCTCTGCAAACTGCGCGGAAGCGACCGCTGGCTGATCGGGTCGGAGGGCTACCGCCGTGCGCTCATGAACGAGGGGACCATGGTCGACAAACTGGTCAAGCTGCTGCTGCGCGACGGCACGGCCACGATCGAGGGCGTGCTGTATTCGGCGGAGGATCTGCTGACGCTGTATCTGGAGCGCGTCCTGGAACTGCCGCGCCGCCAGTACCAGACGGACGAGATCGCGGAGGTGGTCTTCAGCCTTCAGCAGCTGGATGCCGATCTGCTGGACCGCCTGACCCGGGTCTGCGACCGGCTGGGGCTGCCCCGCAGCCGCGTGCAGTTTTTGAGCCATACCGAATGTTTTGCCTACTTTGCGGTCAGCCAGAGCAAGGACACCTTCACGAACCTGGTGTCGGCCTTCGATCTGACCGACGGCGGGCTGAATTATTACGAGATGAAGGTGCTGCGCGGACGGCGGCCCATGGTGCTGGAAGCCCGGCGCGAGGCGCTGGAGGAGGCCTTCGACCTGGATCTGCTCAATACGCCGCTGGGCGAAAAAATGGCCGACACGATCCTGTCCGCCTGCGCGGACCGGCTGCTGCAGAAGAAGGTCATCACCTCGGTGTATCTGACCGGCGAAGGCTTCACGAGTGCCGACTGGGCGCCGGAGTTCGTGCGCAAGCTCTGCAATAAGCGCAAGGTCTTCCTGGGCCAGCATCTTTTTGCGGACGGCGCGGCGTTCATTGCCTATGACAGCACTCTGCCGCAGTCCAATTACCCCTACATCTGCCTGTGCGAAGGCCGGCTGGCCTCCACCATCAGTCTTTACGCGGTGCGGGGCGGGAAAAACGAGCCGCTCACGCTGGCTTCTGCGGGGAGCAACTGGTACGAGGCCAAGGCTTCCGCGCTGTTCATCCTGGATGACGTGCATACGCTCGAGATCCTGGTCACCTCGTTTGCCACGCAGCGGGTGGAGACCATCAGTCTTTCTCTGGCCGAACTGCCCGCCCGTCCCAATAAAACGACCCGGATCGAGGTCATCGTTTCCTTCTCGTCGGAGAACCATGTGACGGTGCGCGCCATCGACCGGGGCTTCGGGGAGCTGTTCCCTGCCAGCGGACTGAGTTTCCGCAAAGATTTCCTGATCTCCTGACGGAGCGGGGCGCTCTCCCGCATCCGATCGCTGCCGGGGCCGGACGGCCCCGCCTTTCCGAAAGGAGGCTTCATGGCCGGACTTATCCTTTGTCAGGAAGTAAACGTGCGCAGTCCCTATTATGTGCCGGAACTGGGGGTCCATCTCTACACCGGCGAGGAACTGAGTTATTTCATCTTCAATCATGTGCTGCTGATCCCGGACGACTTCCTGGAGGAGCGGCTGTTCGTGTTCCTGGGAGAACTGGGCTATGCGCGCCTGGAAGAACGTCTGCGCGGATACCGCGGCGGCGATATCTACGAAGTCCTGCCCGTGATCCTGCAGGAGATCCGCTATTACAGCAGTCCGGAACTGTTCCGCTTCGATAAAACGCTGGAAACGCTCCGGGCCATGCCGGAAGCCGAGCGCCGCAAGGCCAAAGGAGACTATCTGTTCGGAGAGGGGCTGTACCACTACGCGCTCCGGGAATATGAGGATATCCTGGCGATGGACGCCGTGAAGCTCGGCGATGCCAACTTCACCGGGCAGGTGTGGCACAACATGGGCAGCGTCTATGCCAGCATGGAGGCGGTGCGCGAGGCCATGCGCTGTTACCGCCGCGCCTACAGCCTGCTCCACGACGAGAAGATCCTGGAAGAGATCTATGCGCTCTGCCAGCTGTCGGCGGGCGTGACCCTGCCGGAGGAACTGAAGGCGGAGATCTCCCCCGAACAGGAAGAAAAGTTCCGCCGGCGCTTTTCGGAGCGGGAGCGGCAGGCGGTGTTTGAAGGAAAGGCGCTGGAGGCCGCCGCCCTGCGCGACCGGCCGCCGGAAGAGCGGGCCGACGCCTATGCGCGGCTGCTGGAAAACTGGAAAAACGAGTACAGGAGAAATCAGGTATAGCGTATGACGAGATGTTCGATCGGACAGGACAGCCACCGGTTTGCCTCTGATCCGGACAGAAAATGTGTGCTCGGCGGCGTGGTGATCCCCGACGCGCCGGGGTTTGAGGCGAACAGCGACGGAGACGTGCTGCTGCACGCGCTCACGAATGCCGTTTCCGGCATCACCGGAAGGAATATTCTGGGACCGCCGGCGGACCGGATCTGCCGGGCGGGGATCACCGACAGCCGGGTGTATCTGGCGGAGGCGCTGGCCGACCTGAGGGATAAGATCGTGCACGTCTCCTTTACGCTGGAGGGAAGCCGCCCCAGGCTCTGGGAGCATATCCCCGCGATCAAAGCAGCCGTAGCCGGTCTCTTGAACATCGATCCTTCCCGCGTAGGGCTCACGGCTACGACCGGCGAGGGCCTGACCGCCTTCGGGCGGGGAGAAGGCATAAGTGTATTCTGTATTCTGACAGTAGGAGAATAAGCGATGAGGATCTATCCTTTTGCTAAGATCAACCTGTGTCTTTCGGTCCCCGCAAGGCGTCCCGACGGGTACCACGAGATCGACACCGTTTATCAGCCTGTTTCGCTGACGGACATTCTGGATCTGGAAAAGACGGAGGCCCCGGGCCTGGAGTTTTCCTGTTCGGATCCGGAACTGGAAGGCGAAGACAATCTGGTCTGCCGGGCCTATAAGCTTCTGGAAGCGCAGCTGCCGCAGGACTGCGGCGTACGGGCCCGTCTGACCAAGCGGATCCCCCGGCAGGCGGGTCTGGGCGGCGGCAGCAGCGACGGCGCGGCCATGCTGCGCGGTCTGAACCGGCTGTTCGAACTGGGCCTCAGCGGAAAGGAGCTGCGGTCGCTGGCGGCGCAGCTGGGCGCGGACGTCCCGGCCCTGATGACTCCCCGAACGACCCGCGGGCGCGGTATCGGAACGGAGCTGACGCCGATTGCGCATACGATCGACCTGCCCGTACTGCTGATCAGGCCGGAGACGGGCCTTTCGACGGCGGACATGTACGCGGCGCTGGACAGGAGCGGTCTGCACGGGAACTACGGCCGGGTGGATTACTGTGAAAAATCGCTGCGAAACGGCGACATCGACGGCGTTTTTGCTTCGGTCTTCAATGATTTTGAATGGGTGGCCGCGATCCCCGGGATCGGCGAGGCCCGGCAGTCCCTGCGCGAAGCCGGCGCCGGCGCCGCCTGTCTGACGGGCTCCGGTTCCGCCGTGTTCGGCCTTTTCCGCCATACGGCGGAGCGGGGAGCGGCGGCGGTCCGGCTGCGTCGCCAGGGATTTAAGCCCATCCGCTGTCACTTCCTGAACCATATGCCCGTGAGGTGACGTCATGGAAAGAAGAAGTCTTTCGGTCATCCTGCTGGCAGGCGGGAGCGGCACGCGTTTCGGCTGCGGTCAGAACAAGGTCTTCCTGCTGCTGGAAGGGCAGCCGGTGCTGCAGCACAGCCTGCGGGTCTTTCTGGAACATCCCGCCGTGGACGAGGTCATCCTGGTATACCGCAGCGGCGACGAGGCGGAGATCCGGGCGGTGCTTTCGGCCTCGCCTTCGGATAAGCCGGTCCGGATCATCACAGGCGGAGACACCCGGCAGGGATCGGTGCGGCGCGGGCTCGCCCTGGTCCGGGGAGAACGGGTCATGATCCACGACGGCGCGCGGCCCCGGATCAGCCGAAGCGATATCGACGCGCTGCTGGCCGTCATGCCTGCGGTGCCGGGCGCTGCGCTGGCCGTGCCTTCGCCGGATACGGTCAAGATCACAGATGACGCCGGCCTCGTCCTTCAGACGACCGACCGCGCCCATACCTGGCTCATCCAGACGCCGCAGTGTTTTGAAACGCAGACGCTGCGCTGCCTGCACGAGCGTTTCCGGGATCGCCGGGACATGACGGATGACTGCATGCTGCTGGAGGCGGCCGGCCTTCCGGTCCGTCTGGTGCGCGGGCGGGAGGAAAACCGAAAACTGACCCGGCCGTATGACCTGGCGCTGCTTTCGAGCCGTTTGCCCGGATAAGGCCGGTGCGGCAGCACCTGCGGAAAGGTTATTTCGAGTTTATCTTTCGCGGCCGGGACTCGTGTGGTATAATACTGTGAGGCCGTGAAAGGTCAAAGAGGATTTTTAAGAGAAGGAGCAAGAAATATGGATTGGGAAGCAATCTGGAGCACTGTGATGGGCTGGATCCTGAATACGGGCCTGAAGATCGTTATTGCCGCCGTGATCATGTTCATCAGCTTCCGGCTGATCAACTGGCTGGGCAAACTCATCCAGAAGAAGAATGAAGAAACGAAGAAACTGGATTCCACGCTGGCCAGGACACTGATCTATGCCGGCAGGATCCTGCTGAAGGTCCTCGTCGTGATCTGCCTGATCAGCTATCTGGGCATCGATACGAGCGGATTCACCGCTCTCATCGCCTCGCTGGGCGTGACGATCGGCCTGGCCGTGAACGGCGCTCTCGGCAATATCGCCGGCGGCATCCTGCTGCTGATCACCCGTCCCTTCCGCGTGGACGACTTCGTGGAAGTGGCCGGGCAGACCGGTACGGTGGAGGATATCCGCCTGTGCAACACCAAGCTGCGCACCGTGGACAACCGCGTGATCTATGTGCCCAACGGCACCGCGTCGACCAGTTCTGTCATCAACTATTCGGAAAAGGAACTGCGCCGTGTCGATCTGACTTTCCCTATCTCGTATGAGAGCGATGTGGAGAAGGCCAAGAACGTGATCCTTGCCGCCGCGGCCAAGGTCCCGGAGGTCCTGCAGGATCCCGCCGTGACCACCGGACTCATTGCCCTTTCGGGCAGCAGCGTAGACCTGTTCTGCCGCGCCTGGGTCAAAAACGCCGACTACTGGACCGCCTACTTTGCGCTTCAGGAGACGATCAAAGAAGCCCTGAACGACGCGAATGTCAAGATCCCGTATCAGCAGATCGATGTCCATGTCAAGCAGAACTGAGCGCAGGTGACTTCGGAAGGATACTCTGCATCACTCTGCCCGGCAGGACGCACTGCCGGGAAATGAGGGACCAAAGAGCCAAAACCGGCCGGTCTTCTCACGGTGAGGAGGGGACCGGTCTGTTTTCCCCGACGCGACTTAAGATTATTAAGAATTACAAAGAAAAACTTTCCATTCTTTTTATTTGAGAAAATGTGTCTGTACAGGTTCAATTTTTCCCGATTTTTGAGACTATATAGGTGAAGGGGAAATGCGCAGCGCGGGGGACGCTCCGCCGGCCGCCCCCGGGGATCTTTTCAGGAAGGGAGGCCCCGATTTGAAAAACGAACAGAGCCCTCTTTCCGACAGCGAGATCGTGGATCTTTTTTGGGCAAGGGAAGAGGCTGCCATCCGGGAAACGGATGCCAAGTACCGGCGTTTTTTGCTGTCTCTGGCCAGGAACATCCTGGGAGACCGGGATCCTCAGGACAGCGAGGAATGCCTTGACGAAACCTATCTGGCGGCGTGGAACACGATACCGCCGCAACGGCCGAACAGTCTCGCAGCCTATTTGGGAACGATCATCCGCCGAAAAGCTCTGGACCTGTTCCAACGGCAGAATCGGACGAAAAAGCGGATCCGATCGGAAATGACGGTCTCTCTGGAAGAGGCGGAAGAAATGATCGGCCCCTCGAGCGTGGAAGAGGAAGAACGCGAAAGAGAACTGGCGGCGGCGATCAGCGCGTTTCTCAGGAGCAGATCCCGGGAGGACCGGTTCCTGTTCGTCAGCCGATATTATACCGCAGACAGCATACCGGATATCGCGCAGATGATGCAGATGTCGCAGCGAGCCGTCTATAAGCGGTTAGAACGGATACGGAAGGATCTGAAAGAATACCTGGAGAAGGAGGGCTTCACCATATGAACGGAAAAGCGGAACCCGAAGTTTTGTCTGCTGCCGAAGCGATGGCCGGCAGCCGGTCCCCGGAGAGCCCGGAAAGTGAAGAAAAGATGAAGGAAGGACCTATGAAGGAAGAAAGAGAGATCCTGCGGGTCGCGGAGATCCTGACGCAGCTGGACGAGGATGTCCTGGAGAGCGGACTGCGCATGAGAGAAGAGTATATGGCACAGACGCCGCCGAAGAGCCTCCGTCCGAGGATCTGGGTGCCGGCGGCCGGTGTTGCTGCCGCTGCGGCCCTGCTGCTTGCGGTGCTGCTGCCGTGGGTACTGCCGGCCCGCAGGCCTTCTCCGGAAAATACACCGCAGATCGAAAACGTGGAGCCGAAGAAGATCGTCGAAGGAACGGCTCCGCAGGGAACAGGCAATTCCGTGATCCTGCAGGAACTGTACACGGTCGCCGGATCCCGGGTCACCGTGGCGGAGAACTATGCGTCGCAGACACCGCTCACCGGTGCCAATATCCGGACGGTTCTTTCGGACTTTCAGCCGGACCATCTGGGAGCAAACTACCGGGATGTCTCAGGAAACGCCTATTACGACGAGCACGGGGATCTCATCCAGGCATTGATTTACGTGGATTATACCAACACGGTAGTGCGTGTGGTCATAGAACCGGGTTACTACCCCGCGGAGGCTCTGGGCGGTAATTTATCTACGGCACGTTTCAATGGCTATGAGATCGGAGTCGCCGAGTTTTACGCAACGGTCTCCGTAGATCCTGACGTTTCCGGCAGGACTCCGGAGAGCATTCTTGCGGCGACAGAGCCTCCGGTGCCGTATCAGGTGGATGTCGGTATGTATAACGGCAGTTTGGGCGTGCTGGTCTCCCAGGTCGGCGGCATCACGCCGGAGTTCCGGGCGGTATACAACTATCTGATCAGCTGCGATCTGCTTATCAACAACAGTTTCCCTGGGGTCGTTCCGGGCAGCGGAGGGTGATAGGTCTTTCAGCAAAGTATAAACAGGCGCAGAGACCTAGGCCGGGCGCCGTATCAGGACATGCAGGCGTGTTCTTCTGTTGTCCAATGACAGAGAATCATCGCGATGCAGCAAAGCCAGAGAAAGTATGTTAAAGATTATGATGACAGATACCTGATTCGAGATACGATAGAAATGCACTTGACAAATAGTTCAATCGGGTTTACACGTACTCGTGTACGCAACAAGACGTACCTACTGTCGCAGAAAGAGCATGATACCGGAAGTCAAAGGTTTGAAAGAATGCAATCAATAAATCACCACCATGAAACTATTGGGAGACAGATTCAATGGTTCCGTGATAGGATAAGATAGTAACTGTAGATTGTAAGTGGTGTTTTAAAACAAGAGGGTTCAAAATGGTGAGAAATAAGGTCTCAAGGAAAAACAAGCGGTAATATTTATAGTAGTATCCTTGCTTTTCATTATTGCTGTAGTGTCTAGAAAAGAAACGGTCAAAACGGGAGCAGAGAAAGGGTATAATTCAATCCTTACAGAGGCGCTTCGTTCTCAATTACAGAATAGCGGGAGCGAAAGTGTACATCAGGTCTGTTTGGTTTTTAAGTGTTTGTCGTCAGAAGAAGTTGAAGCAGAGGTCTTTCAGCGCACTGGGATCAATAGATCGCTATTAAGCGAAACTGGAAGAGAATACTCCGCAGAAGAAATCAATACATATATCATCACAGAGAGGCAGGTATATGCTGAACTTCAAATGAAAAGGCATTGCGAGTTTCTGAACGCATTCCCTGATATTAGAGACCTAATTCAAAACAGTAATAGTGAAGAAAACTATTATTGCAGCAAATTGGCACCTTTCATATATGTTGCCCTGACGGAAACTCAAATCGTATCATTGTTGGAATATGAGAATTTGGTTTTGATAGATGTTGTTCCTGATGCTGAACCAGTATCACCTTTGAACAGTTGTATCGAGACGGTTCGTGCGGATTATGTCAGAGACTCGCTGTACTATAAGGGCGGTGGCATAAAAATAGGCATGACAATGTTCAATGGGTATCCATCATCTGTGGATGGGCTTTTCAACGAAAGTTATTTTTATCGCGATCCGAATGGAGCTGCCTCAGCTACCGATGCCCATGGCACTTTGACGGCATATCCAATTGTTGGACAAGCCGTAATATCAGGGGGAATAGCATATGAGGGAATCGTACCTAATGCATCAATGCATACTTCGACAGTTTCGACTATTGCCAATTGGGTTGATCGAATGGAATGGCTTCTATTGGAGCGGCAGGTCAATGTTATAAATCTCAGTATGGGATGGCTGACGGGATGTTATTATTCCTCTATTGATGGATGGATCGAACATATCGGTATTAATCACAGTGTTCATATTATCGTTTCAGCCGGAAATAGTAATGGCGCTATCAGCCCGGCGTTTGCATATAATGTAATCACCGTCGGAGCTGTTAGGGAAACATCTTCGGATGGCACATTGGCGGGATATCACTCCTGGTTTTCTCAGTATTGGGCTGATGGCATTTATAACACAACGGTTTTTTCAAAGCCGGACATTTGCGCCCCAGGAGAGGACATCTATATTCCGACTATTGGGTCGGTTTCAGGAACGAGTTTATCTGCCCCTATTGTAGCTGCCATAGTTGCTGAAGCTTGTCAGGCAAATAGTGGTTTACTTGAAAAGCAGGCTACGATGAAGGCTATTTTGGCTGCCTCCATCCACCATCCCTTGGCATTACAAGATTCTGACAATGAGTTTCAGATGATGGGAGCAGGAATGGTCGATGCCTATGCATCTTTCTATACAGCATCCAACGGAAATTGGATTTCCGGAAACTTTCCTGCCGGAACGGCACAAGGTTCAACGGCAACTTATTCCTTTTCTGTGTCATCGACAGACCTGCCAGTCAGGGTTGCGTTGAGTTGGCTTAAAAATACAAACATTCAATCGGGTGGAGGTTGGACGAATCCAACAGTGTCAGGACTGAAATTAACGGTTTTGGATCCTAACGGGGTTGAGATAAGATCATCCACTAAAATGAATCTATCTGTCATTTCCTTCCTACCTACCATTACAGGGAACTATACTATTAAAATCACGTTCCTTGCAGGAGACACGTCTCAAACGACTTATTATGGAGCGGCTTGGTGGTGATAAGACCAACATATCATGGTTTTCTGTATCTTTTTTTGATGGTAATAGGAAATTGAAAGAAGTGCAAGTTGTTCTTTGGGCACTATTAATGAAAGGAAAACGTAAAATGAAGAAGATTGTTTTAATGTCTATGTGTATGTTGACAGCCAGTATTCTTTTAACAGGCTGTGTGGTAAAAACATCTGATCATGTGACTCACAAGTTAGAAGAGATTAACGAACACCTGAAGGAGATTGAGATCGATGATCAACGGGAGAATGAGTATTACGGCAAGACCAGCATGGAAAGCATGATAAACGCCGAATCACTGAATGTGACTGATGAAGTAGACGAGAAGGCAGATACAGATGCTGATGGAATCAAGACAGAACCATGCACTGATGCGGATGATGTTGATCTGGCACCGGATGACAACATCCCTGTTATATCGTGGATAACAGAAGGCAGAATCCGAGAACCTTCTTTTGTGGGGATGCTTTGGAGAGTGGACTCATACGAGGAATTGATTAACCTTTCAGAAGGAGAAATGGCAGAAACTCCGGGCTTGACTCAGCTTGAAGAAAACAGTCTGACGGCTTACTTAAAAGGACTGCCCTGTGTTTTCCAGAAAGATTCTTTTGAAGAATCTTTCGTAGTTGGGTATCAATTCGTGGTCCCTTATTACAATATAGGTATATCAGATTTGACAGTCTCCGAAGTAGTCATACAAGAAGGTCGACTAATCGTGTCTCTCGATATTAACATGTATCTGGATCGTGGATACAATCCGGTGATGAAGCCTGTATTGGTGACGGTTAGTCACCCTAATAGTGCTGGTCCTGAGATCAGAGAATACGATTATACAATCAATTATTATCTTGACGGAAAACCCCTTGAACAAAGATAAGATTCACACAGGAACGTATATAACAGGAGGTCCTTTCTCAAGGATCTCCTGTTTGAGTATAATCGAGCAGAACAGGGTGCTCTTACAGCACGCCATCTTGCTTTTTTCGCCGGAACAAGGTATACTTGAACCGGCAGTCGGAACAAGTAGACAAAGTCTGCCGGGAGGAAATAACATGGATCATATAGTTCGCAGACTGGCGGTCCTGGGGGGCCTTTTGACCGCTGTCCTGTGTCTTGGCGGCTGTTTCGCACGGATCACTCAGAAACAGACCGGGGATAAAACCTTGGAGACCTGGGACGCCTCCGGCACGAAGGTGCTGGTACGGGATATCAAGCTGACGAAGGACGGGATCACCTTCGGACCGCAGGTGCTTTTCCTGAAGGACAGCGGAAAGGCTCGGGTCGAGATCGAAGGCCAGCAAAGCCTGGTGGAGGCTCTGAAAAAAGGCAGCGCCGGCGGCGAGATGCGCATCAGCGGCAGCAGCAGTACTCTGTATGACACGGACTATCTGCTGATCATCCGTTTTTATAATTACGATCTAGAGTCGATCACTCTGGAAAACGCCTGCGAAGGGATCGCCGGCAACGGTGTGGTCCTGAAAGCCGACGCGATGAAAGTCCGGCTGAGCGGCGCGTCGGTGCTGGTCGCGGACGGGATCGAATCCAAAACGCTGGACGTGCGCGTGAGCGGAGCGGGAAGGCTGATCACCGAGGCGATCAAAACGGATACGCTGACAGCCGTTCTCAGCGGCGCTTCCCAGCTGACGACCGACCGGCTGGAGGCGGGCAAAACGGAGCTGACGCTGAGCGGCGCCAGCCGCGCGAAACTGAGCGACTGCCGCCTGAGCGGCAGCGCGGAATGGAAGATCGAAGGCGCCTCGACGCTGGAAGCGGCCGGAACAGGCACGGATGCGGTCCTGCGCCTGAGCGGCGCCTCGGAAGGTAAACTGAAGGATCTGGTGCTCCGGGAGGCAAAGGTCACGCTCTCAGGCGCGAGCGAGCTTTCCGTCACGGCCAATGAAAAGCTGAGCGGCGAGGCATCCGGCTCTTCGGACATTCGCTACAGCGGCAGTGCTGTTCCGGATATCAAAACGTCCGGCAACAGTTCCGTGGAAAAAGAGTAAAACGGCAGCAAAAGAAGAGACCGGGGGAGGCGAAAGAAACGCTTCCTCCGGTCTTCTTTTGTTCGCTCCGCTCATTCCCGCCGCTTTCTGGCGATAGCGGCCAGTTCGTCTTCCTTGGAGCGCCGCAGGCGCCGCACGGTATATACCGCGAACCAGATGAGCAGACCCAGCACGGCCGCGCATAACAGTCCGATACCGCCGATGGCCCAGTAGGCGACGGGAAGCCCCAGTACGGGCGTCCGCAGGATCTCTCTCCGGGTCTTGGCAACGCTGACGGTCTTGTCGACCGGGACCAGTTCTTTCACCCGGCCGATGACTAACGGCATACGGGCGAGCAGCGTCCGGCCCAGGTAGTATTCCCGGGAGGCTGCCTGGTCCTCTCCGCCGCCGTACACGGTGCGCGACGCAAGGACTTCCGGCGTCATGCCCTTCGGCAGGGTCACCCAGACCGGCTCGGGAGAGGAGAGCGCCAGCATCTGGCCGCTGAGAGGGCCCGAGGCGGTGCGGCTTTCCTCGTAATTCTTCATGTCGAAGGTGTTGAAGTTGTTGAAGCCGTACTCAAAGAGCAGGGTGGAATCCAGACCGCAGTAGGCCGGCGTGGAGGCGCCCATGATCACGCAGACGAGGTTCATATCGTCGCGGGAGGCGTAGGTGACCAGCGTGTAGCCGGCGTTGGGTGTGTAGCCCGTCTTCCCGGCTACCGCATCGGCATAACGCATATCGTAAATTCCTGTCAGCAGCGGGTGGGTCATCCGCACGTAGGTGATCTCGTCGTGTTTGTTCGTGGGCGGGATCTCGTAGCGGTAGGTGCCCATGATCTCCCGCAGTTCGGGATGCTTCATGGCTTCCGTCATAAACAGCGCCATATCGTAGCAGCAGGTATAGTGGCTGTCGTCGTGCAGTCCGTGCGGATTGGCAAAACGGGTGTTGATGGCGCCCAGCTGGCGGGACCGCTGGTTCATGAGGGCTGTAAAAGTGCGGATAGAGCCGGAAACATGCTCCGCCAGACCCTGGGCCACTTCGTTGGCGGAGGCGAGCATCATGCCGTACAGGCAGTCGATGACGCTCATTTCCTCGCCTTCGGTCCGGGCGATGGAGCTGCTTTCCCGGTCATAATTGTGCGTGGCGTTGTAAGAAAACGTGACCGTATCGTTGAGGTCGCAGTGCTCCACGGTCAGCAGGGCGGTCATCACCTTGGTGATGCTGGCCGGATAGGCGCGGCTGTAGGCGTCCTTGGCATAGAGCACGGTATGTGAATTCATATCGTACAAAACGGCGTGCGGCGCGGAGACGGCGGGCGGCTCGGCCACGTCTGCCAGATCCGGCAGGGCCAGGATGCCGGCCGGTGTGGGCATGGGCACATACGGCGACTCCGGGACTGTTTCCGCGGGGGCAGACCCGGACGGAGCCTCCGAAGGGGGGGCCTCGGACGCAGGGGGCTCCGCGGCGCCGGCCAGAAGGCCCGCGCTAAGCAGCAGGATCAGAAAACAGGCAAAGAGACGGCGTCTCATGAAGTCCCTCCGAAGGATCGCAGAAAGCGGGTACTGTCACTGATTATAAACTGTTTCGCGCAGGCTTGCAAGGCTGCACAAAATCTTTGAAAAAGTTTTTCCTGCTTTAAGTTCGTTTTAGGTTTGTCCGTTATACTGCGTGTCAGAAGGCAGGCAGGTCCTTCCGGCGAGGTTCTCCGGAGCCGGAAAAGAGAGGATACAGTCATGAAGAAAACAAGCGGAAAGAAAATCGGAATGATGATAACTGCGCTGCTGCTGGGAGCGGCGGTGGCGCTGGCGGCGGCCGGATGCGCCGCGCAGACAGGGAAATCCACAGCGGAGGATACGGCGGCGGCCGCCTCACTCGCGGCATCCCTGCTGACGGAGCGCGACCTGGCGCAAAACGCGGATCTGACCGGCGCCGAGACGGTGACGCTGACGAGCGGTTCGACCGTCACTGTCACCAAAGCCGGCGTTTATGTCCTTTCGGGCACGGTCCGGAATACGATGATCGAAGTAAACGCCGGCGACGACGATAAAGTGCAGCTGGTGTTGAACGGCCTGAATGTGACGAACACATCACTGCCGGTCATCCATGTGCTGAACGCCGATAAGGTATTTGTCACCTTGGCTGAAGGGAGCGAAAATACCCTGACGGTGACCGGAACATTTGCATCGTCGGGCGGCGTGACCTGCAATGCGGTCATCGATTCCCGGGACGATCTGGTGCTGAACGGCCTGGGCAATGCGGTCATCTCCTCCACGGATCACGGCGTGAACGGCCGCGATGACGTGAAACTGACCGGCGGCACCTGGGAGATCAGCGCAAACGCCTGCGCAGTCCGCGCCAATGACGAAATCATCGGCAGCGGCGGCACCTGGACGCTCAAGGCCGGCATGGACGGGCTGCACGCGGAAAACGAGGACGATGCTTCGCAGGGTTCTGTGATGCTCCTGGGCGGGGAATGGACCGTGAATGCGGGCGACGATGCGCTGCATGCCACGACGACAGCTGTGATCTCCGCCGGCAGATACAGTCTGAAAGGCGCCGAGGGGATCGAGGCCACGCAGGTGAAGATCCAGGGCGGGACCATCGATATCACGGCGACCGATGACGGGATCAACGGCGGGCAGAAAGCGAAAAACCTTTCCGTGCTGGTGGAATTCACCGGCGGTACGACGACGATCGTGATGGGCAGCGGCGATACGGACGCGGTCGACTCCAACGGAGACTTGGTCATAACCGGCGGGACCGTCAATATCACAGCCCGTTCGGCCTTCGATTATGACGGCACCTGCACCTTCACCGGCGGCACCGTTTATGTAAACGGCGTGCTGACCACGCAGATCGCCAATCAGATGATGGGCGGCCAGGGCGGCATGGGCGGAAAGCATTGAGCAAACTGAAAAGGGGCCCCTCGGGGTCCATTTTTTATGACGGGCAGCCGTACAAATGAACGAAAGAACTTGCCGAAAACGGGAAAGTTTGCTATGATAAATTTCCGGCCGTCATCCGGAAGGCCGGAATGCGCCGCACCGGGAGGCCGCCATGCTGGAAGTCACCGATCTGAAAGTCCATTTCCACGATGCCGCACCCGACCGCTTTGCCGTCGGAGGCATCTCCTTTTGCGTGGAAGACGGGGAGATCCTGGGCCTCGTGGGGGAAAGCGGCTCCGGAAAGAGCGTCACCGCAATGGCGGTGACCGGACTGCTTCCGCGCCGCAAGTGTGATTACACGGGCGAGATCCTGCTTTCCGGCAAGGACATCTACCACTGCAGCCGCCAGGAACTGCGCGGCATGCAGGGCAAGGATTTCGGTGTCATCTTCCAGCAGCCCATGAGCGCCTTTGATCCGGTCATGAAGATCGGGCGGCAGGTCGAGGAGAGCCTGACGGTGCACTGTCCCGATATGGCTCCGGAGGAGCGGCGGGAGAGAGCACTGGCCGCCATGACGGAGGCGGAACTGCCGGAACCGGAACGCATCTACGAAAAGTATCCGCATGAACTCTCCGGAGGCATGCTGCAGCGCTGCATGATCGCCGCCGCGATCATCAACGACCCCAAACTACTGATCGCCGACGAGCCAACGACGGCGCTCGACGTGACCATCCAGGGCCAGATCCTGGATCTGCTCATCAAGATCAACCAGACCAAAGGCACTTCCATTCTGTTCATCTCCCATAATCTGCGGGTCGTCCGGAAACTGTGCAGCCGCGTGCTCGTCATGCACCGCGGCCTCATCGTAGAGGAAGGATCGGCCGATGAGATCTTCCGGCACCCCGCCCACGAATACACCAGGATCCTGATCGATTCCATCCCGACCAGGGAAAAGCATCTGCGCTGAAAGGAGCTGCTATGTCATTTGACCTTTCTTCGGTAACCCTGTACGGCCACAGCGCTGTCCGGATCGACGGCGAGCACGTGGTCTGCGTGGACCCTTTCCATCTGAAGGAGTCGCCGCAGGACGCGGACATCATACTCGTCACCCATGAGCACCACGATCATTTTTCCCCGAAGGATATCGAAAAGGCAGCCGCTCCGGACGCGGTGCTGGTGATCCCCTTCTCTATGATCCCCGCAGCGCTGGCAGCGGGCTATCCGGTCTCCCGGCTGGTGGCCATGCAGCCCGGCGAAGACCGGGAGGTGCGCGGGGTGCGCATCCGGGCGGTGAACGCCTACAACAACAGCCGTCCCTTCCACACCAAAGAGAGGGGCTGGCTCGGCTTCGTGATCCGGCTGAACGGCCTGGATTATTATGTGGCCGGCGATACGGATGAGAACGAAGACAATGCCAAAGTCGTATGCGACGTGGCCATCGTGCCGGTCGGCGGGACATACACGATGACGGCCGACGAGGCCGCGCACTTCGTCAACCGCCTGCATCCGAAGGCGGCCGTGCCCACGCATTACGGCGATATCGTCGGCACCCAGGAGGATGCCCGCCGCTTTCTGCAGCTGGTGGATCCCGCCGTCACGGCAGAGATCCGGATGAAAGATGACTGAGATCTGCCGTGCCAAAGGGCCGGCCGGGCAAAAGCCCGGCCGGCCCTTTGCGGAAAACGCAACAGCCGTCCTTTAAGGCACGGATGTTTTTGTCTCTCAGCGGATGAAATGGGTGGACTGACGAGCCTCTTTTTCCGGAAGTCCGTACGTCTCCTTCGCCAGGGCGATGCCCCGCATGAGGAAGGTCATGTTGCGGGCCAGCGTGCGCATGGTCTGGAGCCCCTCGGCGTCCTGCGCCGCATCGCCGGCGGAAAGACCGTGCACACTGTTCCAGTACTGGCTGGAGGCCACGGGCATGCCGCTGATGGTGAAGTATTTGTTCAGTTCGTCGAAAGTCGCCGAACACCCGCCGCGCCGGGCTACGGCCACGGAGGCGCCGACCTTCATGGTCGTATCGAAGTGAATGCTGTAGAAGAGACGGTCCAGACAGGCGATCAGCGTGGCGTTGGCCGAGGCATAGTACACCGGAGAAGCAACGACCAGACCGTCCGCCGCTTCGAGCTTCGGCGCGATCTCATTCACGATATCGTTGAAAACGCATTTTCCGCGCGCGCCGCAGGTATTACAGGCGATGCATCCGCGGATATCCCGGTTTCCGAGCCGGACGACCTCGGTCTCCACACCTTCTTCCGCAAAAACCTTCACCATCTCATCCAGGGCCGCTGCGGTATTGCCGGCCGCATGCGGACTTCCGTTCAGGATCAGTACTTTCATGGCCACTTAGGCTCCTTTCAGCTGTTTTCTTTAGTATAAGTGATTTTATCGGAGAAGGCAAGGGGAATGGCGGATCTCTCTTCGGTTTCGCTTGCAATCCCCGGGAAAACAGGGTAGAATATCAGTCAATCCGGCGAAGGCCGGAGTTCTTTGCATGGGCGAAGGCCCAAAGGAAAGGATAATAACATGAAAAAACCGCTTGTTTCGCTTCTGTTGTCCGCACTGCTCCTGGCGCTTTGTCTTGCCGGCTGTCAGAAGACCGGGGATCCGCGCCGGGAGGAAGGGGTCATAGCCGTAGGCATCGGACAGGATCTGAATAGCAGTCTGAGTCCGTACCAGCTGACCACGGCGGGGACCCGTGAAGTCATGTTCAACGTTTACGAGGGCCTGTATAAACCGGCTTTCGACGGGAGCCTGGTGCCCGCGCTGGCGGAGACGGTCGCGGTCTCTGACGACGGACTGGTCTATACGTTCACGCTGCGCGGCGGCGTCACCTTCCACAACGGCAAGAAGCTTTCCGCCGCCGACGTGGTCTGGTCCTACGAGACCTGCCGCGACACGACCACCGATGCCAACGTGAAGAGCATCCTGACCGGCACGGTGGAGTCCGTCCGGGCGGCGGATGACCGTACGGTGGTCATCACGCTGAAGCAGCGGGACGGCGATTTCCTGGCCTATGCGGCCAGCGTATACATCGTGCCGAGCGGGTATGACAAGCTGGACACCGAACCGGTAGGCACCGGCCCGTTCCGCTATGTGAGCCGCAAGGTCCAGGAAGAGATCGTCTTTGCGCGCTATGACAGCTACTGGGGGAGCAAGGCGCGGCTGAAGCAGGTCACCTTCAAAGTCTACGAATCCGGCACGGCCCTCGTCATGGCGCTGGATGCCGGCACCATCGATATGGCCGCGCACCTCACCGGCGCGCAGATCAAGGGCCTCAGCGACAGATACACCGTACTGGAAGGCACGATGAACCTGGTGCAGGGACTGTACCTCAACAACCGGGTGGCGCCGCTGAATGACGTGCGCGTGCGCCGCGCGCTGGCCTACGCCATCGACACCGATCAGATGATGAAACTCACGGCGGACGGGCGCGGCACCAAGGTCGGCAGCGCCATGTATCCCGCTTTCGGCAAGTATTTCGACGATTCCCTGACCGATCTCTACAAGACCGATGCGGCCAGGGCCAGACAGCTGCTGGCCGAAGCCGGCTACCCGGACGGGTTTGACCTGACCATCATCGCCCCGTCCAATTATACGCCCCATGTGGACACCGCGCAGGTGCTCGCCGAGCAGCTGAAGGCGGTGGGCGTGCGCGCCACCGTCCGCGAGGTGGAGTGGAACACCTGGGTCTCCGATATCTATGCCGGGCGCCAGTTTGAAGCGACGGTCTGCGGCTTCGATGCCTCGACGATGACCGCGGGCGCCATGCTCAACCGCTATGTATCCGATTCTTCCAAGAACATGTGCGGTTTTTCCAGCCCCGAATACGACGCGCTGATGGCGCAGGCCGCGTCACTGAATGACGACGCCCGCCGCACGGAGCTTTACCGCGAAGCGGAACGGGTGCTCGCCGAAGAGTGCGCGTCCGTGTTCCTGCAGGATATGGCCGATTTCGTGGCCGTCCGCACCGGACTGACCGGGTACCGTTTTTACCCGCTGTATGTGATGGATCTCAGCACCGTCGGCTGGGAAAACTGAATCATCCGCACAGGGAGAGGAGAGGGATATGCGTTATATCGGCAAGAAACTGCTGACGCTTTTAGCCACGCTGCTGGCGGTATCCTTCCTTTCCTATGCCGCTTTTGAGATGATCGGCGACCCGGTCGCCACCATCCTCGGCACCAACGCCACCCCGGAGGCCGCCGCGCAGCTGCGCGCCGACATGGGCCTCGACCGCCCGCTGCCGCTGCGCTACGGCGAATGGCTCTGGCACTTCATGGGCGGCGACATGGGCACTTCGTACATCTACCGCCTGCCCGTAAGGGAGATGATCGGCGAAAAGCTTGCCGTGACGCTCATCATGACGCTGATGGCGGTCATCCTGACCGTTGCCGTTTCCGTTCCCGCCGGGGCCTGGCTCGCCCGCCGCGAAGGCCGGCCCGTCGATAAGGTGTTCACCGTTCTCAACCAGATCCTCATGGCGGTCCCGCCCTTCTTCGTCGCGGTCCTCCTTACCGTCGTATTCGGACTGCTGCTGCGCGTTTTCACGCCCGGGCGCTTTGTTCCGTATACCGAATCCTGGCCGCTGTTTCTGTTTTATATGATCTTCCCCGCCCTCTCGGTGGCGCTGCCGCGCATCGCCATGACCACCAAGATGCTGCGGGCCAGCGCGCTCGAGGAACTGGGGCGCGATTATATCCTGACAGCCTACAGCCGCGGTCACAGCCGCCGCTCGGCCCTGAAAGCGCACGCCCTCAAGAACGCCATGCTCCCCGTCGTCACCTTCCTGGCCGCCAACGCGGCCGAGATGCTGGCCGGGGGCATCGTCATCGAGCAGCTGTTTTCCGTGCCCGGCATCGGGCGGCTGCTGCTTTCTTCCATCGGCACCCGCGACATCCCCGTCGTGGAAGCCATCGTCCTGATCCTGGCCGTCTGGGTCATGCTCATCCATCTGATCGGGGATATCCTCGGCCAGATCCTGGACCCCCGGGTCCGTCTGTAGGAGGTGCGCATGGCCAAACAGCCGGTAAAAAACAAAAATCCCTTCGCCGGCAACTGGTTTCTGACAGCCGGCGCCGCGATCACGGTCTTTATGATCCTCTTCACGCTGCTGGGGCAGATCTGGACGCCGTACGATCCCTCTCTGCCCGACGAGAACGCCATGAGCCTGGCGCCTTCCCCGGCGCACTGGTTCGGCACCGACAGTTTCGGAAGGGACATCCTGTCCCGCGTCATGAACGGGGCCGGGACCACGCTGCTCATCGCGTTTCTGGTCGTACTGATCGGCGGGATTGCCGGCGTGATCATCGGCAGCCTGACCGGATATTTCGGCGGCGTCGTGGACGAAGTGCTCATGCGGATCTGCGACCTGATCACCGCATTCCCGAGCATCCTTCTGGCGCTGATCATCCTGCGCATCATGGAGCCGGGCGTGAAAAACGTGGTCTGGGTCCTGGCCATTTTGTTCGTGCCGAGCTTTGCCCGCGTGGTCCGCACCGAGTTTGCCCGCTGCCGCACCCAGAACTATGTGAAGCTGGCCCGGCTGCAGGGCGCGGGGCCTTTCCGCATCATGCTGCGCCATATCCTGCCCAACGTCTGGCCGGTGCTTCTGCCGGCGGTCTCCATCGGCTTCAACAACGCGGTGCTGGCGGAGGCGAGCATGAGCTTCCTGGGCGTGGGCGTGAGCGCCAGCGAGGTCAGTCTGGGCCGCATGCTGTATGATTCGCAGAATACCATCCTCCGCGGGGCGCCCTGGTACGCCCTGACGGTCGGACTGGTGATCGTGCTGATGATCCTGGGCTTCAGCCTGCTGGGCGAAGGCCTCCGCCAAAGGAACCGGTGACGCTATGGACAAGATACTGGAAGTCAGAGACCTGAACGTCTCCTATACGACGGAAGGCACCCTGTTCCGCAAAAAAGAGGTCCAGAAGGTGCTGAAAGACGTCTCGTTCGATCTGTATGCCGGCGAAGCGCTGGGCCTGGTGGGCGGGAGCGGTTCCGGCAAGACCACGCTGGCGCGCGCCGTGCTGGGTCTGCTGCCGCGCTACGAGGGCACGGTCACGCACTATACCCCGCGTCCGCAGGTGATCTTCCAGGACCCCAGCTCGGCCCTTAACCCGGCACGTACCGTGGGCTGGATCATGGAGGAGCCGCTCCTGATCCACGGAAAGTACGACGCTCCGGAACGGCGCCGGCGCATCCTGGCCATGCTGGAGCAGGTGGGCCTTTCCGAAGAATACCTGGACCGGCATCCGTCGGAGCTTTCCGGCGGACAGAAACAGCGGGTCCTCATCGCGGCGGCGCTCATCGTGCGGCCCCGGCTGGTGGTGGCGGATGAGCCTGTCAGCGCGCTGGACGTGACGATCCAGGCACAGATCCTGAAGCTGCTGGCCGAGATGCGCCGCAGGCACGGGCTCAGTTATCTGTTCATTTCCCATGACATGAACGTGGTGTATCAGCTCTGCGACCGGGTCATGGTCATGCAGGAGGGGCGTATCGTGGAGACCGGCGCGATCGACGAGATTTTTCAGCACCCGAAGCATCCCTACACGCGCCAGCTGATCGAAGCGGCCAATTGAAAAACACAGAAAAACCGGTAGTTTTAAGGAAAATTTCGCCGGAAAAACGAAAAAATCAATTGCATACCGGAAAAAATAATGTTATAGTAAGAAACGATCGCGGATGCAGGGCATCCGGAGGATAAGCAGGAGGTTCTTATGAATCAGGAAATTATGGAAGCAGCAGAAGAAGTCACCACGGCCGCGCAGGCCGCAGCCGAGACCGTTGAAGCGGCTCAGGAGACCGCAGCCGCAGCAGCGGAAAGCATGGCGGATTACGCGGCGGAACTGGAGGCTTCGCTGAAGCAGGGTCCTCCGACCGATGATCCGGTCTGGGCCCGTTTCGAAGAGCTGCTGAACTCGAAGGAAACCATCTCCGTCACCATCGACAGCGCCGTCAAGGGCGGCGTGATCGCTTACGTCGATGAGGTGAGAGCGTTTATTCCGGCTTCCAAGCTGGCCAACGGCTATGTGGAGAATCTGGAAGAATACAAGGGCAAGACCGTGGATGCCGTTGTGATCACCGCCGAAAAGGCCGGCAAGAAGCTGGTGCTTTCCGTACGTGAAGCGCTGAAGCGGAAACAGGCTGCCGAGCGCGAAGCCAGAATGGCCGAGTGCGTCGAGGGCGCCGTGCTCGAAGGCACCGTGGATTCCGTGATGGACTACGGCGCATTCATCAAGCTGGACAACGGAGCGTCCGGTCTGTTGCATGTGTCCCAGATCAGCTGGAAGCGCGTGGCGACGCCGGCCGACGTCCTGACCAAGGGCGACCGCATCACCGTGAAGATCATCGCCGTCAAGGACGGCAAGATCAGCCTGAGCAAGAAGGCGCTGGAAGAAGCTCCCGCCCGCGAGCCGCGCGGAGAGCGTCCGGAACGCGGTGAGCGCCGCGAGCGTCCCCGCCGTGACGGCGAGGAGCGTCCGGAGCGCGGAGAACGCGGTGAACGCCGCGAGCGCCGCGAGCGCCGTGACCGCGAAGAGGTCTTCAATTACAAGGAGACCGGAAAAGCGTCCACCAATCTGGGCGATCTGCTGGCCGGCATCAAGCTGGATCAGTAAGCAGGCGCCGCAGCGACCTTTCATAAGCCCGGAAAGCCGGTCTTCTTCCCTTCGGGGCGGGAGACCGGCTCTCTTTGTGCTTCCTGCGGAGAGATTCGTCCTTGCCTTTTGAGCCCCGGTATGGTACAATTTCACTACGAATGCCCATTTCCCGGGTCTTTTGGCGTGCCCGGGAGAAAACGGCATCACTGCCGGCCGGCGCTCATTCGCGCCGCCAGAGAAAAAGGAGAAATGCCATGCAGAAATTTAACGGGAAGCCCTACTACCTGACCACGGCGATTGCCTATGCTTCGGGCAAGCCGCACATCGGCAACTGCTACGAGATTGTTCTGAGCGACAGTATCGCACGGTTCCGCCGGGCACAGGGGTACGACGTCTTCTTCCAGACCGGCACCGATGAGCACGGTCAGAAAATAGAACAGAAGGCGGCCGCCGCCGGCGTGTCGCCCAAGGCCTACGTGGACGAGGTGGCCGGCGGGATCCGGAAGATCTGGGACCTGCTGAACACTTCTTACGATAAATTTATCCGCACGACCGATGCAGACCATGAGCGCCAGGTGCAGAAGATCTTCAAGAAGCTGTATGATCAGGGCGATATCTACAAAGGCTACTATGAAGGCTGGTACTGCGTGCCCGACGAGTCCTTCTTTACCGAATCGCAGCTGGTGGACGGCAAGTGCCCCGACTGCGGCCGCCCCGTGGTGAAGGCCACGGAAGAGGCGTATTTCTTCCGTATGAGCAAGTACGCGGACCGGCTGATGGCCCACATCGAGGCGCACCCGGAATTCATCCAGCCGGTGTCCCGCAAAAACGAGATGGTCAACAACTTCCTGAAGCCGGGCCTGCAGGATCTGTGTGTGTCCCGCACCTCCTTCAAATGGGGCATCCCGGTCAGCTTTGACGAGCGCCATGTGGTCTATGTCTGGCTGGACGCGCTGACCAACTATATCACCGGCATCGGCTACGATGCGGACGGCGCCTCCTCGGAGCAGTATAAAAAGTTCTGGCCGGCCGACGTGCACATCATCGGCAAGGACATCATCCGCTTCCATACCATCTACTGGCCCATTTTCCTGATGGCGCTGGGCGAGCCCCTGCCCAAGCAGGTCTTCGGGCATCCCTGGCTGCTGCAGGGCGACGGGAAGATGTCCAAATCCCGCGGCAACGTGCTGTATGCGGACACCCTGGTCGACTTTTTCGGCCTCGACGCGGTGCGCTACTTCGTGCTGCATGAAATGCCTTTTGAAAACGACGGCGTGATCACCTGGGAGCTCATGACGGAGCGCATCAATTCCGACCTGGCCAATACCCTCGGCAACCTGGTCAACCGCACGGCGGCCATGACCAATAAGTATTTCGGCGGCGTGCTGCGCAACGGGCGCGTGGAAGAGGCCGTGGACGAGGACCTCAAGAAGACCGTGATGGCGGTGCCGGAGCGCGTCGAGTCTCTGATGGAGGGCCTGCATGTGGCGGACGCCCTGACGGAGATCTGGACGCTCTTTAAGCGCTGCAACAAATACATCGATGAAACGATGCCCTGGGCGCTGGCCCGCGACGAGTCTCAAAAAGACCGTCTGGCGACCGTCCTTTATAACCTGGCGGAGAGCATTTCCATCGGCGCTGCGCTGCTGGCGCCTTTCCTGCCCGATACGGTGGACAAAGTGCGCGCGCAGCTGGGCCTGGTTCCGCGTGATTTCGATACGCTGGACCGCTTCGGCCTGACGCCGGACGGCACGCGCGTGGCCGAGAAGCCGGAGATCCTCTTTGCGCGCCTGGATCCGGCCCTGGTCATGAAGCGGGTGCGCGAGATGTTCCCCGAAGCCCCGGCAGAGGCGGAAAAGCAGGCGGAAAAGGTTCCGGAAGCGGAAAAAGAGCCCGCCGAAGCGGCTCACAAGCCCGAGATCAGTTACGATGACTTTGCCAGGCTGGAGTTTCGGATCGGAGAGATCATCCGCTGCGAGGAAGTCCCCAAGTCGAAAAAACTTCTCTGCAGCCAGGTGAAGATCGGGAATGAGATGCGGCAGATCCTTTCCGGCATCAAGGCCTGGTACCGTCCCGATCAGATGGTCGGCAAGAAAGTGATGGTCGCGGTCAATCTGAAGCCCGCGAAACTGGCGGGCATGATGTCCGAAGGCATGATCCTGGCGGCGGAAGACGAGGAAGGCCGCCTGACCCTGATGACCCCGGAAGGCGAGATCTCTTCCGGCGCCGAAGTCCGCTGACACGCCCCGGCGAAAGCCTCTACCCCGGAGAATAATATGAAACTATTTCCCACGTACAGTGAAAGAGAACTGAAGCGGATCAAACCGCTCGTAGACAGGATCGAAGCCCTGCGGCCCGCCATGATGGCCATGTCCGAGGCGGAGATGCGCGCCAAGACGCGCGAATTCAAAGAGCGTCTGGCCGCCGGCGAGACGCTGGACGACCTGCTGGTCGAAGCGTTCGCGCTGGTCCGCGAAAGCGCCCGACGCACCATCGGCCTGGAACATTACCGCGTGCAGCTGATCGGCGGCATCATCCTGCACCAGGGCCGCATCGCCGAGATGCGCACCGGTGAAGGCAAGACCCTCGTTTCCACCCTGCCCGCCTACCTGAACGCGCTGGAGGGCGAGGGCGTCCATATCGTGACGGTCAACGACTATCTGGCCAAGCGTGACGCGGAGTGGATGGGCCGGGTCCACGAGTATCTGGGCCTGACCGTCGGCGTGGTCCTCAACAGCATGTCTTCCGAGGAACGCCAGAAAGCCTACGGCTGCGACATCACCTATGTCACGAACAACGAGCTCGGCTTCGACTACCTGCGCGACAACATGGTCATCTACAAGGAACAGCTGGTGCTCCGCAGGCTCCACTATGCCATCGTCGACGAGGTCGACTCCGTGCTGATCGATGAAGCCCGCACCCCGCTGATCATTTCCGGCCAGAGCGGCAAGTCCACGAAACTGTATGAGACCTGCGACTATCTGGCGCAGCGCTTGAAGCGCGGCGAGGCGAAGGAACTGTCCAAGATGGACATCCTGATGCAGGAAGAAGAGCAGGAGACCGGCGATTTCATCGTCAACGAGAAGGAAAAGCAGGTCCACCTGACCGCCGAAGGCGTGACCAAGGTGGAGCAGTTCTTCCGGATCGAAAACCTGGCCGACGCGGAAAACATCGAGATCCAGCACAACATGATCATGGCGCTGCGCGCGAATTATCTGATGTTCCGCGACAAGGACTATGTGGTCAAGGACGATGAGGTCCTGATCGTTGATGAGTTCACCGGCCGCATCATGCCGGGCCGCCGGTATTCGGACGGCCTGCATCAGGCCATCGAGGCCAAGGAGCATGTGAAGGTGAAGCGCGAGAGCAAGACCCTGGCGACCATCACCTTCCAGAACTTCTTCAATAAATTCGAGAAGAAAGCCGGCATGACCGGTACGGCCATGACGGAAGAAAAGGAATTCCGCGATATCTACGGCATGGACGTGGTGGAGATCCCCACCAACGTGCCCGTGATCCGCAAAGACCTGCAGGACGCGGTCTACAAGACCAAGCGCGAAAAACTGCACGCGATCGTGAACGCGGTGCTGGAAGCCCATGCCAAGGGTCAGCCCGTGCTGGTCGGCACCATCACCATCGAATCTTCGGAAGAGATCGCGGCGGCCCTGCGCCGCAGGGGCGTGAAGCTCAACGTCCTGAACGCGAAGTTCCACGAGATGGAAGCCGAGATCGTAGCGGATGCCGGTCTGCACGGCGCGGTGACCATCGCGACGAACATGGCCGGCCGCGGTACCGATATCAAACTGGACGACGAGGCCCGCGCCGCCGGCGGTCTGAAGATCATCGGCACGGAGCGCCACGAATCCCGGCGTATCGACAACCAGCTGCGCGGCCGTGCCGGCCGCCAGGGCGACCCGGGCGAATCGCGATTCTATATTTCGCTGGAAGACGACCTGATGCGCCTGTTCGGCGGCGAGCGGATGCTGGCCATCTTCAATTCCCTGCGGGTCCCGGACGACGAGCCCATCGAGCACCGCATGCTTTCCTCCGCGATCGAGCGGGCGCAGAAGAAGATCGAAGGCAACAACTTCGCCATCCGCAAGAGCCTGCTGGAATACGACGAAGTCAAGAACGAACAGCGCGAGATCATTTACGCCCAGCGCCGCCGGGTGCTGGAAGGCGAGAATATGCGCGGCGTGATCATGGGCATGATCAACGACGTCGCGGACGGGATCGTGGATATGACGATCCCCGAGGACGGAGACGCCTCCGAATGGGATCTGCACGAACTCAACCAGAATCTGCAGCAGGTCTTCCCGATGGCGCCGGTCACGCCGGCCGACGTTTCGGCTCCGCGCTTCCGTAAGGCCGACCTGAAACAGTTCGTGAAGGAAGAGGCCGTGCATCTCTACGAGCAGAAGGAAGCGGAGATCGGGGACAGCGAAAAAATGCGCGAGATCGAGCGCGTGTTCCTGCTGCGCTCCGTCGACCGCCGCTGGATGGACCATATCGACGACATGGAACAGCTGCGGCAGGGCATCGGCATGCAGGCGTTCGCGCAGAAGAACCCCGTCGTGGAATACCGCACACAGGGCTTCGACATGTTCGAGGCCATGACGGCGGGCATCCAGGAGGATACGGTCAAGCTGCTGATGCATCTGCGCATCGAGCAGAAGGTCGAACGCGAGCAGGTCGCCAAGGCGACCGGCACCAACCGGGACGACTCCGTGGCCAAGGCGCCGGTGAAGCGCGCCGTGGCGAAGGTCTACCCGAACGACCCCTGTCCCTGCGGCAGCGGGAAAAAGTACAAACAATGCCACGGACGTCTGGCATAAAAATCTGTTTTAAGGAAAGTGGGTGAAGTTGATGGTCGAACTGGATCAGATGAAAGTAACACTGGCCGCTCAGGCGAAACCATTGATGGAAGTGAGGGATTCACTTTGACCTCGCGGGCAAAGTGAACCGTATTGCGGAACTGGAACGCGAGCTGGAGTCCCCCGAACTGTGGACGGACGCCGAGCGCGCGGCCAAAGTGACGCAGGAACTGAAAAACACCAAAGACACGGTGGCCAAGGTCGAAGGACTGCAGCGGCAGTACGACGACATCGAGGTCATGATCGAGATGGCGTATGAAGAGGAGGATCCGGAGATCGCGGCAGAGATCCGCGGCATGCTGGATGCCTTCGTCGAGGAACTGGAAGAACTGCGGCTCGATACACTGCTGACCGGTCCCTACGACAAAAACGACGCGATCCTGACGCTCCACGCCGGGGCAGGCGGGACCGAAGCCTGCGACTGGGCCGGCATGCTCTACCGCATGTATCTGCGCTGGGCCGAAAAGAAAGGCTATAAGGTCGAGGAACTCGACTATCTGGACGGCGACGAGGCCGGCGTGAAATCCGTCACCTTCGAGGTGCGGGGCGAGAACGCCTACGGACACCTGAAATCGGAGCACGGCGTGCACCGGCTGGTGCGCATCTCCCCGTTCAATGCGGCCGGCAAGCGCCAGACCTCCTTCGTTTCGCTGGACGTCATGCCCGATATCGAAGAGGATATCGACGTGGAGGTCCGCGACGAGGATATCCGCATCGACACCTACCGTTCCAGCGGCGCGGGCGGCCAGCATATCAATAAGACCTCTTCCGCGATCCGCATCACGCATTTCCCGACCGGGATCGTGGTGACCTGCCAGAACGAGCGGTCCCAGTTCCAGAATAAGGACAAGGCGATGCAGATGCTGAAGGCGAAGCTGTATCTGCTGAAGCAGCAGGAGCAGGCGGCCAAGGCCAGCGGGATCCGCGGGGAAGTCGCGGATATCGCCTGGGGCAGCCAGATCCGCTCCTACGTGCTGCAGCCGTATACGATGGTCAAGGATCACCGCACCGAAGTGGAGACCAGCAATGTGAACGCGGTGCTGGACGGCGGGATCGATCTGTTTATCAACGGTTATCTGAAGAAGCTCTCGCTGGACTCCAAACCTTCGTCTGACTGAAGGGAAAGCTCCGGCGCCGTTTCGGTCGCGAGCAGTTCTTCCGGGGCCGCAGCCGGCAGCAGGTAAACGCCCTGCACCGTTTCCCCGGAGACCGCAGGCAGAGCCGTCCCCCGAGAGGATTCGTTTCCAGCATCATCCGGGAGATCCAGCGGCAGACCGTCGTTCTGCGCGCGGTAGCGCAGGTTCTCGTACAGGACCAGATGATTGACCGTCTGCTTGCCCCGGTGGTCGAGGCAGCGGTAACTGTCGATGAGGGCTTCCTCCTGGAGCGTCAGCGCCCGGTAGCGGCCGGGCACGTCGGAAAGTCCCAGCAGATAGTCGGTGTTGACGCCGAGGATCTCGGCGATCTGCCGGAGCGTGTGCAGGGTGGGAGAGCGGCGGCCGGTCTCATACAGGGCATAGGCCTGGCGCGAGACGTTCAGCCGTTCGGCGATATCGGACTGGCTGAGCCCAAGGGTGCTTCTCAGGTTTTTCAGATGGTGCAGCATAAGCAAGCTCCTTTCTGCAGCTTATGGCTCTATCATACAACAAAAACAGTCAGTTTTTCCACCTGACTTCAACTGTTCCGTTGTGGAAAAATTATGTTGCAAACGGCAACTCTGTGTTGCACGGGGGATCGGCTCAATGCTCAAACCGGAAACAGGCTTTTTGAAAAACCGTGAAAAATGGGAAATCCCGCTGCTGTTCGTGCTGGTGACGGCCGTGGTTCTCCCTGTATTCTGGCCGTTTTTGACCGGGCGCCAGTACCTGCTCTACAATGATGTGGGCGGCGATACGATGACGCAGTATTATCCGATCTATCACAAACTGGCCGCCGGTATCAGAAACGGAAATTTCAGCCTGTACAATTTCTCCCTGGGAGCGGGCGCTTCCTGGATCAATGAGCAGTCTATCCTGATGGATCCTTTCGCGTGGATCACCGTGCTGGCCGGCGCCGTCTTCGGCGAGGAGACCGTGGCCTTTGCGCTGACCGTCTCCTCGGTGCTCAAACTGTACGCGGCCGCATTCCTTGCTCTGGCGTATCTGCGGAAGGTCAAAGCCCCGGGCGGGCGCATCGCCGCGTCGCTGCTCTTTGCCTTCAGCGGCTATATGCTGCTCTGGGGGCAGCACTTTTTCCTGGGCACCGCGCCGCTCTTCCTTCTGCTCGTGCTGATCGCGGCGGAGGACGTTCTGCAGGAGCCTTCTCCGGCCGGCCACCTGAAACTAGGCCTGGCCTGCTGCGCGACAGTGCTGTTCAGCACGTATCTGGGTTTCATGATCCTGCTTTTTGCCGCCGGTTACTTTCTGCTGCGTCTGTGGTATGTGACGCGGGAGAAGGCAAAGGGCACCTATGCCAGGCAGCTCTGGCCGGTCGTTGTGACCGTGGTCCTGGGCGCACTGGGCGGAGCCGTCCTGCTGATGCCTTCGGCGGAACGGATCCTGGCCTCCAGCCGGCTGGGCGGCCTGGAAGACGGCGAGACCGGCAGCGGTCTGGGCCGGTTCTTCACCCTGTACCGTCCGAGCGTCATCTTTTCCGCCGCATCCCGCATGATCTCCAACAATCTGATGGGCAACGCCGGCTGGCCCGGCGACCTGGCCCCGGACAATTATTACGAGATGCCGCAGCTGTTCTTTTCGTGCTTCACGGCCGTGACCGGCTGCGAATGGCTCGCGCTCTTTGTCATCAGGGAAAAAAATAAAAAGAAGCGCCTGCGCCGGCTGATCCCCGCCCTCCTCTGCGGATTGCTGGTGATCCTGCCCATCGGCGCCGGCCTCTTCAATTTCTTTTCGGACGTCCGCTTCCGCTATACCTTCGTGTTCCTGCCGCTCCTGGCCTGGATGACCGCCCTCGTGTGGGACAAGGTCTTCCGGCAGAAAGAAGGATCGTGGATCGCCCTGGCTGTCGGTGAGGCTGTCTCGCTGGCCGTCGTCTGGCTCAGCGCGCGTTACATCAGCTGGCGGCTGCATCCGCTGGCCTGGTGGATCGCGGCGGTGCTGGCGGCGCCGGGCATATTCGTCCTCCTCCTTTTCCTGCTGGGAAAGATGCGGCAGGGATGGGCCGGGAAAGCGGCCGCGCTGCTGAAGAAGGCCGCGCCGGTGCTGATGCTCGGCCTGCTGGTCTTTGACCTGCTCATGGAAGGCGAGACGACGGTGCGCTGGCGCAACGTGATCACGGCGGAGCAGATGGAGCAGATCGAGGCGGACTGCGCCCTGACGGAAAAGGTGCTGCGGGGTCTGGAGGAGAAGGATCCGGGTGTCTGGCGCGCCGAAAAGATGTATATGGATTTCTACTATGCCGACCCGATGCTGGAGGATTACCTCCCGGCCGGCGGCTATAATTCCGTCGTCAGCGGGGGCATGCGGATGTTCTACCGCTATCTGTGGCCGCAGGGCCGCGTCTCGGAGAGCCTGCAGCTCTTCACCGAAGGCCAGAATGCCTCGGCCGCCTCGCTGCTCGGCGTAAAATACGTGCTCGCCAAAGAAAACATCTGGGCGTCCTGGCTCGAAAAAGAAGACGCATCCGACGGGATCCTGGTCTACCGCAACACGAACGCCCCGGCCATGCTCCGCGTGTTCTACGGAGCCGTGACAGAAGAGCGGGCGCTCTCCCTGCCGGAGATCACCCGGTATCAGACCGTGATGAACGCGGTGATCGGCGACCGGGCGGCTGCCGAGATCCCCTACGAGAGCGGCAAAACGCCCGCGGCGACGATCGGCAGCATCGATACTCTGGACGCCGCGCGCCTGACGGGCCGCGTCAAAGCGGAAGCGGAAGGTTTCCTGGTGATCGCGCTCCCGTACGAGCCCGCCTGGAAAGTGCGCGTGGACGGGGAGCCGGTCTCCGCGTTTGCGGCGGACTGGGGGCTCATCGGCGTGCGCGTCTCCGCAGGAGAGCACACGGTGGAACTCGTTTATCGGAATACTCTGTATCTCATCGGCCTTGCGGTCTCCGCGGTCTCGCTGGCCGGGCTGTTCTTCTGGACGGCGGCTCTGCGCAGGAAAGGGAATCGGAGATGATCAGCTTTAATGTGCCCCCGTTCACGGGGAAGGAATTCGACTATATGAAGGAGGCGGTCGGCCGGGAGAAGATCTGCGGCGACGGCCTCTTTACCGCGCGCTGCAGCGAGTGGCTGGAGCGCCATACCGGGGCGGCCAAGGCGCTGCTCACCACCTCCTGTACGACGGCCACCGAGATGGCGGCGCTGCTGACCCGGCTGGAACCGGGCGACGAGGTGATCATGCCTTCCTACACCTTCGTCTCCACGGCCAACGCCTTCGTGCTGCACGGGGCCCGGATCGTTTTCGTGGACATCCGCCCGGATACCATGAACATCGACGAGACGAAGATCGAAGCGGCCGTCACGCCGCGCACCCGGGTGATCGCCCCCATGCACTATGCGGGCGTCGCCTGCGAGATGGATACCATCCTGGCGCTGGCGAAAAAGTACGGTCTGACCGTGATCGAAGACGCCGCGCAGGCGGTCTCGGCGTATTACAAGGGACGCCCGCTCGGCACGCTCGGCGATTTCGGCACCGTCAGCTTCCATGAGACGAAGAACTATACCATGGGCGAGGGCGGCGCGCTCCTGATCCGGGACGAAAGCTTTATCGAACGGGCGGAGATCATCCGGGAAAAAGGCACCGACCGCAGCAAATTTTTCCGCGGACAGATCGATAAATACACCTGGGTGGACGTCGGCTCGTCCTATCTCCCCAGCGAACTCAACGCGGCCTATCTCTGGGCCCAGCTGGAGGTGCACCGCCGGATCGACGAGGCCCGCCTGCACATCTACGGCCGCTACCGCGCGCATTTTGAAGACCTGGCCCGCGAGGGCCGGGTGGAGCTTCCCGTCGTCCCGCCGGCCTGCGCGCACAATGCGCATATGTTCTTCCTTAAGGCCAAAGACCTTGAGGAGCGGACAAGACTGCTGCGCTTCCTCAAAGAACGCGGGATCCTGGCGGTGTTCCACTACGTTCCGCTCCACAGCTCGGCGGCCGGAAAACGTTTCGGACGCTTCTCGGGCGAGGACGTCTGGACGACCCGCGAGAGCGAGCGCCTGCTGCGTCTGCCGCTGTACTACGGCCTGCGCGACGATCAGGTCGACTACATCGCCGGCTGCGTAAAGGAGTTTTACCGATGAAGAAGACGCCGCGTCTGCGAGATTACCTTTTCCTGCACGCGATCTTTCTGTTTTACGCGCTGGGCACGGTCCTGACCAAGTATTCCGGAAACTTCGAACTCTGGTCCTGGCAGTTCGTGCTTCTGTACGCGGTAAAGATCCTGATCCTGGCGGCCTATGCCTTCCTCTGGCGGGAGGCCCTGAAGCGCTTTGAACTGACCAGCGCCTACATCCAGAAGACGGTGACGGTGATCTGGTCCCTGCTGGCAGGCGTGATCCTCTTTGAAGAGGTGATCACCTGGCAGAAACTGGCCGGCTCGGTGATCATCATCGGCGGCCTGTATCTGGCGGTGAGTGAACATGAGTGAAGCCGGTGCGATCGTTCTGCTGCTGTTTTCGGTCTTCATTTCCGCCTGTTCGCAGATCCTGCTGAAAAAGAGCGCGGAAAAGACCTATCCCTCCAAACTGCGCGAGTATCTCAACGTCCCTACCGTCCTGGCCTACGGGATCTTCTTCGTATCGGCCTTTCTGACGACGCTGGCGTACCGCTTCCTGGAGGTATCGTTTGCGACCGTGCTGGAAAACACGGGCTACTTTTTCGTAATGATCCTGAGCATGATCTTCCTCAGCGAGAAGGTCACGCTCCGGAAATGGATCGCCATGGGACTGGTGGTCGCCGGTATACTGATCTTCCACATGCAGTAGCCGGGAGAAAGGATTGGACATGAAGGCTTCCGTCATCATCCCCTGCTATAATTCCATGCCCATACTGGCCGAGCTCCTGACGGAAACGGAGCAGGTCCTGGAGAGCATGGGCCTTACGGACTATGAGTTCGTGCTGGTCAACGACGCCTCCCCGCGGGAGGGCACGCTGGAATTCCTCAAGGATCTGGTGCGCGCCCATCCCCGGACGACGCTGCTCGACCTCACGAAAAACACCGGCCAGGCCAACGCGCAGATGGCCGCCCTCAATTATGTGACGGGCGATATCGTCATCAATATGGACGACGATATGCAGACACACCCCAAAAACATCCCCATCCTTTACGCGAAACTGCAGGAGGGATACGATCTGGTAGAGGGCAAGTACCCCTCCAAGAAGCATTCCTTCTTCCGCAACTTCCTGACGAAAGCCGACAACGTATTCGAATGCTACGCGATCGACAAACCGAAGGATCTGCACTTCACCAGCTTCTGGATCGCCCGCCGCTATGTGGTGGACGAGATGATCCGCTACGATCACCCCTACGCCTACATGGAAGGCCTGTTCCTTCGGACGACCGGCAGCATCGCCAACGCGGAAGTGGAGCACTTCGAGCGCACGGAAGGAACGAGCGGCTACACCTTCGGAAAACTGGTCAAACTCTGGTCGAATTTTACCAACTTCACGGTCAAACCGCTGAGACTGATCGGGATCCTGGGCATGATCCTGTCCGCGATCAGCTTCATTGCCGTCATCGTGACCGTCATCCGGCGGCTGATCGATCCGGATATGCCCATGGGCTACGCCTCGCTGCTGTGTACGATCCTGCTGTTCTTCGGCGTGATCCTCATCGGGCTGGGGATCATCGGGGAATATGTGGGGCGCATCTTCATGTGCGTGAACCACGCGCCGCAGTATGTGATCCGGCGCATTTACAAGGGCACCGAGGCGGCCGCGCAGACCGCGCCGCCCCTGCGGGAGCCGGAGATCGTCGTCCTGGATAGTGCAGCGGCGGAAGCGACCTTTGAAACGGAGGCCGAATGAAAGAAAAAAGACTCCTGATCCTGGGCTCCTCCGAGGAGTTCACCGATCTGATCCGGGAGGCCGTCTCCCGGGGGATCTACACGGTCGTACTGGACGGCTACACCGGCAATCCCGGCAAGCAGTTCGCTTCGGCAAGTTATGATGTGAGCGTGTTCGATACGGAGGCGGCGGCAGAGATCGCCCGGCGCGAGCGGGCCGACGCCATCCTGACCGCGTATTCCGACGTGCTCTTTGAGCAGTCCGTGAAGATCGCGGCGGCAGCCGGGCTCCCCTATTACATCAGACCGGAACAGCTGCCGTTCTACCGGGACAAAAACGAGCAGAAAAAGCTGATGAAACAGGCCGGGATCGGCGCGCCGGCCAGCGTCCTGCTGATGCCGGACTTTGACGAGGCGGCCCTGGGGGACCTTTCCTTCCCGCTGGTCATCAAGCCGCTCGACGGATACGGGACCAAGGGCGTGTACGTTGTGCACAGCCCGGCCGAACTGCGGGAATACTTTCCGCTGGCGCAGGCCGGCTCCGCCCGGCCCGGGGTGCTGGCGGAGGAATACGTGCCCTGGCCGGAATACAACTCGATGGCCTGGGTGCACGAAGGAGAGGTGACCGTCCTTTCCATCAACGACCGCGAACGCACGCCGCGGGGGCCGCATCAGGTGCCCGTGCTGTCGCGCATCGTTTACCCCTCCCGGCATCTGCCGGAATTCTATGACGAAGTGAAAGCCGCCTATACGGCGTTCGTGCGGGCCGCGGGACAGACGGAAGGCCCCGTCAGCCTGCAGTTTTTCTGGAAGAAAGGCCATCCGCTCAAAGTGTGCGAGTTTGCCGGACGCTGCCTGGCCTATGAGCACGAGCTTTTCGACTATGTGGCGCATCTCAGCCTGCCGGGGCTGTTTTTGGATTCCGTCTACGATCCGGAGCGGCTGGGCCGCACCCTGCGCGCGCATGACTGCTTTTTCCCGAAGACCGTGGCCGGCATCTACTATGTGGCCGAGGAAAAAAAGATCACCGACTGCTCCGCCTGCCGGCGCATCGCCGCCTGGCCGGGCGTTCTAAGTACGGCCATCTATTACCGCGAAGGCGAAACATACCGCACGGACGGCTACTATGCCTACCCGGTGCGCTACTTTATCGGCGCGGACACCCGTGCCGGGCTGGACGCGCTCACGGAGCGCATTTACCGGACGGCGCAGATCCTGGGACCGGAGGGCGAAAACATCCTCTTCCCGTTCCGCCTCCCGGAGGAGACCGCCGTCAAACCGCGTGCGCTGCACACGCTGGAGGAATTCACCGGAGCCCTCGCTTCCGACGCGCCTGCCCCGGGCGGCGGAGGCGCCGGAGCGCTCACGGCGGCCCTGGCGGCCTCGCTGGCTTCCATGGTGGGCGCCATCAGCCGGACCAAAGCGAAGGACGAGCGCCGGGAGCGGCTGGACAAACTGGCCGGACGGGCGGAGGAACTG
This sequence comes from Lachnospiraceae bacterium, assembly GCA_017958185.1. GTDB lineage: Bacteria > Bacillota > Clostridia > Lachnospirales > Lachnospiraceae > UBA6987. The sequence continues at coordinate 16,211 of JAGDDE010000029.1, read as the reverse complement.
CGGCAGAAGTTCATCGCAGCCGTGGACGGCGATGAAACGGCCTTTATCCCCCTGTCTGCCGCCTACCGCCTGCCGAAAGACGCGCCGGACCGCGCGGCGGTGCTGGAGAGCGCCCTGAACGTGGCGGCGGACGCCCCGTTCTCGCTGATCCCTCTGCTGGGCGAGACCGCGCAGCTGCTTCAATCCGCCGCAGAAGACGGCAGCCGTCTGGTGCTTTCCGACGTGATCTGCGGCAGCCATCTGACCGAAGCCGCGCTGAAGATCGCTGCCGTCAATGTGCGCGTGAACACCGCGCTCATGAAGGACCGGGAGCGCGCGCAGGCGCTGGAACAGAAAACGGAAGCATTGCTGGCGGCTTATATCCCGCCGGCCCGGGAAGCCGCCCGAAGGGCGCAGGAAAGGTTCTGATATGGCAAAAATTCTGTCGGCCGCGCCGGTCGTGGAAGCGCTCCGGCAAAAAACGCTGGTCAAAACACAGGCTCTGGCCTCTGCCGGCATCACCCCGGTCCTGGGCATCCTTCGGGTGGGCGAAAAGTCCGCCGATCTCAGCTACGAGCGCGGCGTGAAGCGCCGCTGCGGCGACGTGGGGATAGAGGTCCGGGTGTGCGCTCTCCCGGCCGACGCTTCGCAGGAAGCGATCCTTGACGCCGTCGGGGCGTTGAACGCCGACCCGGCCGTCAGCGGCATCCTGATGTTCCGTCCGCTGCCGCGCGGGATCGACGAGCGCCGGGTATGCGAAGCCATCCTTCCGGAAAAAGACGTGGACGGCGCCGGCCTCCGCTCGCTTTCCGGCGTATTTTCCGGCTGCGGTCTGGGCTTTGCCTCCGGCATCTCCCAGGCGGCCATGGAAATGCTTCACTATTATGAGATCCCCGTGGCGGGGAAGGAAGTCTGCGTGATCGGACGCTCGCTCGTGGTCGGGAGACCGGCCGCGATGCTGCTGCTGGCGGAAGACGCGACCGTGACCATCTGCCACAGCAGGACCCGGGACCTGAAAGCGCAGGTCCGCCGTGCGGATATCGTCATTACCGGCGTCGGCCGCGCGGAAATGATCGGGGAAGACTGGGTGCGACCCGGCCAGGTCCTGATCGATATCGGGCTGAGCTACAGCCCTGTCAAACAGAAATTGTGCGGAGACGTCGATCTGGACGCGGTCGCGCCCATCGTGGACGCGGTCACGCCGGTGCCCGGCGGCGTAGGAGCGGTGACCTCCATGGTCCTGCTGTCCCACGTCGCGGAGGCGGCCGACCGCCGGTACCGTCTGCTTTTGAGCCGCAGGGCCGGGCAGGCGGAGTAAGGAGGCCCATGAATTATATCGTTTTTGACCTCGAGTGGAACCAGTCGCCCTCCGGGCACTATCGGGAAAACACGAAGATCCCCTTTGAGATCCTGGAGATCGGCGCCGTGAAGCTGGACAGCCGGTTCCGCCAGATCGGGGAGTTCCACGAGACCATCAAACCGCTGATCTACCGGAGCATGAACCGGCGGACACAGGAGGTCATCCACATCGATTTTGCGGCGCTGCAGCGGTCCCGCACCTTCTCGCCGGTCTGCCGGAGTTTTCTGGAGTGGTGCGGCGAGGACTTCATGTTCGTGACATGGGGCCCGTCCGATCTTTTTGAACTGCAGCGGAACATGGAATACTACAAGATCAAATACGCGTTCCCGCGGCCGCTCCTGTACTACGATCTGCAGAAACTCTACAGCATCCGGTATCTGGACGGCAAAAAGTGCCCCGCGCTGCACGAGGCGGTCGAGGCCATGGACATCCCTCAGGAACACGCGTTCCACGCCGCCTTCGACGACGCCTGGTACACCGCCGCCATCATGGCCAAAATGGACACGGCGCCTGTCCTGGAGTTCAAATCCGTGGATTATTACCACCTGCCGCAGGAACGCTCCGAGGAGATCTACCTGGAGTTTTCCACCTACAGCAAGTATGTATCCATGGTCTTCCCGGACAAGGAGGCCGCGCTTCGGGACCGCGAGGTCACTTCTTTCCACTGCAACCGCTGCCGGCTGCCGGTCTGGCCGCATCTGAACTGGTTCGCGGGGAGCAGCGGGAATCTCTACTACGCGCTGATGCAGTGCCCGCGCCACGGCATGGTGAAGGGCAAGCTGCGCATCCGCAAGGCGCAGGGAGAAGAAGTCTATATTGTCAAGACCATCAAGCCGGCGACCGAGCAGGACGTGGAGGATCTCCGCTCCCGCAAGGAGAGCGTGCGGGAGAAGCGCCACAAGCGGGTGGAAAAGGAACGCGAGCGCCGCAGAGCGCAGCGCCGTAGCCGCAAGAAGACCAAAGAGGAACTGGCAGCCGAAAGCGCCGCCGCCGAGATGCTGCAGACGACGCTGGAAGATATGGAAGACGAGGCAGAAGGCCTCATCCTTGCGGAAGAGACCGTTCAGAATACGGAAAAGACAGCCCGCCCTGCCAGAAAACGCCGCCGTAGACGCCGCAGCAGCGCGGCCGGACAGGAAGAAGCCGCATCCGAAGGCTCCGCCGCTGCCCCCGCGCCGCCGGATGAAGAGCCCGCTCCGCCACAGGTACAGACTCCCGCGGAAGAAGGCCAGGAGACGGCATCCGAAGGCAGTGCTTCTTCCAAAAAGAAGAAATACTACCGCCGCCGTTACTATCACGCCAAACAGAACAGATCGTAGATCGAATGCGGTGAAAAGAATGCGATAGGGACCGCCCCTCTGCCGTTCGAAGGACAGCAGGAAGGCGGTCCTTTTCTGTCCATTTTGTTTCCGCCTTTCCTTAAAACAGATGACAAACGACTTCCTGCGTGTTATACTAGGCGATGGCTGCGAAGCCCGCTTCGCAACGGAGGCTGAGATGAAGTTTTTCGAAAAAGATCAGATTTTTACCGTTCCGAATCTCCTGTGTGTGATCCGGATCGTTTTGGTCCCTTTGTTCCTCTGGCTGTATCTGGGAGAGGAGAATTATCTGGCTGCGGTGATCGTGCTCACGGTCTCGGGCCTTTCGGATATCATAGACGGCTGGATCGCCCGCCGCTTCGATCAGGTCTCCGAACTGGGAAAGATCCTGGATCCGATCGCTGACAAACTGACGCAGCTGGCGGTCTTTATCTGCCTGTTGCTGCGCTACCCGCTCATGTGGGTGCTGCTGGCCGCCTTTGTCCTGCGGGAGATCACGGTCCCTCTGCTGGGACTTCTGGTGATCCGCCGCCGGCAGATCGTTACCGGGGCCCGGTGGTACGGGAAAGCAAGTTCTGTGATCATGTATGTGCTTATGGTGATCCTGATCCTCTGGGTAGATATCCCCCGGCCGCTTGCGGCTGCTCTGATCATCCTCAGTGCCGCCGTATGCATCTTTGCCATGGCCATGTACGCGCGCCTGTATCTCAGCATGCTGCGCTATAAAGATCCGATGGACGAAGTCGTGGAGGAAGTGGTCGAGGAACTGCTGCCCGCAGAAGAAAGCCCGGAAAAGGATCAATAGCTGCGGTGTCTGTGCTATTTAATGAAGTAATAGCACATAAAATGGGAAAATCAGAACTAAGAGGAATATAAGTCTACTCGAATTGACTACTTGCTGTTTTTCTGCGGATCCGGTTCAAAAAATACGGTTTTTTGAGTCTATATAGATGGAGAGATGCATAGGACCGAATCCTGTTCTCCGGCTGATGTTTGCAGAGCCGGACACCGTTTTACGACGGCGGGGAGGAAGCCTTGAAGCTTCTCATATGTATTCTCTTTCAAAGTAGAGTTGTTAAGGAGAGAATAGTATGAAAAACAGAAAACGGTTCTGGACAGTCGCAGGAGTCGCCGCAGCGGTAACGCTTGTGGCAGCAGTGCTGCTGATCCTGTCTGCCTCGAAGCGGCCGGAGAGGATCGAGCGCACCATCGATACGGATAAAGGTACGATCGAGGAAGAGGATAGGGTCAAGATCGTTCCCGGATCGCGTTTTACCTCCACGTTCGGAGAAAACGCCTATTTCTATACTGTGGATGAAGACGGTCAGGTCTACTGGTATGACGGAAATCTCACGAAAGACGGCGATCGGGGAAGGATTCCCTGCACAGACGAATGGTTTGCCGAGCTGGTACGGGATGTCTATCCAAACAGCACATCCATAGCCTTTGACACTTCTTATTGGTGTCATCTGCTGATCGATACCGGTCATTACGAAGAAGCGCGGGAACTGGTCGACAAAGCCGATCAGAAGTACTCTCTGCTGAGCGCGAAGGTGCGCGAGAACCTGCTCTCCTGGTACCATACGGATTCCTATCTGACGCCTGCCGTGCGCGAACGTCTGGCCGCGCTTGGCTCCGAACCGGAAAGAAAGCCGAGAGCATCCTTCAGTGAATTGCCGGAAGAGAAGATTCTTGTGATCGAGGAAGCATGGAACGTTCTCAGTTCCAGTCCGCTGTACGCCGACCGGGAGTCGAAAACCTTCCAGCCCTGGCTTCTTTACCTGGGCACTTACGGCGATGACTGCTGTGTCATTCGCAGCACCTATGCTCAGTATGGGCCTTATTCCCGGATCACCGCTGATTATTGGGAAGGCTACTATCTTGCCGGGCTGTTATTCCCGGCCAATGCAGTGAGTTATTATGTTTACTGTGACGGTCTGTGGATGGGTCTCAATACCGCCTACGCACTGGGCTATCTGGACAGACAGGCTCTGAAGGAGATCGCTGTGGACGCCTATCTGTATGCCGGAGAAGCGGACCTTGCCGCCAGAGATTATTTCTACGGGATTCACTGACGCACAAAGGAGCCGGGCACAGGCAGGACGATACAGCCGTCCGGCGCCGGTGCCGGGTCCCGGCAGAGCGTTCGGGACTTGACAAGGAAGCGGTTGCAAAAGCCGTGCGGGACACAGAGAAAAAAACGCCTTGGGCGGAAGAGAGGCTTTCCTTTCTTCCGCCTTTCTGTTATGATGAACAGGCATCGCTGCCGCAAGGGCAGGGTGCCGGAGGAGGACGCTGCGCCTGCTTCGAACAGGTCATGCCGCCGTGAGCCGTCTTCCGGGACCGGCGGCTGCCCCGCTTTCACGGAGGGTCACGCGATGAAAGCCTTGCTTGTTTATCTTCGGCGGTACCGGCTCGAATGTGTGCTGGCACCGGCTTTCAAACTGCTGGAAGCGCTGGCGGATCTTTCGGTCCCCCTGGTCGTTTCCGATATTTTAAAACGCGGCGTGGAGGCCGGAGACCGCAGCGTCATCTGGGCCGATTTTCTGCTGCTCGTTTTCCTGGCGGTGGCCGGTGTGGGGTTTTCCTTTACCGCACAGTGGTTTGCGGCGAAGGCCAGCGTCGGGTTCGCCACGAATCTGCGCCAGGCGATGTTTGACCGGATACAGGGGCTTTCCTATACGGAGCTGGACCGTCTGGGCACCGATACGCTCATTACGCGCATGACGAGCGATATCAACCAGGTGCAAAACGGCGTGAATCTGGCCCTGCGGCTGCTGCTGCGCAGCCCGTTCATCGTATTCGGGGCTATGATCGTTGCCTTTACGATCGACGTGCCCACGGCCTGGATCTTTGCCGGCGTCATCCCGCTGCTGCTTCTGGTGGTGTTCGGGGTCATGCTCACGAGCATCCCGCTGAACGCGAAGGTGCAGCAGGCGCTCGACAAACTGCTGGGGCGCACGCGGGAGAACCTGGAGGGCGTCCGCGTGATCCGGGCGTTCACGCGGGAAGAGGCCGAGATCGCGGCCTTCGACGCGCAGAACGAAGCGCTGACGAAAATGAACGAAAAAGTGGGGCGGCTTTCCGCCGTCATGAACCCGGCCACCTATGTGCTGATCAATATCGCGACCATCCTGCTGATCCGGAGCGGCGCCCTGCGCGTGCAGGCGGGAAGCCTGGAGCAGCACCAGGTCGTGGCGCTCTATAACCTGATGGCCCAGATCATCGTGGAACTGATCAAACTGGCTTCGCTGATCATCACCATCAACCGCTCGCTGGCCTGTGCCGGGCGCGTGCGCGATATGCTGGCAGCGGAAAGCAGCATGCAGTATCCCGAAAAAGCAGACGCCTTTGTCCCGGCAGGTCCGGACAGTCCGGTCCCGGCGGTACGTTTTGACCGTGTTTCCTTCACGTATGCGGGCGCCGGCGCGGAATCCCTGACGGATATCAGTTTTACGGCGGAGCGGGGACAGACAGTCGGTGTGATCGGCGGCACCGGCAGCGGCAAGACGACGCTGGTCGACCTGATCGCACGGTTTTATGACGCGACAGAGGGCCGCGTGGAGGCCTTCGGCGCGGACGTTCGTTCGTATCCGGCCGGCGAGCTGATCCGGCAAATCGGCGTGGTGCCCCAGAAAGCGGTCCTGTTCGAGGGGACCGTACGCGGGAATCTCTGCTGGGGGCGGGAGGAGGCCTCCGACGAAGAACTCTGGGAGGCGCTGCGCCTGGCGCAGGCCGAGGAGGTCGTCGCCGGCAAAGGCGGCCTGGATGCGCCGGTGGAGCAGGGCGGCCGGAACTTTTCCGGCGGACAGCGCCAGCGCCTGACCGTCGCGCGGGCCCTGGTGCGCCGGCCGAAGATCCTGATCCTGGACGATTCCGCCAGCGCGCTGGACTTTGCCACCGATCTGAAACTTCGCCGGGCTCTCCGGAAACTTGATAAGGAGACCACGGTCTTTCTGGTCTCGCAGCGCATGGCGACTGTACGTGCCGCCGACCGCATCCTGGTGCTGGAGGACGGACGTCTGGCCGGCAGCGGGACGCATGAAGAGCTCCTGGCAGACTGCCCTGCCTATCAGGAGATCTGTGCTTCACAGCTCCCCGAAAAATACGGAAATACGGCCGCGGCCGGGGAGGCGGGCGTATGAAAGGGAAACTGGACAAAAAAACACTGGCGCTGCAGGCCGCAACATTGAAAAAAGTGCTGGGCGCGGTCGGCAGCCATACGCCGCTGCTTGTTCTCAGCCTGTTTCTTTCCGCTGCCATGGCGGTACTGCAGCTGCTGGTCCCGGTCCTCTTCGGCGACACGATCGACGCAGTCATCGGCACCGGCGCGGTCGATTTTGAGACGGTGGGCAGTCTGCTTCTCAGGGCAGGCATCCTGATCGCCTGCGCGGCGGCCGCTTCCTGGGCGGTCAGCCTCATCAACAACCGTCTGACCTTCCGTACGGTGCGGGATATCCGCGCCCGGGCGATCCGGCAGATCGAGACGCTGCCGCTTTCCTATCTGGATTCGCACAGCAGCGGCGATATCGTCCAGCGGGTCATCGGCGATGTGGATCTGCTTTCGGACGGTCTGCTGCTGGGCTTTACGCAGCTGTTCTCCGGTGTTGTGACGATCGTCGTGACGATCGCCGTCATGTTCCTGCGCGATTTCCGGATCACGCTGCTGGTGCTGGCCATGACGCCGGTCAGCTTCCTGGTGGCGGGCTTCATCGCGGGGCATACGTTCAGCATGTTCCGGGAGCAGACGGCCGTGCGCGGCCGGCAGACGGCCATGATCGGCGAGATCGTGGGCAATGAGAAGGTGGTCAAGGCCTTCGGGCGCGAGGAAAAATGTTCGGCGGAATTCGCCGTGCTGAATGAGGAACTGCAGAAGAAGTCGCAGATGGCGGTGTTCTTCAGTTCCCTGACCAATCCGTCCACGCGGGCGGTCAACAATGTGATCTACGCGGCGGTAGCGCTGCTGGGAGCCTTCCGGATCCTGTCCGGCGGCCTGACGGTCGGCGGTCTGACCATCCTGCTCCACTACGCCGGCCAGTATATGAAACCGTTCAACGAGATCAGTTCGGTGATCACGGAACTGCAGAACGCGCTGGCGTGCGCGGCGCGGCTGTTCGACCTGATCGAAGCCGAGCCCGAGGTGCCCGAGGGACCGGCGGAGCTGGTGAAGGTGCGCGGACAGGTGACGCTGGACGGCGTGGATTTCTCGTACGATCCGGAAAAGCCGCTGATCGAAGGCTTCACGTATGAAGCGAGACCCGGCTCCATGACGGCGATCGTGGGACCGACCGGCTGCGGCAAGACGACGCTCATCAACCTGCTGATGCGCTTCTATGACGTGGACGCCGGCAGCATCCGCGTGGACGGGGCGGACGTCCGGTCCGTCACCCGTACCAGCCTGCGCCGGCATTACGGGATGGTGCTCCAGGACACCTGGATCCGCGGCGGGACGGTGCGCGACAACATCGCCTTCGGTTCGGAGGATCTGCCGGATGAGGAGATCATCCGCGCGGCCAGGGAAACGCACTGCTGGGAGTTCATCCGGCGCATGCCGAAGGGCCTGTATACGGAGATCCGCGAGAGCGACCTCAGCCAGGGCCAGAAGCAGCTCATGTGCATCACCCGCGCAATGCTGCGGCGGCCGCCGATGCTGATCCTGGACGAAGCCACGAGCAGTATCGATACGCGGACGGAACTGCAGATCCGCGAGGCGTTTGCGCGGCTGATGGAGGGACGCACCAGCTTCGTGGTGGCGCACCGGCTTTCGACGATCCGCGACGCGGACTGCATCCTGGTCATGCGGGACGGCCATGTGCTGGAGCAGGGCCGCCACGAACAGCTGCTGGCGGCGGGCGGCTTCTACCGCGAGCTCTACGATTCGCAGTTCGCCGGCAGCGAAGAAGAATAAAACGGTCCTCCGGCAGTGGCAGGGGCGGGGCTTTTCAAAAGTCCCGCTCTTTCTTCTTTTGTTCCGGCGGACCGTATACCGTACAGTTCGTTCCGTGAAAAGACAATTTGTTCTGAAACCGCTCCGAAACAATAATAGTGTGTTATACTAACAATAGTTTACTATCGGCTGTCCGGGACCGTAAATGACCGGCACCGATGAAAGGAGTGAAACAATGAAGGAGAAACTGTATGCCGTTCTGGCGGCTGTTGCCGCCTGTGTCCTGCTGGCTGCCTGCGGCCCTCAGCCGGAACCGACCAAGGTCCCGACGACGCCGGCGCCCACGGCGGCCCCCACCGCGGCTCCGACCGCTGCGCCTACGCAGGCTCCCCGTCCCACGACCGCGCCTACGCAGGCCCCCCGTCCTACGACGGCCCCTACGGCTCCGGCGCCCACGACGGCTCCGCCCGCACCCGCCGGCGGCAGCATCCTGACGAATTCCGAACTGCCGGACGATCACAAGACCGATGCCTCCGCCAAGGACAGAGCCTGGAGCCGCACGGACTTCTATGTGATGAACGGCAAGTATGACTCCGCTGCCGGAACGGGCTCGGCCCTCGCATCCTACGTGAAAGCGGAGGGCGGCACCAAAGCCTGGAACGCCGCCACCCGCCGTGTCAATTCGGAAGGATTCGTCCCGCTGGGCGAGACCAACCAGAACACGGGCCTGACCGTCACCTTCACGATCAACGCGGACCAGGCCGGTGAAGTCGGCCTCTACGGTCAGTTCTGCTTCCGCAGCACCGCCGGCATCACGTTCAACCGGATCATGTCCCTGAAGGTCAACGGCGAAACGATCCCCTGCAGCGTGGCCATGCCTTACGACGCCTCGAACAACTGGGCCGCCAACAATGCGTATGTCTTTCTGTCATTCGTCAACCTGAAGCAGGGCGCCAACACCATCACCTTTACGGTGCTGGATGAAGCGGCTGCCGGCGGCGGCGAGCAGGGCACCAACGGAAGCGGCTACAATATCTACGGTATCCGCATCTCGTCCGACAAGGCCAAGATCTCCGGCTGAAGCGCATCGGCATAGCTCCGGACGCCGGAGACGCCGAAATCTTCTGTGCAACGGAAAACAAAAAGCAATGGCTCCCTTCCCGGGGAGTCATTGCTTTTTCATTGCAGCCAGATCTTGCCTGCTTTTTTGAACGATTATATTTCCTCTGCTCCGTTTAAGACCCTATCGGCGGCTTCTTCCGCCTCGTTCACAGCCTCATCGACCGCTTCTTCCGCTTCGTTTACGGATTCCTCCGCCGCGTCTTCCGCCGCAATCACTGTTTCCGTAGCCTTGGCAGTTGTCTCAGCGGCGGCTTCCCCGTCCGATAAAACCACACCGGCTGCCGCGATGAACGCCTCCTCTGCCGGCATGGTGCGGGAGACACGCAGGTCATCGGCGGTGCCCATGGCCCGGAAGGCTTCCTGGCGCGCCCGGAGCTGTTTCAGCGTGAGCGTCTGCAGCGGTGCAGGCTGCCGCCGGTTCCAAAGGCAGAAGAACAACACGGCGAAGAACAGCACGACGTCCATCGCGACCAGCAGGATATAGGCAAGCAGGTCGGCTCCCAGCGCGGCAAGGATCTCCGTTAACGTCGCGGCGGGTAATGCCAGCACGAGGCTGACAAGGAAGGGACCCGCGGCGGACCAGGCGAGACACAGGGCCGCCGGGATCAGCGGCAGCAGCCAGAGCGACTTCAGCGCTTTAGCACGGCACAGGGCCAGGATCAGCGTGATCAAGATGAAAAACATCAAAAGGAATAACAAAAGATTCCGGAGCCCGCCCTGAACATAGGCAGAGGCGAAAACCGCCGCGCGGCCGGCGGGCGAGGCTTCCTGCCAGTAGGCCCAGTTGACCCAGCTGACGAGGGAGAGCGCGTAAATGACGGCCTGCCAGAGCGAACCGGCCAGGACCACGGCCCGGCTCCGGCAGATCAGGCCGATGCCGATCGCCAGCAGTCCCAGATAGTCGAGAAAAGCGGCCAGAACGTACTGCTGCGCATACGGCGCGTGGATCTCCAGCGTGATGATATCCAGTATGACGGCACCGATCAGATAGACGCCGAGGATCAGGAACAGGATCCCCGCCGTCAGGGAAAGACCCCTGGTATTCTGCTTCATAGGCCCCTCCTTACATCAGATCGCGCAGCCGGCCGGTGATCTTTTTGTATTCGCTTTTCGTGATGACGCCGTCGCGGTACATCTGCTCATAGCGGGCGGCTTCTTCGGCGATCTCCTGACGGAGCGCCGCTCCCTGTGCCATAACGACGGCATGGGAATCTGTGCCGGCCGGGGCGATAGCGCTGCCGGAGCGGTTTTTCAGAGCGGTCAGGCTTTCCACCGCTTCGCCGAAGGCATAAATGAACAGACCGAAGAGCCAGGCGACCAATACCGCGCCCGGAGCGATCAGCACGTACTCCCAGGCCTCCATATTGATCGCAAGGAAGACGGCGGTCAAAACGCCGCCCGCGGCGACCAGCCAGAAAAACACGTTAGCTACGATTTTGACTTTTTTTCCCGGATCGTTGAACATAGAATCCCTCCGTTTTTACTGTTTTGGGCAGTGATGCCCCTTTTTCGGTCACGACCAACCGGGAACCTTCCCGGATCCCGTTTTTACCCTCTGTTTCTCTGCCGTTATGGTATCACTTCCGGCGCGGTCCTGTCAAGAAAAACGTCAAAACGGCGGCCCCTCTGTTTCCGGAGGAAGCCGCCGCTTTGCGTCGTTTATTGTCTTAGGGTTCATCCTGGATCCCGGCGTTTCAGCGGGCTTCCGCTTCCATCTCCCGGATCCGTTCGTCCAGGGCGTTCAGCCGCGCGGTCAGGCGGGCATTGGTGCGGGCGTGTTCCTCGGCGGCGTCCAGGCGCAGCTGGGTGCGCCGGACCAGCTTTTCCCAGTTGCGTCGCACGTGTTCCTCCCGGCGCTTGTCATTCAGCTCGCGGTCGAGCGGCGCATTTTCCGAGGCCATCTGCTCCAGTTCGGAGCTCTTCTGATCCACTTTGTCGGAGGTGTCATCCAGATACGCATGCAGCTCCGAGAGGCGGTCCAGATACCGGATCAGATCCGCGGCCGAGTCGGCCGAAGGCTCCGCCCGGCGCTCCGGCGTGTAGAACTCCAGATAATTCGACAAAAGCTTCCGGTTGGCCAGATCGGCCTCCTCGGCATCGTTGATGCGGGCCAGACGGGAAAAGACCAGGATGATGACCAGCATCAGCGGGATGAACAGCAGATTGGGCCACCAGCTGCGGTCGTTCAGCATCGTGAAAATAGGCAGCACGCAGAGCACGGCGGCGATCATGAGCACATAGGAAAGGATCTCCCGGAAAAGCAGCGGAATGGGCGACGGCTTGTAATACTGCCGGTAGTTTTCCAGCTGGTCCCGGATGGCTTCCACCCGCTTTCTGTCATCGGCGATCTGTTCGGCAGAAGGGATCCCCTGCTCGCGCAGCAGACTGCGGCGTTTTTCCAGACCCTGGGCCAGAGCATCGCGCTGTTCGGCCAGCGGGCGCAGGCGTTCTTCTTCCTCCCGCTTCTTCTGAAGCAGTTCCGGAAGGCCCTCGCCCAGCCGGGTCAGATCGAGCGAGGCCAGGATCTCCATATCGCGGCGGGGCACCTCGGCTTCCGCCTGCGGGTCGGGCAGCAGGGCGGCGGCGGTCTGTTCGCGGAGCGCATAAAGGCAGGCGAGGACTTCGCGGCGTTCCTGCGCGGCGGTCATGTGCGGCGGAAGGCTCCCGGGCACGGTGTCAGCCGGACCGGGATCTTTGTCCTGCGGTGCGGGGCCGGGTCCCGAAAGTTCGTCCAGTTCCGGGAAGAGCGGGGCTTCGCCGGGCGCCTTTGCTCCGTCGGCCGCTTCCCCGTCAGCCTCTTTGGTTTTCCCGGGTCCGGCCTCGTCAAAGAGTTCGGCCGCTTCGCGGGCCAGTTCGTCATCGGGTTCGCCTCCGGTCAGAGGATCCTCCGGCGACGGCTCCGGCTGAGGCGGCGTTCCGCCTTCGGGCACGGCCCCCTGCTCTCTGAGGGAACTGCCGGCGGAACTATCCGAAATATCCGGGCCGGATCCCTCCGATCCCTCGGAAAGCACGCACACGGGGAAGGTCTCGTCGATCACCTCGCGGATACGCGGAGAAAGGTCCGCGATCCCCTCCGGGTCAAACGGCTGCCGTATGCTGCGTTCGCCGCTTACCGTCACGGTCAGGATCTGCTGCGGAGCATCCTGCAGGCGGCGGCGGACCAGTTCTGCCGGGTCGGGACCGTCCGGCGTGATATGGAGGTTCAGCGGTTCATACTCGACGGAGGAAAAGGGCTTCCAGGTCACGCTGAGCGTATCCGGCGTGAGGATTCCGAGGTAATACCCGTGAGCGCCGGTGTCCTGCGGACTGACGGGCTCCGGGGAGCCCGGGTAGGCCAGACGGCCGCCGGTAGAAATGCCCGGCCGGTGCTGATGACCGAGCGCCACATACGTCCAGCCCTGCGAGAGCAGAACAGGCGGCTGCAGCGGAAGATGTCCGGCGTCGCCGCCGTGGGCCAGCAGAAAATGCCGGCGGCCGTCGCGGGGCGCTTCCAGATCGTCACAGAGAGCCTCGGGGATCTCCGGGCGGTCATAACTCAGTCCGTGGACTTCGAGGTTCCACTGGGGGAAATAGATGCTTGAGAGAGAAGGGGACGACAGAAAGGTCACGCGCTCCCCGAAATCATAGAGCGCGTAGGCGGAACCGGGTCGCACGAAATCGCGTTCGCCGGCGATCATCACCACGCGCGTATGCGACATCTGCTCAAAAACGGCAGACAGTTCCTTCAGCTCATCCCGCACGGGAGGGTGATGGAAGAGGTCTCCCGCGATCAGCAGAAGATCGACGTTCTCCCGCACACAGATATCCGCCAGTTCCTGCGGGATGCGGCGGATCGCTTTGGCGCGGTCCTCCCCGCAGGGACGGCCGGCATCGGGAGCGGCGAAAAGATGAAGATCGGCAGTATGTAAAAAACGCACGGAAAGCCTCCTTCTCACAGGCAGACGGCTCTGGGCCGCATAGCTGCAACAATACAAGTATACTTGATTTCAGCCGTTAAGTAAAGAGAAAGGTCGTTTTCTTTGCGCGGGAAAATGAAAACGGTGCCAGCCGTGCCGTTTCACGCCATCGGAACTTTAGAATATTAGGCGTATATAGCAAAAAACATTAGAATCTTCATATTTCATCAAACTGCCGAAAACAGGTTCATTTTTCTCCGTTTTTTTTGTCTATATAGATGAAACGGTCTTTCACCGCTACGCAGGGCGGTCCGTATCGCTGTATCAGGTATCTCCCGGCTGTTTTGGAACGGGCATTCCGGGTCCCCGGGCCGAAGGAACTGAGCTTTTGAGAAATACACGAAGGATCCGGAATCTGAAACCGGCACCTGGCAAACGTTAGAACGAATTAAAAACTAGGAAACAGCCGACAAGTCAAAAAATAGAGCACAGAATACAAAGTGTTAGATGTTGAGAATCAGATGTGACTTTCGTTTTAAGGTCAATGCGCGAATGGCGGCTGGTTTAGTAAGAACGTTAGGGAGCCGCGTCCAGAATAAAAACATAAGAGGAGGAAAGAAAATGAGAAAGATCAGTGACTGTAAATGGATACGGTCGGTTAAATGCCTGGTGATCGTTTTGGCGGTCGTCCTCAGCAGTCAGACGAATTGCCGTGTCTTAACTGATCCGGATCCGGAACACAACGGACGGGAGGGGCCATCCAGCCGGACGTACTCAATCTAAACCGAAGATTTCTTTTATTCGGAGTACGACCCGGCAAAAATCAACACAGATGTCACCCCCGGCAATGGTACGTTGACAGGGTTGACGCAGTACCGAATGAACTGTTATGGCTATGCATTTCGTTTCCTGCTTAAAGGAACGACTCTGTATTCCGCGTATTTCGGAGGCTATAAACAGCAGCCGGGAGACTTTGTAGCATCAAACCGCAGAAATGAGGTGATGGCCTATTCTGAATACGCGACTCCTTCGCAGGCAGCCAATGTAATTGAGAACAATATGCTTTTGGATGCTGCACGAGCGGGGTATTCCATTACCAGGTATTATCCGGACAGCAGCTGATTGACAGATCTGTTTGGCAATAGTATGATAAAAGCAAACAAGATGCAGAATCGTTAATATGACAATCGACCTATCATCCGCAAGGAGATACAGTTAATAGAACATAAATCGGCATTTTCAACATCAAAAAAAAGAGGTACAGAAAACAATGAAAAAAAGTCAATGGATCATCGTCGGTATAATACTTGTACTGGCTGCAGTAGGTGTTTTTGCTGTCGCACAGAGGGGGGGGAAGGAACCCGTCCGGCAGGAAGTTAAGGATCCTGCAGCGCTTCGCCCGACCCAGCCGGAGATCGAACTTCCTGAAGTGATCTATGGCAATCAGCAGCTGCCCATCCCCCGGAGTTATTACAATGAGGACGGAACGGTCAAAGCCGGGTATGAGGAGATCGTCTGGATGCTGGAGTATTTCGGCAACCCGGTCCGTGAGGAAAAGTGGGAGGAGTATGTGGCGTATATGCAGCCGCAGTGGCAGGCCGCTGAAGCCAGGAGAAGAGCCGAGTATTATGAAAATCAGGCAAGAAAAGCTGCCCGCGGGGAATGGGATGCCTATGCCGGCATGAGTTATGAGGAATTCCTTGAGGTTTCGCCCCTTCAGGGCCGCACACCGCGGGAATGGGCCGTCCGGGTCGGTCTGATCGAAGAAGACAGTCCGCGCATCACACTGGAACAGGTCCGTCAGATCATAGCGCAGCACCGTGATTTTGCCTCGATCACGGAGGCAGTGCAGGCCATCCAGCCGTATTCGGATCGGAACGTCACGCCCGCCAACTCCTACAACCTAGGCGGCGGATACTATCTGCTGGGCGAGGATCTGTATCTGCTGATCCTGTATGCCGGCGAGTATGTGTATCCGAATCCCGGTCCGGAAAACGTGTCCTGGTATCAGGAAAAGGTGAGCCTGGTGAAAGCCGAAGGCGGAGATCTCGGCAAACTGACCGAGATAGAGGTCCTTTTTGAGAAAAGCAAGGGCCGCTGATCCGAAAGACAGAAAAGGGCAAAAACGGAACAGAACTATAACGGAAAAGAGGCGGGAGCTGAAAAAGGGTTCCGTCTCTTTTTGCATCGTGCGGGCGGTCCTTCGGAGAAAAAAGCAGATCGTTCTTGAAAAACACGGCGTTCTGTGGCATTGTAAAAACAGAATCAATGCAATACCGGAAAGGAGGACGTATGACCATGAGTAAAAAAATCGTCCTTGTTCTTTTACTGATCGGGATCAGCACGGCCGCAGCGGGCTGTTCCCGCCTTCATTTCTCGTGGCTGACCGGCTCTTCCACGGAGGCGGCGGATCCGGGGCAGGACCCTGTCCCTTCGACGGATCCCGGAAGCCCTACGGCCGCGCCGACAGTCCCGGATCCGACAGTGGCTCCGTCCACAGCCGCAACGACAGTGCCTCCGTCTACGGCCGCACCGACAGTGCCGGCTCCGACGATGCCTCCGTCCACAGCTGCGCCGACAGTGCCCGCTCCGACGGTGGCTCCGTCCACAGCCGCTCCGACAGTGCCTCCGTCTACGGCCGCGCCGAC
>JAGDDE010000028.1 GCA_017958185.1 Lachnospiraceae bacterium | reverse complement strand
TTTTGCCGGCAGCGGTCTTGAAATGCAAGACCGGACCTTTCTACTTACGGCGTGGCGGCTCCGGCAAGGATCCCTGCCGGAGCCGCTTTCCGGATCCGGACCGGGCCCGAAGACCCGGTCCGGACCGATGTCATGCCCTCACGCGGGATTTATCCGCGATCAGTCTTTTTTCTTTTTGCCGGCCAGGCTGACGCCCAGGCCTGCCGCGCCGAGCACGCCGCCGATGATGCCGACGATCACGCCCACGTTGGCGTTGCCGTCCGTACCGTCTTTGCCGCTCGCGCCGGTCGCACCGGTGGCACCGGTATCGCCCTTGGCGCCGTCCTTGCCGTTGGCGCCGTCTTTACCGGCAGCACCGGTATCGCCCTTTTCGCCCTTGGCCATCACGCCGGTGGCCTCGCCGTTGATGACCCAGTAGCCGTCTTCATTGATGGTGATGACGGGCGCTACGGCATCCTGGCCGTCCTGACCGTCAAGACCGTCCTTGCCGGCTTCGCCGGTGACTTTCAGGTGCGTATTGGCTCCGTTGACCCACCACTCACCGTCGATGACGGCGATGGCCGGCAGGCCCCAGACCGCGTAATACGTGACCGGTCCTTCGGCCTGAGCGGTCTCCAGATCGACGTTCGCGGCGTTCGCGTTGGCTCTGGTCGCCCAGCCGAGGAAGACGTTCGCTCCGTTGACGGGCGTCTGCACTTTGTCGGCGATCGCCGCCAGAGGGCCGGCTTCTGCCAGACCGATCAGCTGCTTGCTGCCGCCTTCGAAGTTGGCGTCGAACGTTACGTTGAAGGCGCCGTCCACGGTGAACTTATAGACGCTGGTGTACGGTTCGTTGGTAGCGCTGTACGTGGTGCCGCTGCGGCCCTGCGTGGCCGTGACTTTACGGTAGTTGGCGGTGATGTTCACCGGGAAGGTGCCGACCTGGGTCGGGGTGCCGGTGATGGCGCCGGTGTTGGCATCGATCCGCAGGCCCTGCGGCAGGCCGGTCGCGGCATACTGGATGCCGATGTACTTGCCGACCGTATCCGCGCTGGCGCGGCCGCCGGCCACGTAGTTCTCGGCCGTCAGTTCCACGGCGCTGGCCGTGATCTGTCCGGTGTAGGCTTCGCCGATCTTGGCAGTTGCGTTGTCCAGCTTCACGCCGTCGATCAGCTTTTCTTCAAAGACGTCGACCGCCGTATTGAAGCTGCGGCTGCCGGAGATGTGGCCGAAGCCGTAGTTGCCCTTCAGGCTGACCGTGATGCGGGCATCGCCGTTTTCGGTCGGAACGCCGCTCAGGATGCCCCGGCTGTTGACCGTCACGCCGGCAGGCAGGCCGGTGACCGTCAGGGTATAGCCCGTGGAGCCGAAGACCTTGTCCAGCTTCTCGCGGCTGGCATCCGAAAGGATGTGGGTCTGGGCCGGGACGGCTTCGTTCTGCTTCAGGACCAGCGCGTCGTTCAGCTCGATCATCACGTTGTAGAAGCCGTTCTTCTGGCCGTTCAGGTTGGCCTGCAGATACATGGTGTTCTTCGCGGTGTCGCGCAGCCAGAACCACAGGGTCGGGCTGGCGATCCGTTCGTCGGCGTTCACGGCGCCGGCTTCGGCGTCATAAACGGGAACGGTGACAGTGTTCTTCTCGGCATCCCACTGTCCGTCCAGACCGCCGCCCAGATTATTCGGATGGTTGCCCAGAGGGATGGTATTGCCGCGGACCAGCGTGTTGGCCATCCAGCCGCCGGAAGGGGTGGAATAGTAGTCGGTGACACTGTAGCCTACCATGCCCCACTCATTGCGGTACAGCTGCTGGTTGATGGCATAGCCGGCGGAGGATTCGATACCGATCTGGTTGAAAGCGCTCATCATGCCGTTGCAGTTGCCCTTCTTGACAGTCAGCTCGAACTGCTTGGCATAGAGTTCGCGGAACGCCTGCTCGGTGGCAAACGTCGCGGTGGACATACGGCTGGTCTCCTGATCGTTCAGGATGGCGTGCTTGGCATAGACGTGAACGCCCATGTCCACGGCGCCCTTGATCACGGCAGCGGCAATGAGACCGCCCTGGATGGGATCCTGGGAATAGTACTCAAAGTTACGGCCAGCCAGCGGGTTGCGGTGAGAGTCGAGCGCGGGGCCGTACCAGCCGTTCACGCCGCCCATGATGGAGGCGTTGCCCACGGCTACGCCCTGCTTATAGCACAGATCCAGGTTCCAGGTGGAAGCCACGACGACTTCGCAGACCCAGGCCCAGTCGCCTGCGGCGCGGATCTGGCCGGGGCCGTCCTGATCGGTGACCTTTGCGCGGCCCACGTTGGCAACGCCGTTGGTCTGATAACGGCCGGAGTTGACGCTGGCGACCAGTTCGGTCCAGGTCAGCTGGTTCATGAACTCATCCCACTTGGCATCGTCGTACGGAACGCCGATCATATCGCCGAGGGTGATGGGATACATGCCGGTGGCCTCGTCGACCACGCCCGTGCCCTGCGTCCAGGAAGCGGGGATATCGGCCGCCGTCTTGGTCCAGGGGTTCACATAGTTGGTCTCGATCTCGGGCGTAAAGACGTTGTCATGGTCCATATAGGAGTAGACATGCTCTCTCTGCGCTTCTACGGCAAAGGTCTGATCGATGAAGAGGTTGTCATCGCCCAGCAGCCAGGCCAGTTTCTTCAGATCGGAGGGCTGGCCTTCGTTCAGCAGCTGATCTCTTCTCAGGTAGTGGTCTTCATGGGATTCGGTCCAGGTGTAGGCCGCGGTGTTGTAACGGCCCCAGGCACTGTCCAGACCCTGGGAGAAGATGTTGTTCGGGGTGTCGGGGTTGCCGTCTTCATCCCACTGGCCGGCAGCCGTGCACTTCAGGGTGACGCTGTCGATCTCTTCATGGGAGTTTTTGCGGATGGACAGGATGTAGTCGCCGGTCTCCAGCTCGTAGCCGCAGAACTTGTTGCCGTTGCGGTCGGTATCGTCGAAGGAAGCCAGATCCTTGACGTCGATGGTAACGGTAACGATCTCGGAAGCGCCGGGACGCAGTTTGGAGGTCTTCGCAAATCCGACCAGGTTGACGGCGGATTTGTCGATGCCGCCGGCCGTGTAAGGCGGCGTGCTGTACAGCTGCACCACTTCCTTGCCGGCAACGGAACCGGTGTTGGTGACTTTTACGTTGACCTTGATCTGGCCGTCTTTGTTGTTGATGTCGCCTTCGGTGCTCACGATTTCCTGCTCGAAGGTGGTGTAGGACAGACCGTAGCCGAACGGATAGGTGACGACGCTCTGATACCAGGCTTCGCCGGCCTCGCCCATGTCATGGGCGACCGTCTCATAGTAACGGTAGCCTACCCAGATGCCTTCGGCATAGTCGATGGCGGTCTGATTGCGGGTGACGGTATACTCGCACAGCGGGGACTGGGTCATGGGGATAGTGCTGTTGCCGCTGCCGTATTCGCCGGTCAGCGCGTACCGGGCCTGGCTGTAGTTGCCGAAGTTGTACCAGGTCGGATCGGTGGTGAAATCGCTCATCCAGAAGTCGACGGTGCGTCCGGAGGGGTTCACGGCGCCGGTCAGGATCTCGCCGACGGCCATGATGCCGTTCCAGCCGGGCTGGCCGACCCACAGGATCGCGCCGATGCCGTCATCGTTCTGGAGGGAACCCAGCTCCATGACGGCCGGGCTGTTGATGATGACGATGACCTTCTCGAAATGATACTTGGCATAGGCCAGCAGTTCATACTCGGAATCGGTCAGGGTCAGGTAATGCTCGTTGGGATCGGAGTGTCCGCCGGCACCGTGGGAAGGGTTGTCGGCGCCTTCGGAACCGGTACGGGCCAGAACGACGATGGCAGCGTCTCCGTAGAGGGAGAGGTTGTCATCCGCGCCGTCCAGAGAGCCGGAGCCGTCGGTCACGGGGTTGAACTTCTTCCCGCCGAACTCGATGATGCCGTTCTCGGCAAGATCCATGTAGTGGCCGCGCTCATAGGGGTTCGCGCCGCCCATGGAGCCCTCTACGCTGGCCGTACCGGGATTGACCGTCAGATAACGGTCGCGGATACGAGGGTTGGCCGTAAAGCCGGCCGCCTCCAGGCTGTCGAAAATGGTCGACTGCGTGGACTTCGCGTAGGTGGAGCCCATCTGCTGACCGGGACGGGACTGGGAGCCCGATCCGCCGCCGCCGTAGGCGAGGGAGTCGGCCTGCTCGCCGAGCACGGTGACCATTCTCTCGTTCTTGGCCAAAGGAAGGATGCCGCTGTTTTTCAGCAGGACAAAGCCTTCTTCGGCGATCTCGACGTTGAGTCTTTCGTCGTACGCCATGAGCTGGTCGAACTCATCGAAATGGCTCGACCATGCGCCGGGTGCGGCTGCCGCTGCCAGGCCAAGCACCATCACGGCGGACAGTACGATGGCAAGGATCCTTGCGGCTTTCGTGTTTCTCTTCATACTTCTCTCCTTTTTTATTTTTTTACAGGGTGGAAGATACCCTGTCTGGCTCAGAAGCATCGGAAACGGTTTGATTATTCGTTCACAGCATTTCCGTGTACTGTATGAAGAGTATAGCATCGATCCAGCCTTTTGTCAATGTATTGCTTGTGACTTCGCATTGTTATTGTTTTAGCCAGGCAGCGTTTCCCTCCGGCGGACAACTGTTTCCGGAGGGGTTCGCTGCCGGATCCCGGGCACTGTTTTCCGCCCGCAGGCCCCCCTCCGGGCGCCAAAAAAAGAAGGTCCCCGCAAAATGCCCCCCTCCGGGCACAAAAAAAAAGACGGGAAGCGTCTGTGCGCTTCCCGCCTGTTTGGGCGGTCCTTATTTTTCTTTTCCCTGCCAGACGACGACCTGCGGGAAGGGGATCTCGATCCCGGCTGCGTCCAGCGCCAGCTTTAACTCGCGGTTCATCGCGCGGCGCGCGTTGTAAACGTTTGCTTCTTCCACGTTGGCCACGATCTTCAGGTCGACAGAGGACTCGTTCAGTGTCTCCACGCCCTGGTACTTGGGCACGCTCGGGAACAGATGCGGGAACTGCTGCGGCAGTCTCTCCAGCGTCGCTCCGACCACCTGCTCGGCCTTGACCAGATCGGCGCCGTAGGCGATGCTCACGATGGAGATGGCCACGGACTGCACGTTGGACAGGTTGGTCAGCACGCGGATATCGGAGTTGTTGATGATCCGGATGTTGCCGCCCAGGTCCTTCAGCTGGGTGGAGACGATGCCGATGGACTTCACCTCGCCGCGGAAACCGTCCACGCTGATGATGTCGCCCACGAAGAACCGTCCTTCAAAGAGGATGAACAGCCCGGCAAAAATATCCTCGATCAGGGACTGTGCGCCGAAGCCGATCACCAGAGCCAGGATCCCCAGGCCGGCGATGACGGTCAGCACATCGGCGCCCAGGATGCTCAGTCCGAAGATGATCGCAAAAATGACGATCGCGTACCGGATGATATTGGCCACGAGGCCCTTGACCGTTTCGCCCCGGCGGCTCTTCGGCCGGATCAGCGAGATGATCCAGACCAGGATCCGGTAGACGGCCCAGCAGGCAGCGAGCATGAAGGCCAGAGCGACGAGGCGCATCCAGTCGAAACTGCCGTCTTCCGCGCGGACGGGCATGAACTTCCCGATGTAGTTCTCGTGGAACAGCCGTACGGCTTCCTGCTGCGCGGGAGTCAGGAAGAACAGCAGCTGCGGCGCGCAGACGACCGCCACGATCAGCAGGATCAGAATGACCCCGATGATGCGGCCGACGCTGCTTTTGGCTTCTTTCTTTTGCTCATTGTTTGCCATGATCGTAATTCCTTTCTTGCCTTTGGGTTATGGTATTACAATAATTTCGGAGCAGAGATAGCCTCTCTGAAGCTCTCCGGTCGAATCGTAATAGTTGATCTCGAGCACCAGGAAGATCTGGGTGCCGGGCTCCGCCGCCTCTCCGTCAAAGTCAAAGGTGTCAGAGGCACCGCTGTCTTCGTAATTGGTCTCCCAGACGATCCACATGTCTCCGTTGCCCGCCATATACAGATTCATGCTGGATTCGTAGTAGTATCCTTCCTCGAGCGATGTTTCTCCCGGCGACCGGATCTTTGCCGCCAGATCCGGATGGATCGTATAACTGCCCATGCCCTGCGCCGCGTCGATCTCCAGTGTGATGGCCGGTTTTCCGCAGCGCGTGCAGGTCAGCGGCTGGAAGCCGTCGTTGCTGTAGGCCTGCGGCAGGAAGTTGTGGCCGTAGGCCGGGATCTCGATCGTGTTGCGCGCCAGTTCCTGCCCGCAGATCGCACAGTAGAAGACCATGTCGTAGGATCCGGCCGTCTCACAGGTGGCATCCACGAAATTCTCCGTCGTGTTGTTGCCCTGCTGGTGGATGCCGGTCGCCGGCAGCGTCACCGTCTCGCGGGAAAGCAGCGCATTGCAGGTCACGCAGCGGACTTCGCTGATATAACTGCCATCGGCGCCGCAGGTAGGATCCACGCGGGTCCCTTCCACCTCCACGGCCTGGCCCTCTGTATGGCCGGTCGCCGGGATCGTGGTATGTTCGCGGGAGATCTCCTCGCCGCAGCGCGTACAGTAGATGACCGTATCGTAGCCGCCGGGGGTCTCGCAGTCAGGGGCCGTGCGGTTCTCAATCTCGGAATCTCCCGGCGAATGGCCGAGCGCCGAAACTGTGGTGTGCTCGCGGGAGATCTCCGCGCCGCAGACCGTACAGTAGTAGACCGTATCGTAGCCGCCGGGGTTCTCACAGTCGGGTTCTGTGTTGTTTTCGATCTCGGAATCTCCCGGCGAATGGCCGAGCGCTGAAACTACGGTATGCTCGCGGGAGAGTTCCGTGTGGCAACGCGTGCAGTAGACGACCGTATCGTAGCCACCCGCCGTCTCGCAGTCGGGCTCTGTGTCGTTTTCGATCACGGTCTGGCCCGGCGTATGGCCGAGCGCGGGTTCTACGGTATGCTCGCGGGAGATCTCCGCGCGGCAGACCGTACAGTAGTAGACCGTATCGTAGCCGCCGGGATTCTCACAGTCGGGAGCCGTACGGTTTTCGGTCACCGGGCGTCCGGCTGTATGCGGCAGCTTCGCTACCGTCACCGTTTCGCGCGAGAGTTCTTCGCCGCAGACCGTGCAGTAGACGACCGATTCATAACTGCCTTCCGCCGTACAGGTCGCTTCCACGCGATCCTCTTCCACCGCCTGTCCCGGCGTATGCGGCAGCTTCGCTATCGTCACTGTTTCGCGCGAGAGTTCTTCGCCGCAGACCGTACAGTAGACGACCGATTCATAGCGGCCTTCCAGCGAACAGGTCGCTTCCGTGCGGTCCTCTTCCCTCGCCCGTCCTTCGGTATGGCCCATCGCCGGGAACGTGACGTGTTCACGGGAGAGTTCCGTGCCGCAGACTGTGCAGTAGGTGACGTTGTCAAATCCGCCTTCTTCCGTGCAGGTCGCAAGCTCACCGTTTTCGGTCACCGCCTCGCCCGGCGTGTGGGCAATCATCGGGACCGTGACGGCCGTGCGCGAGAGTTCCTTCCCGCAGACCTCGCAGTAAATGACCTCCTCATAGCTGCCTTCTCTCGTACAGGTGGCGGCAATAAGGTTCTCTTCCGTCTTTTGGCCCGGCGTATGGCCCGTCGCCGGCAGTTCGGTATGCGTGCGGGACAGCTCCTGTCCGCAAACCGTACAGTAGACGACCATATCGTACCCGCCGCCGGTCTCGCAGTCCGGATCGACGCGGTTCTCTTCTACTGCCTGGGCCGGCGTGTGGGCGGTCATCGGGATCGCAACCGTCGTGCGCGAGAGTTCCTTCCCGCAGACCTCGCAGTAAACGACCTCCTCATAGCTGCCTTCTTTCGTACAGTCGGCCTCGGTGCGGTTCTCTTCCGTCTTCTGACCCGGCGTATGGCCTGTCGCCGGGATCTCGGTATGCGTGCGGGACAGTTCCTGTCCGCAGACTTCGCAGTACGTCACGCTGTCGTAGCCGCCCGGCGTCTCGCAGCCTGCCTCGACGCGGTTTTCTTCCGCCGCCTGACCCGGCGTATGGCCCGTTGCCGGGATCTCGGTATGCGTGCGGGACAGTTCCTGTCCGCAGACCTCGCAGTACGTCACGATGTCGTAGCCGCCCGGCGTCTCGCAGCCTGCCTCGACGCGGTTTTCTTCCGCTGCCTGACCCGGCGTGTGGGCGGTCATCGGGATCGTCTGTACGGTGCGGGAGAGTTCCTCGCCGCAGACCGTGCAGTAGACGACCTCTTCATAGCTGCCTTCTTCCGTGCAGCTCGCCTGCGCCTCGGCCTCCCGCACGGGCGCGCCCGCCGTATGGCCCGTCGCCGGCAGTTCCGTATGCGTGCGCGAAAGCTCCTTCCCGCAGACTTCGCAGTATATCACTGTGTCATAGCCGCCCGCCGTCTCGCAGTCAGGCTCGGTGCGGCCTTCTTCCTTCAGCTCGCCGGGCGTATGGCCCGCGGCCGGCAGTTCGGTATGCGTGCGGGACAGTTCCTTCCCGCAGACCTCGCAGTACGTCACCGTATCGTAGCCGCCCGCCGTCTCGCAGTCGGGCTCGGTGCGGCCCTCTTCCTTCGCCTCGCCGGGCGTGTGGCCCGCGGCCGGCAGTTCGGTATGCGTGAGGGACAGTTCCTTCCCGCAGACTTCGCAGTATATCACCGTGTCAAAGCCGCCCGCCGTCTCGCAGTCGGGCTCGGTGCGGCCTTCTTCCTTCGCTTCGCCGGCCTCATGCCCCTTGGCCTTCAGCGTCACGGTCTCCCGCGACAGTTCTTCGCCGCAGATCCGGCAGTAGACCGCATTTTCATACGAACCGTCTTCTTCGCAGGTCGGCTCCACGCGGAACTCCTCTACCGGCTCGCCCGCCGCATGCCCTCTGGCCAGGATCGCCGTGCTCTCGCGCGAGAGCACCTCGCCGCAGACTTCGCAGAAGGTGATCCATTCGATCTTTCCTTCCGTTTCGCAGCCGGGCTCCACGCGCAGCCCCTCGACCGCTTTGCCCGGGACATGGCCCGATGCATCGGTCATCACGGTCTCGCGGGACATCTCTATGCCGCAGATCTCGCAGTACACGACCCGGTCATAGCTTCCCTGCGTCTCGCAGAGCGGTTCCGTAATGTTCTCCCGGACCGCTTCTGCAGCCCTGTGTCCCAGCGGCGGGATCGTCTCGTAATGCCGGACATCGCAGTCTCCGCAGGAGATGTAGCGGCGGCCGGCCTGCGTGCAGGAAGGCTCCACCTCCACCGTGACATGGTCCTCATCGTAATGATGCGGGCCCTCCGGATCGCCGTTCCAGACCTTGGCAAGATCTTCGGGGGAAGGTCCGTGCACGTGCGTGACGGCCGGGTCCTCCAGCGGGTGCAGCATCTCGGCCAGCCGTTTTCCTTCGCGGCTCCCGTCGGCGCCGCCGCCCAGAACGATCGACGTTACCAGGAAAAGGGTACAGAAAACCGCCGTTCCCGCCCGGGCCGCCGAGCTCAGGAGAGAGCGGAATAAGTTGAAGTCCTTTTTTGCGTGTTTTTTTCCGTTTGCCGCGGATGCTCCGCTGAGATCGTTTTCTTCTTTATAGAGAATCTCTTCGGGATAGGCCGCCGCGTTTTCCGGGAGGCTGGAATACTCTTCCAGGTCGTTATACTCCGGCAGGATCCGGTGTTCTCCGTCGTCGTACAGATAGCCCATTGTCATGTCCTCTTGTCTGAAAGATAAAACAATCGTCTTCCGTTGCTTCGATTATCACAGGAATCTCTGCATTTGTCAATCATTTTCGTGCGAGACATTTCCGAAAGAGCCGGAATAAAACAGAGACGGAAGTCCGAAGCCTTCCGTCTCTGTTTTCGAAGCGCTTTCTTTTCCCGGGTCTGCCGCCTGCGGCGAAGGGCTTTGCGGGGAAAGAACTTATACTCCCGAGTAAGCGGAGAAGCCGCCGTCGATCGGGATGGTCACGCCGGTGATGAAGCCGGCCGCCTTGTTGTTCAGCAGGAAGAGCACGGCGCCGGAGAGCTCGGTCTCGCTGTCGCCGAAGCGTCCCATGGGCGTGGCGGCCAGGATCTTGCCGGTACGGGCGGTAGGGGTGCCGTCCGGGTTGAAGAGCAGTTCCTGGTTCTGTCTGGTCGAGAAGAAACCGGGGGCGATCGCGTTCACGCGGATGCCGGCACGGGAGAAATGAACGGCCAGCCACTGGGTGAAGTTGGTCACGGCAGCCTTCGCGCCGGAGTACGCCGGGATCTTGGTCAGGGGCGTATAGGCGTTCATGGAGCTGATGTTGAGGATGTTGCAGCCCTTGCGGCCGATCATCTGGCGGGCAAACGCCTGGGTCGGGATCAGCGTGCCGATGAAGTTCAGGTTGAAAACGAATTCCACGCCGCTCTTGTCCAGATCAAAGAAGCTCTTGGTGTCGGCTTCGATATCGCCGGGCTCAAAGTATTCCTTGTCCGTCGTGGCGCGGGGGCTGTTGCCGCCGGCACCGTTCAGCAGGATATCGCAGGGGCCCAGATCGGCCTCGACCTGATCGGCTACGCCGTAGCAGACCTCTTTGTCCAGCACGTCGCAGTAATACGCCTTGGCCACGCCGCCTTCGGCAACGATCTCAGCCGCATAGGCTTCGGCCGCCGGCAGGTTCCGGTCCAGAAGGGCCACTTTGGCGCCGGCACGGGCCAGGTCCTTGGCAAATGCGGAGCAGAGCACACCGCCGGCACCGGTCACGACGGCAACTTTGCCCTTCAGGTTGGTATTGATAACATTTCTCTTCATGATCTTGCACCTCTCTTGGCAGGATGACTTTATTATATCGGACCGCTTTGAAAAAAGAAATTGTCAAAATTGTTGAAATCATTGCATTTCTTGCTATAATGAAGCCAGAGGGCAGCGCCCTGCAGGGAGGTTTTATGAATCACTATCTCCGATCGGCCTTCGATACGCGCCAGACCATGCGCTCCAAGGACTTCGAGATCTTCTACTACAGTGATCTCCACTTCCAGAGCGTCGGTCTGCACGCCCACGATTACTACGAATTCTATTTTTTCCTGGAAGGCCAGGTGCGCATGGAGATCGCCGGCCGCCACAGCGAGCCCTCTCGCGGCGACATGATCGTGATCCCGCCGGGCACAGAACACCGCGCGGTCATCACCGACGGGAACACGCCTTACCGCCGCTTCGTCTTCTGGATCAGCCGGCAGTGCTTCGAACAGCTGACAGCCCGCTCGGAAGACTTCGCTTATCTGATCCGGCGCATTGACAAAACCGGCCGCAGCCTCTATCATTTTGATGCGCCCACGTTCCACGTACTCTGCGGCAAGCTCTTTGCCCTGCTGGACGAGCTCCACGCCGGGCGCTTCGGCCGCGAGACCCGCATCGGGCTCTGTATGGAAGACCTGCTCCTGCAGATCAACCGGGCCGTCTATGAGTCGGAAAGCCACGGCAGCCGGGGCGATGCCCCCTCCCGCTACGAGGTCATCACGGCTTATATCCTCGACCATCTCGGGGAGGAACTGACGCTCGACCGTCTGAGCCGCGAGTTTTTTATCAGCAAATACTATATTGCCCATCTGTTCCAGGAAACGACCGGCCAGTCGGTGCATCAGTTCATCCTCAGCCACCGTCTCGCTGCCGCTTCCGCCGCCATCCGCAGCGGCACCAAGGCTTCCGAAGCCGCCGCCTCGTCCGGTTTCAGCGACTATTCCAGTTTCTACCGGGCGTTCCGGCAGGAGTTCGGCATGGCGCCGGCGCAGTACCGGGCGCAGCAGAAGCCGCCCGCCGAAGATCAAAGGAGCATATTATGAAAATTACCGTACTCGGCTCCGGTACCTGGGGTACCGCCCTTGCCCGCATGCTCTCCAAAAACGGCCACGATGTAACCCTCTGGTCCGCCCTTCCGGCCGAGATCGAGCGTCTTTCGGAAACGCGCACGCATCCTAATCTGCCCGGCATGATCCTGCCGGAGGAGATCCGCCTGACGGCCGGGCTTGAAACAGCCGTGCGCGGCAGCGAACTGCTGCTCTTCGCGGTGCCCTCCGTTTTCATCCGCGCCACGGCGGCGCGCGCGTCTGTCTTTGCCTCGCCGGAGCAGTACGTGGTCTGCGTGGCCAAAGGACTGGAAAAGGACAGTTTCCTGGTCATGACGGACGTGATCCTGGAGGAATTCGCGCCGCATGTGACCCTGCGGCATCCGCCGGTGGCGCTCTCCGGCCCCACGCACGCGGAAGAAGTCGCCGCCGACCTGCCCACCACCATCGTGGCGGCCTCCGAGGATCCGGAGACCGCGCGGCTGGTGCAGCTCACCTTCTCCAATGACGTCATGCGCGTCTATACGAACAGCGACGTGCGCGGCGTGGAGCTCTGCGGCGCGCTCAAAAACATCATCGCCCTGGCAGCCGGCGTCTGTGACGGGGCCGGCGGCGGCGACAATGCCAAGGCCGCCATTATTACCCGGGGCGCGGCGGAGATCGCCCGGCTCGGCCGGGCCATGGGCTGCGATGAGCGCACATTCTACGGGCTGGCCGGTATCGGCGATCTGATCGTCACGGCCACCAGCCGCCACAGCCGCAACAACCGTGCCGGCCGGCTGATCGGGACCGGCCTTTCCGCCGCGGAAGCGGTAAAGGAAGTCGGCATGGTCGTGGAAGGGCTCAACGCGCTCCCTGCCGCCGTGGGCCTGGCCCGGCGGCTGAATGTTGAGATGCCCATCACCTTTGCCGTGCAGGAACTCGTAGACGGCAAAGCCTCGCCTTCCGAGATGATGCTGCGCCTCATGCGCCGGGAATATAAGGAAGAATAGGCGCGGAAGGACAGAGAAAAGCGTGTCATCCGGAGCGAACGCAGTGCGTCGAAGGATGACACGCCTTTTCGTTTTTTACAGCAGCTCTGCTTGTTTTCCCTTCTCCCGGCACCTCACCGCTCTGTCAGGATCGTGACCGGCACCGAGTAGCGTTCGTGCAGGAAAAAGACCTCCATCTCATAGTCTCCGTCCGGTACGTCGGCCGTAAAGAAAAACGTCGTTTCACGGGTCTGGCCTTTCTTGAAAAAGTCTTCCAAGTCCGTTGTGTCTCCGTGTCCGGGGATGCCTTCCAGGTGCCAGCTTTCGTAAACAGTCCCGTCATCCGCGAAGAGTCTGATCACAGGGTGGATCCCGTCATACATTTGAATAAACGACTTATCGCCGCCGGTGTTCGTGAATGTGACGGTCATACCAAGGGGCGTATGGAACCGCGGAGCCTCCGGATTCTTGGTGCCATACGGGTACTCATAATGATCCTCGTCATACCAGACTTTGTACGTCACCTCAATATTGGGTTCTTCAACGGTCATCTCAGCGTACGCGGAGAACAGCGCCGCCAGGGCAAGGATGGAAACTACGAACAACACGATCGAAACATACTTTTTCATTGGTTTTCTCCTTTCGCTGATCACTCTATATGATAGGTTAGATACAGGATGTCCCCCGTATAGTTGTACGGACTCATGGTGCTGAACTGAAACACCTTATACGTGTAGTACCCGCCTGTCTGCGCCGTAAACCGGATCAGTTCCACATTACTGGAAAGATTGGAAACCGCAACGGCCTGTCCGTTTGAATTATACAAATATAGTTCATAATCTGTCAAGTAAAAAGGTACATTTCCTGCACCTGAATCTTTGTATGCGTCCCACGCGAGGGCCATTTCCAGCGTTTCCCCCGCCTGAAGGTACACGGTATCGGTACACACATAGGTCCCGCCGGTCGATCCCGGGTCTACATAGATGTACCGGTCTGAGGGATAACTGAGCATCCCTCCCAGGTCGATGACTCCTGCTCCGACCCGGTCGTCAAAGTGACCGCAGTCAGCCACGTAATCGGAAGGTGTCTGCGCCAGCGCCATGAGCGCTGATTTCACCCGGGCCGGACTGCCCGCATAATAGATATCGTGCTCCATCAAGAGCGCCACACTGCCGGTCACCAGAGGAGCGGAAATGCTGGTTCCGGACCACACGCCGATGTTGGGGATGTCCACCACATACGGCGCCGAGACTTCCGGTTTCACATAGGGCGCCGTATTGACGTAGCTGGCATATTCGTGGTGCTTCCACCCCCAGTCGAACAAGGACGGTTCTTTTACGCCCCCGACGGTAATCACGTTGTAAGCCAGACCAAGACTTTGAGTCTCGTTCTGTGGGTTGAATATAACGGTGTTGGAATTATTACAGTAATTAGAGGAACACGTCACTACCGTTATCCCGTGAACGCTGATTTGATAGTCATAAAGTCCGTCATAATCCAGCCGATAGTAGGGAGCTCCCACGCGTATGTATCCATCTGCTTCATTCCAGCTGTTAAAGAAAAAGGAGAAGCTACAGTTGACTATGTCACATTCCATGTCAAGAAACCATTCTACTCCGGTGTCTATCGTTTTGCTGACAAAGTAATCTGCGTCGGGAGCCATAATAGCAATAACTGAAGCGACCGCGTTGGCATGGTCGTTGTACTCATTGCTGTTATTACGGATGAACATATTTGTCCCCGACAGATTTGCGTGATAAGGATCACAAACACCGCCCGCTTCGAAAATACCAATACGAACGTCATACCCGGTATATCCGGTAGCGCCTCCGTAGACAGTGCTGAAAGCATTAATCGCGGAAAGAGTGCCCCACCATGACTCTGCAGGGGCGGCGTACGCGTTACGGCCTATACAGATCATATCAACAGCCTCATCCTGCGCCAGTCTTTCCAGCCATCCGGCAGCAATATCCTCTGTCCTCACCTGAAGCGCTACAAAAGGGGTATACTCTTCGAAATCCAGAGACGTGTACGGTACACATTCCAGGCTTTTCAGGTTTTGCTCGATGATACTTCCGTGAAATGCTTTGGAAAAGGTGTTCAAAGAATGACGTGCGATACGTAATCGCTCCATGGTCCCGGCAGTATCCAAGTCCTTTTTAAGCGCCTGATACGTTTCATCAGCCAGTATGTCGCAGGCGAAAGACACCGTGACCCTCAGCGTATCCGGCTCCCCGATCAGGCTTCGCAGAGAGTCAACTCCGTCTTGAAAGTCGTTTTCATTTTTCAGTTCTGCTTCTCCCTGATCCAGATACAGATGCAGTTTTTTCAGCCACCCATTTTCTGCCACAGGTGATTCATTTTTACGGGCAAACAGTTTTATGCCCGATCCGACAAGGACTGACATGAACAGCACAACGATAATAACGATCAAATAGTTTTTCTTCCACTTCCCGGCGTACATCTCACAACTTACTGCATTCATTTGTTTTCTTCCTTTCTTTCTGCGACATCCATCAATTGAAGACTGTTCTTTTTTAGTTTAATATGCTCACCAACTATTGTCAATATCTTTTTTGTTTTTTTTTGATCATATCATCTATGATCGATCCATCCACACAATTGCAAATAAGACGATCGAACTTCGGTCTTTCCGTAGCGGATTGATTCTCTCCTTTCGCTGACCACTCTATATGATACGTAAGATACAGGATATCCCCTGGAAACGGATGATCCGGGATGTGGATCGATGATCCCCCTGCATCTATATAATCTAAAAAAATTAGGAAAATTGTACATGATCGTCGGCATTTAAAGAAATATGAAGAATCTAAGGTAATGCGAGCGTTAATCTTAAGATAAAAAGGCAATAAAAGGGGGATTCTTCAGAAAGAATCCCCCGTCGATAGTATTATCTGCCCCACTTGCTGCCTGACAGCGATCCTCCGGCCCGCTGCCGGCTTCATCCCACCCTTTTTCGCAGGGTCAGGATGTTTTTTCCTTCTTTGTACTCGTAGGACACCTCGTCCATCATCTTTTTGGTCATATAAATGCCCAGCCCGCCGATCGGCCGCTCCTCTCCCGAAAGAGTCACGTCCGGGTCATCCTTCGCCAGCGGGTCATACGGACGGCCGCTGTCTTCAAAGACAAATACCACCTGCGCGGGGTCCTCTTCTGTGCGCGCACTGACCCGCACGCTGCCGCTGCCGGGCGCGTAGGCATAACTGGCAATATTGACAAAGACCTCCTCGATCGCCAGGCCCGCCTGCATCCGCACTTTGGGCGAGGCGCCGGCCTTTTCCATCACCCGTTCCGCGAAAGCCGTTACCTGGGGCAGGTTTTCCGTCTCGGCCGGGATTTCCAGAACGTCCCCGCGGGAAGATCCTCCCTTGTATTCCAGGCAGAGCATGGTCAAGTCGTCAAACTGCTCCGCTTCCCGGACAAAGGCATCCACCGCCCCGCGCACGTTTTTCAGGAGCTGCTCCGGCCCCGCCTGCGGGTCTTCGTTTAAAGCCTGCAGCATCCGCTCCGTCCCGAACAGGTTTTTGTCCGCGTCGGTGGCTTCCGGGACACCGTCCGTATACACGAATATGCGGGAACCGGGCCGCAGCTGCCACTCGTAATCCCGGTATTTCACGCCGCTCATGCCGCCGACCACCAGGCCGTGGCGGTCCCTGATCAGTTCAAAAGCGCCGCCCGGCTGCCGCAGCACCGGATACTCGTGTCCGGCGCTGGCTGCCGTCAGCTTTCCGGTGGAGATCTCCAGGATGCCCAGCCAGACGGTCACGAACATCTCCATTTTGTTGTTGGCACAGATCGCCTCGTTCGTATCCCGCAGGATCTGCGCCGGCATTTTGCCCATGCGGGCGTTGTCGGCCAGCAGGATCTTGGAGGCCATCATGAACAGGGCCGCCGGGACGCCCTTGCCGGAAACGTCCGCGATCGTCAGACACAGGTGGTCGTCGTCCACCAGGAAAAAATCGTAAAAGTCGCCGCCCACCTCCCGGGCCGGGTCCATCACGGCATACAGATCGAATTCGCTGCGCTCCGGAAAGGCCGGAAAGACATCCGGGAGCATCCCCGCCTGGATCTGCGCCGCCATGTTCATCTCCCGCGCGGCAGCCTCCCGTTCCTGCCCCTGATTGATGTTGACCACACAGTACATCAGCAGCAGCACCAGCATGATCACGCCGTAGCTGACGGAAAGCCCGTACGTAAAGGACGTAAAAATCCCTGCCGCCAGCGGCGCCGCCACATAGACTGCCATCGCGGCGATCTGCCGCCTGGCCATTTTCTTCCGGTTGATCCAGATGGCCAGAGCGGCTGCCGCTGTCGTCAGGTAGGCGTAAAGCAGGGAGAGGGGATACCAGGCCGCGCGGTGATACACGCCGGCCTCATCCACGGTAAAGTACATCCCTGTGAACAGATTGAGCCACCGGGTCACGATGGCTGCCGCCAGAACGATCTGCAGCACGCGGTCCAGCACGCGGGTGATCTTCCCCTCCACGCGCAGGGTCGCCCGGACGTACTCCCAGAAAAAGTACGCGCTCATGGGCATACAGATGTAATACAGGGTATTGTCGATCAGGTTGACGGTGCGAAGCTGCGGCAGACCGTCCACGAGCCAGGCGACCAGGTCGGTGAACAGCCCCAGCACCGTAATGTTCAGAAGGAAAATAAAATAACGGTTATCGCTGCCCGTCTTCTGCACATCCATGATGCAGCAGATCAGGAGCACATAGCCCATGCACAGGCCGAACAGGTCGACCCCGATATTCAGCAGATAGACCGGCTGCAGACCGGACAGGCCGCGCAAAAAAACAAAAACGACCCCGAGCGCGATCAGGATAAGATAGACCGCGCTGACCAGGACCGCCAGATGGATTCGTTTCTGACTGAGGGATCCCACCGATCATGCCTCCGTATGGGGAATAAAAAGAAGCGGGCGCCCGGCTGCCGAGAGGCGGCCGGACGCCGCTGGCCGGTCCCGTCCTGCGGGATCAGGCAAATTTCTTATAGATGATCAGTTCCGCGTCGCGGCCGTACACACTGACTTTGACGTCGTCCGCGATATTGGAGATGACGGACTTCTCCAGTTCGTCCCAGGCCGCTGCCGCTCCGCGCCGCTTCCGGCTGACCGCATCCTGCAGCTGCTCCCGGTAGGCGCGCATGGACCACTCCATGTTGATATACATGCGCTCCGACATATCGTACATGGGCGCCATATCGAAGAAGGCCGGGGCGCTCTCCACCGGTTCAAAGAACGCGCGGATCTTGCCCATAAGGCCGCGGGTGGCCTCGTTTTTGCCGCTGGACGAAGCCGAGATCAGCTGCCGGCGCTGCTGCTCGTCCATATCGGTCTTGACCTGCAGATGGATCTGGAAGGCTTTCTCGTCGTCCTCGATCCAGAATCTGCCTGTGACATCGCCGGCGATGGAGCGGAACATGCCCATGGCTTCCTCCGCCAGCAGGCGCAGGTGCAGGGCGTCCTTGTGGGAAAGGTTCTTGTAGACGGCCACTTTTTCCGCCAGCTGCAGGGCCTCTTCCATGCGGGCGCCGGTGTTCCGTACAGTGATCACATCGGTCTTCATGATCCTTTCCTCCGTTTATTCAATGGTCAGGATATCCGAGAAGCCGGTGATCTCGAAGATCTCGCCGATCAGCTCATTGACGTGCGTGACCGTCATGGTCCCGCCTTTTTTGTTCATGGTCTTCTGCGCGGAAAGCAGCATGCGCAGCCCCGCCGAAGAGATGTACTCCAGCTTTTCAAAATCCAGTACCAGGGCCTTGACGCCGCCCAGGGTATCCCACAGTTTCTTCTCCAGTTCCGGCGCGGTGACGGTATCCAGCCGTCCTTCCAGCGCGAAAGCCGCCGTTCCATTTTCCAAATTCTGACGGATGTTCAGCAATTCCAGTACCTCCTGATCTGTCGGGTCGCCGCCGCTGCGGCTTCGTTTCTACTATGACACATTCCTGACGTTTTTTCAAGTTTTTTCCGTCCGGAGCCTGCCCGGGGGGCGTCCCGGTCTATTCTGTCCTCAGGGCGGTGACCGGATCCTTGCGGGCGGCTGCCTGCGAAGGGATCAGTCCGCCGATCAGCGTGAGCACGACGCTTAAGGCGATCAGGATCAGCGCGCTGCCCAGCGGCAGGAAGGCGTTCACGTCGTTCGATTCCGCCAGATAGTGGATGAGCATATTGCCGGGGATCAGCAGCAGCAGCGTCACGCCCACGCCCATCAGGCCCGCGCACAGCCCCACGATAAAGGTCTCCGCGTTGAACACATTGGAAATGTTGCGCTTGGAGGCGCCGATGGCGCGCAGGATGCCGATCTCCTTGGTCCGCTCGAGTACGGAGATGTAGGTGATGATGCCGATCATGATCGAGGACACCACCAGCGAGACCGCCACGAAGGCGATCAGCACGTACGAGATCACATTCACGATGGTCGTCACGGAGGACATCAGCAGTCCCACATAGTCCGTATAGGTGATCTTGTTCTCTTCCGTCGCGGTCTGATTGTATTTTTCGATGCACTCGGAGATGCCGTCCTTGCCGGCAAAGCTGTCCGCATACAGATTGATGCGGGAGGGCGCGTCCGCGCTCACCACGCCGAAGCGCTCCAGGTTGCTGTCCAGGGTCCCGGCGGACACATACTGGTCGTAGATCTGCAGCAGGACCTTCGGGTCGGGATCGCCGGCCAGATACTCGTCGAGCTGCTGCGCCAGCGAGGCTTCGTCGTTCACCGAAGACTGTCCGGGCGTCCAGGAACCGCCGCCGAAGCCGCTGCCGGGCGCTGTCTGGGCGCTGCCGCCCTGGGAAGTCCCGGTGCTCTGCGAGGTCCCGGAACCCTGCGAAGTCCCGGTGCCCTGGCCCGTCCCGCCGCTGAAGAGCGACAGCTGCCGGATCAGCCGCATCATGGAGGCTTTTTCCGTCACGCCCAGACCGGACAGGTAGGTCTTTACGTCGTCCAGCTTTTCCTCGTCGGAATCCGGGTCGAACTTCATGCCGTTCATCACGTTGATGCCGGGCGCAGAGCGCTGCGCCACGACCACCGGGCTGCGGTCCGTATAACTCATCAGATAGTCCGTGAGGAGCCGGGTATACCCGAGGCCGGAATTCAAAAAGCGCGTGTCGGAATCTTCCACCGGCTTCACCACGCCCACGATATGCAGCTTCAGCGCGCCGTCCACCAGGCGGCGCAGCTCGGCCGCGTCATTTTTCACGGAACTGTAATAACCGTCCGCGCCGCGCACGAAAGTGTCGCAGGCCGGGAGCAGATAAAACTCCTTGGCGCACAGATCCGCGTAGGCGAAACTGTGCGGCTCCACTTCGACCTGTTCCCCGGCCGAGATACGGCTCATGATCTCGCGGTACTCCGAGACCGGCAGGACCCCCATCTGGCAGAGCGCGGTAAAGGACAGTTCGTTGTTGCCGTCCAGCACCAGCACCAGCTCGTTGTGGGAGCCGGGCCAGGTGCCGTACAGCAGTTCATACGAGTCGACGATCGCCTGGCTCACGGCGGCACCGTCCTGGCCGGCCAGCATCTCCGACGCGATCCGGGACATGGAGCCCGTCATGCCGGAAAGCATGCTCCCGTAGCCGGAAGAAGCGCTGCGCAGCGTGCTCCCATCGGTATTCACCAGCGCCCCTTCCGGGTCGTAGGCGTAAATACTGAAGTCCACGTCGTAGGAATAGACCGCGCCGTTCTCGCCCAGGTACCGGTGGATCTCGTTGGCGGGATCGTCCAGATATTTCTTAAAGGCCGTCAGGTTGTTCGTGCTGAAACTGTTCGTCAGCGAAGAGACCATCTCCAGACGGGTGCCGTTCGAGTATACCGCGTTCATTTCGTGCGTCACTTCGCTGCGCTCCCGCTCCCGCTGGCTCTGCACCAGGCCGGTCAGATCAATGGTCTGCGCCTCGATGGAGATCGGGTAGGAAAGCATCGTGCTCTTCTGGATGTCCGTGATGTACTGGTTCACGCCCGTCGAAAGGGAGAGGATCAGCGCGATGCCGATGATGCCGATGGACCCGGCAAAGGCCGTCAGCAGCGTGCGCCCCAGCTTGGTGCGCAGATTGTTGAAGGAAAGCGACAGCGCCGTGAGGAAGGACATGGAGGAGCGGCCCATGCTGCGGTGCTCCGCCGGCAGATCCTCCACGGTCTCGACCGGGTCGGAATCGTCCGTGATGCGGCCGTCCTTCAGCCGCACGATGCGCGTCGCGTAGGTCTCGGCCAGTTCCGGATTATGCGTGACCATGACCACCAGCCGGTCGCTGGCCACCTCTTTCAGCAGCTCCATGACCTGCACGGAGGTGTCCGTATCCAGCGCGCCGGTCGGCTCGTCCGCCAAAAGGACCTTCGGGTCATTCACCAGAGCGCGCGCGATGGCCACGCGCTGCATCTGCCCGCCGGAAAGCTGGTTGGGCCGCTTGTGCAGCTGGTCGCCCAGCCCCACTTTTTCCAGCGCTTCCTTCGCCCGGCGGCGCCGCTCCGCGCGGCCGATGCCGGAGATGGTCAGCGCCAGCTCCACGTTGGCCAGCACGCTCTGGTGCGGGATCAGGTTGTAGCTCTGGAACACGAAGCCGATGGTATGGTTTCGGTAGGAATCCCAGTCGCGGTCCCTGTATTTTTTGGTAGAGATGCCGTTGATGATCAGATCGCCGCTGTCGTAGCGGTCGAGCCCGCCGATCATGTTGAGCAGCGTGGTCTTGCCCGAGCCGCTGTGGCCGAGCACCGCTACGAACTCATTGTCGCGCAGCGTGAGGCTCACATCGTTCAGGGCGGTCTGGACCAGTTCTCCGGTCACGTAGGTTTTGCTGATATTCTTGATCTGGAGCATGCTGTCCTTTCCGTAAATGCCCATACTGCGGGCAAAGCCGGCCGGCAGAGGATCCCCGCCGTCCGGAAGGCTCCGGGCCTTCTCTTATTTCTCCCGGTTCAGGCGGAAATCGACCGAGCGCTTGAGGTACGCGAGATAATCCTCGTCGCGGCACATGGATTTTTCCGGATTATCGGAGAGTTTGGCGACTGCGCGGCCGTTGACCGTCTGCAGCTTGATGACGATATTGAGTGCTTCCTCCGCCGTGTCGTTGGCTACGAAGGTGCCGATGCCGAAGGAGACCTTGCTGCGCTCGCGGAAATACTCCCACAGCTTCTGCGCGCGGTCGAAGTCCAGGCTGTCGCTGAACAGGAGCAGTTTGGTCCTGGGATCGACGCCGTACTTTTTGTAGTGCGCGATCATCTTTTCGCCCCACTCGTAGGGGTCGCCGCTGTCGTGGCGCACGCCGGTGAAGTTGTTGACCATGGCGCGGTTGAAATCCATCAGGAACAGATCGGTGGTGATCGTATCGGTCAGCGCCGTTCCGTTGTCGCCGCGGTATTCGTCGTACCAGTCTTCCAGCGCGTAGTGGTTGGTATAGGCCAGCGGGATCGAATCGATGCCCTGGTACATCTGCACGAACTCGTGGGCATAGGTGCCGATGGGCGTCAGGTTGTACTTGCGGGCCAGATATACGTTGGAGGTGCCCACGCAGTTTTTGGTCTCGGCCGCGAAACGGCGGACCACCACGTCCTCCCACTCGCGGGAGAGGCGCCGGCGGCAGCCGAATTCGGCGAAGGAGAAGGTGTAGGTGCCGTCGTTGAAGGCGCGGATCTTGGCATCCAGACGCTCGCGGGCGGACTCGAGCAGCTTGTCATAGTCGTATTTCATGCGGAAATACACTTCGTTCACGATCTCGAGCAGATAGATCTCGAACT
>JAGDDE010000027.1 GCA_017958185.1 Lachnospiraceae bacterium | reverse complement strand
TTTCTATCGGCTATAACCTTTACAAGTATCACAACAAGAAAAACCGAATCGCGGCTGCCGTATAGAGTCTTGAAAAGAGGAATCTATGGGGTAAGGGGGATTATGCGCCCTTGACGGCGGTAGTCTTCTGCTGACAGCGGTGTTAGAGTCGGGTGAAATCAGCCAAATAGAGTCGGGCGGAATTCGCCAAAACTCAGTCAAAAAGAAACAGCCAATGCAACAATCGTTCCTTTCTTAGACTGGTGATTTCGCCAGAGATAACGGCACTCCGGCAGATAATGCGATCGTCTCGCACTGCTTAGGTCATTGTTCTTTTTCTCCATAGTACATGATTTGACTGTTGCATTGGCATACATCAGTTTAGTCTGTACATGGAGGAAAGGCAATGGCTTTTTCTGTTTGACTTTTGGCAGTGACGATTTTCGCCCGGCTCAAAATGGTTTTTTTATTTCGACTCTGGGTGGTTAATTCTACCCGACTCTAACAGCGGTTTGAACATAGAAAAAGGGCCTGCGAAAAATGATTTCTCATTATTTTACAGGCCCATTTAGTATAGAACCCTTTTTTCTGCATCTTTCGAAGGATCCGGGAATGGCAGACCGGGGGGAAAACCCCTGGAAAAATGACGGATACGGAACATGAGGAAAGTGAAGATATACGTGTTTTTACCAAAATAAAACGGAGAGCACAAAAAAAACTTAAAAAATGGGGGGGCCAAAGGCTTGACAAGCAGAATAATCGATGGTTTAATAAAGTTGAATTAATATCGTCATCTTTCTGAAGATGACGGTTTGGCATGGACCCGCAGCATATCACAGAGAAAGGAGGACAGGTCATGCGTAGAGTTTCCTTATTAACCGGCATACTGCTGATGCTGGCTGCCTGTTTGGCGCCGCTGCCCGGCAACCGACGGACCGTGACGTATGCGCAGCCGCAGTCCTCCCGGCCGCAGACAGAGGAGCAGGAGACCGGCGGTGCGCCTTCTTTGCGTACACTTCAAAGCGCGGATCTTTTCTGGTCCGAATATGATCCCCTGAAATTTTACAGCAGCGCCGTGCCGTACAACGGGATGGTGACATCCGATATTCAGTATCGTATGAATTGCTATGGCTATGCCATGCGTTTCCTTCTGCAGGGCCCGGCAACGGTGACTGTCTTCGGGAGTTTTATCTATGCCTACGGGCAGGATCCGGGTGATTTTGTTTCCTACAGCCGCATGAACGATGCGGTGAACCTCGGATACTGTACGACGCCCGCGCAGATGATCGGTGCAGTAGAAACAAACATGCTGCTGGATGCGGAACGGCTGGGATACTCCGTCGTCCGCTATTATCCCGCAGGGACGTCTGTTCCGGATATCAGCGGTGACGCACGCCTGATCGCACTGGTCACGGGAAACTACTACGGCGTTCTGGACTATCATTTTTATATGCAGCACCCGGACGGGACCTGGTCTCACAAACCGGGATGCGGCCCGGTGCTGAACACTTCGCTCAGCACGGGGATCCTCCTGACGAATGACAACATTCAGGTCCTGGCCAACGAAAGCCATTATACGAACGGAGAAATACGGTTCTATGTGGTGACCCGGGACGCGGTCTATGACCATCCGCATGCGCCCTATATCGCTTCCGTGCAGACCGCCGTTTATGACGCGGAAGTGGCCGGGGACTATTTTGCCTGTGCCCGGCCGGTCACGGTCGATGACGGGTTTTACGACGGATATTGGGATTTCTCATCCGATCGCGACCTGTTCTCCTTTGTGGCCGTCAGCACCGAGATCAATTTTGAAGCGTGGTGCAATTGTGAATTCTCGCTGATCTTATTTGATTCTTCCCGGATGATGATCGGGTTTGAGGACGGTCCCAACGGAGTCTTGCAGCGGTATTTTACCGGCCCGACTTTGGATGATACCCTGTTCCCTCAGAGTCTTTGATCCGTTTGGATCTGAGGATGCGTACGGTTGGACGAAGCGATGACGCGAGCGGAAGCGGTCCCGCAAAGGGCGGCCGTGCGTTGCATCGGGCGGAGCAGACGGTTTGCTCCGCGGGAATCATCTGAGAAAGGAAAAGAAAATGAATAAGAAAATATGGATACTGGCTGCCATAGCGGTACTGGTGCTGGCAGCAGGAACGATATTCGCTGTCGCACAGAGAGGCGGCGGTCTGTTCAAGGATGCCGGAGCGATCAAAAAACCGGCTGAGGGACAGAATACCCAGTGGAAGAACTGGCCGGATGCCGTGAGCGGGGAAGAGCAGCTGCCGATCCCGCAGGAATACTACAACGCCGACGGAAGCGTGAAGGCGGAGTACAAAGAACTGGTATGGCGGCTGGAGTATTTCGGCAATCCCATCAAAGCGGACAAGTGGAACGAATGGCTGGCCTACATAGCCCCTGCCCTGAAAGCCGAGCAGGAAGAACAGGCGAGGCGTTGGGAAGAGAATCGCGCCGCAGCGGCACAGAGCGGCGGGGCGGACCCGTTTGCCGGCAAGACCTATGAAGAGGCAAAGCTCATCATCAACCAGACATGGAACAAGCCCCGTGAAGCGGCCGTTTCCGCGGGCCTGATCGCAGAGGAAGCGCCGCATGTCACGCTGGAGCAGATTCGGATGATCCTGGCGGGCTGCCACGACTACGAGTCGATCAAAAAAGCGGTCCAGGCGATCCAGCCGTATGCCGATTTTGCCTATCCGTCCGGATCGACGAGCCGGCGCGGGACGATCGCAGAGCAGCTGTGGTACCAAGTCGATGAAGAGCATTTGGTTTGGTTTTCCGCGGCCGGGACTTATGACACCGCCAAATATCCCGATCTCAGCAAACTGACGGCAGAGCAGATGGCAGAGGCTATGAAAGCCGTGAAGTATGAGATCCGGCTGCTGAAATATGCCGGCGGCAGTTTTGACAGTGCGGAAAACACAACGGAAGAAGTCTTGTTCGTCAAAGAGTGAGGCAGAGAGACAGACCATAGAAAAGCAGGGCGCCCTCGGGGCGTCCTGCTTTTACTTCCGGGAGAGGATGTCATTCCTGAGGAGCCTTTCCGTGAGGGATGACTTTCCATTCGAGTTTCCGGATGAACAGTGCAGCGGTATCCAGAAAGATGTTCAGCGCCACAAAGAAGGGCCAGAGCAGTACGGCCGCGATCAGTTTGCCGAGCGGAACGCTCCGGATCCGGCGGCGCTCCAGCAGAACGACCAGAAGACCGTTCAGAGCCGTCAGTGCATAAGAGATCACAAATCCGACGGTCCAGAAGCGCAGCAGCTGTGTGATCAGAGAGACCCGCGTGACAGAATTTACTGCGTAATGCGGAGAAATGATCATCAGGCAGGTCAGGAAGGCGAGAGTCAGGCCGACACCGATCACGCCCAGCGGAAGGATCGAGACAGCGATATCGTAGCAGGAAAAGCGATCTACGGCGGATAGGCCCCGGCGGCGGAAGATGGAGCGGACCAGTTCCGTAAAGCGTGTAAAAAAGACGATCAGATGCCCTTTGGCCCAGCGCAGGCGCTGCCGGAGCATGACCGGGATGGTCGTGGGCTGTTCATCGTAGAATTCCGCCTCGTCGCAGTAGACGATACGAGTGCCCTGAGCGATACGGTCGGCGGAAAACTCCCAGTCTTCTGTCAGTGTGACATAGGGCCAGCCGTTTTTGACCAGAGAGGCGGGGAAAAGGTAGCCGGTACCGGAGACGCGGGTGGAGCAGCCCAGGAGCGTGCGTCCGCGCGCTTCCAGACGGCAGCAGGCGATAAAGAAGATCCCGTAGAGTGCCGACATATAATTGTCGCCGAAGTTTTTCGTATTGCGGAAACTGGTGACCACGGCGGTGCGGCCATTGGCCTGGAAGGCATCGTTCATGCGGAGCAGGTAGTCCGGAGTCACCAGATTATCGGCATTCATGATCAGAAAACCGTCATAGGTATCCAGGTCATATCCGGTGCGGATGAAATCGAAAAGCCGGCGGTAGGCATATCCGACGGTGCGTTCCTCCGGGTTGTTGTATTCGCAGACTACGGCGCCTTTGCTGCGGGCGAT
This sequence comes from Lachnospiraceae bacterium, assembly GCA_017958185.1. Lineage (GTDB taxonomy): Bacteria > Bacillota > Clostridia > Lachnospirales > Lachnospiraceae > UBA6987. The sequence continues at coordinate 5,689 of JAGDDE010000027.1, read as the reverse complement.
GGCCGCCGTCCGGTCGCTGCAGTTATGAGCGATCACAAAGACGGTTACTTTGTCGGCAGGGTAGCGGCAGGCGCGGATGCTGTCGAGCAGCGCGCCGATCACGGATTCTTCATTGCGGGCACTGACAATGATCCCATAGCGCCCCAGGACATCCGTCCTGGGGAAGGTTTTTCGGGCAAACATCCCGATCAGCGCAAAGACGCTGTAGTGGAAGAGCAGGAAAAACAAAAGGGCCCAGATGATCGAAAAGACGAGCCTCACGATCAGTAAGTGATTCATACTTTCCTCAAATAAGCGTGTGACGTATGACCTCCCTAGGGAGATCCGTGTTATTTTAGCACAAAAAGATTGCGGTCTCAAGCCAATCGGCCCGGGACCGCAAATTTCTTAATTATGAACGAAATACGACGATTTTGTTAACGATTCTTAGGCGCGATCAGAATCCAAACGCCGGATACTCCTCAAACGGCAGCATCCCGGCCCGCCGGACGAAGCGGGCGGCACGGTCAAAGGAGCCGCAGAGTGTATCGGCGCGGTGGCTGTCGGAGGTCAGGATCACCTTGCCTCCGCGGCGCTGCAGAAAACGCAGGATATCCAGCGAAGGATACGGCTCCGTGCGCAGACCGCGCAGCATGGCGCCGGTATTCACCTCAAACAGAGCCCCGGACTCCAGAAGCTTTGCCGCTGCCTGCTGCCAGGCGCTGCGGTAGCGGGGCAGGGAGGGATCGAACAGCCGCCCGCCTTCGTTGAATTTGCTGATCAGATCAAAATGACCGATGATCTGGCAGCCGGTCTTTTCCGCCACACCGGCCACCGTTTCATAGTACTTCTGGCAGAGCGCGATCAGATCGCCTCCGAAGTACTTGTCTGCCGCAGCCAGCAGGATCTCCGGCGATTCGTCGACAGGCACGTACTCGCCGCCCAGATGCAGATAATGGACGCTGCCGATCACGTAGTCATAGCCGTCCGTGGGGGCATCGGACCAGTAGTCCTGTTCTACGCCCAGAAGGATGGTGATATGATTGCGCCATTCCTTTTGAAGGCGGCGGATCTCGGCCTTATAGGCTTCGGTGCCCTCCGGGCTCATACAGTAGCTTTCATCAAACGGGGTATGGCTGTGTCCGGAAAAACCCAGCACGGTGATGCCGCGCGCAATGGCTTCGCGGACGATCTGCTCGGGAGTGTTTTCCCCGTCGCAGAAGGTGGTGTGGACATGAAGATCCCGGTGGTTCATGGAATCGTACGCTCCTGTCTTTAAAAATGGATTTTTTATGATGCGGCCTCCGGACGCAGACCCGGCTGCCGGCACCTGAAAATGCCTCCTACGAGGTCATTTTTTCCTGTTTGACTTTTTTGTCGATCACGTGGCGGGACGCCAGTTCGTTAAAGATGTCTTCCTGTGAGATGCCGGCCTGCACCATGAGCACGCCCAGGTGATACAGAAGGTCTGCGATCTCGTAGACGGTCTCTTTTTTGTCTTCGGCCTTGGCGGCGATGATGACTTCGGTCGACTCTTCGCCGACCTTTTTGAGGATCTTGTCCAGGCCTTTGCTGAAGAGATAGGTCGTATAGGAGCCTTCCTTCGGATGCGCCTGCCGGTCGCGGAGCAGTTCCAGCAGCAGTTCGCCGGAGAACGGTTCGGCGTCGTTTTCCGACCAGAGACCGTTCGTAAAGCAGCTGCGGGTGCCCAGATGGCAGGCGGGCCCGTCCGGACGCACCAGTACCAGCAGGGCGTCCTTGTCGCAGTCGGCCGTGACCGCTACGATGTGCTGGTAGTTGCCGCTGGTCTCGCCTTTCAGCCACAGGCACTGCCGGGAGCGGCTGTAAAAGCAGGTGAGCCCTTTTTCCCTGGAAATGGCCAGGCTTTCGCGGTTCATATAGGCAAGGGTCAGGACGTCTTTGGTGACCAGATCCTGCACGATGACCGGGATCAGGCCGTTTTCGTCAAATTTCAGGCTGTCGAAGTCTGTCATAGTTCCTCCCGGATCCTCGCAGGGATCCCGTTTTTCTGCATTTCCCGTTTCAAGTCGCCGATCCTTACGGTCCCGAAGTGGAAAACGGAGGCCGCCAGACCTGCGTCCACGCCGGGGACCTTCTGAAACAGCGTGATAAAGTCCTGAATGGAGCCGGCGCCGCCGGAAGCGATCACGGGCACGCGCACGGCCGAGCAGACTGCCTCCAGCATCTCCAGATCGAAGCCGCCGCGCACGCCGTCGGTATCGATGGAGTTGACGACCACTTCGCCGGCACCGTCCGCCACCGCGCTTTTGATCCAGGAGATGGCTTCCCGGCCGGTATTTTCGCGGCCGCCCCGGGCAAAGACCCGGAAGACGCCGTCCACGCGTTTGATATCGGCGGAGAGGACCACGCACTGATCGCCGTAGCGGCGGGCGGCCCGCCGGATGAGCGAAGGGTCGCGCAGCGCGCCGGAGTTGACGCTCACTTTGTCCGCGCCGCTCTTTAAGACGCGGTCAAAATCGTCCAGGCTGTTGATGCCTCCGCCCACGGTGAGCGGGATGAAGACCTTTTCCGCCGTGGCGCGCAGAACATCGGTAAAGAGGCGCCGTTCCTCATAGGAAGCGGTGATATCGTAGAAAACCAGCTCGTCGGCGCCGTTTCTGCTGTAGAGATCGGCCAGTTCGACCGGGGAAGCGACGTCGGAGAGGCCCTGAAAGTGGACCCCTTTTACGACGCGTCCGGCACGGACGTCCAGACAGGGGATGATGCGCTTGGTCAGCATGAAGCCCCTCCTTCCGGGCCGGCTTCCGGCACGTTCGATGCGCGGGCCAGACGCAGGGCCTCGGCCAGATTGAAACCGGGCTCGTAGCAGGCGCGTCCGACGATGGCGCCATAGAGACCCAGATCGCGCAGCCGGACCACGTCCTGCAGGGTCGTGACACCGCCGGAGGCGATCAGCTGGAGGGAAAATCGCGAGGAGAGCGTCCGGTAGAGCTCCGTATTGGCGCCCTGCATGGCGCCGTCGCGGCGGATATCCGTGCAGATGACGGCCGAAATGCCCAGGGATTCCAGGAAGGCAAAGAAGTCCTCCGCGCGCAGGGCGGTGGTCTCGCGCCAGCCGCGGACGGCCACGAAACCGTCCATCAGATCGGCGCCGACGGCGATGCGCGGCCCCCAGGTGTCGGCGGCGCTGCGCAGGAGCGCGGTGTCTGAAACGGCGGCCGTGCCGAGGATGACCCGGTCGATGCCGGCGTCCAGATAATCCCGGATGGCCTCGCGCGAGCGGATGCCTCCGCCGACCTCGCAGAAGAGGCCGGTCTTTTCTTTGATGGACGCGATCAGCTTCCGGTGCGGGCGCGAGCCGTCGCGGGCGCCTTCCAGATCCACCAGATGCAGGGCCCGGGCGCCTTTCTCCCGGAAGCCCTCCGCGACCGCAAGCGGGTCGGGGCTGTAGACGGTCATATCTTCGTAGCGGCCGCGCAGCAGGCGGACGGCTTTCTGCTCAAACAGATCGATCGCAGGGAAGAGGATCATGCCAGGCCCTCCGTTTCCGTAAAGGCTTTCAGGATGGCCAGCCCCGCAGCCCCGCTCTTTTCGGGGTGGAACTGGCAGCCGAACACGTTGCCGAGGCCGACGGCAGCCGTGACCGGCACACCGTACTCGGCCGTGGCCAGCAGACTGTCCTGGCAGCCGCACGCATGATAAGAATGGACAAAGTATACGTGATCGCCGTTTCGGATGCCGGAAAACAGCGGGCTTTCGCGGCAGATCTCCAGACGGTTCCAGCCCATGTGGGGGATCTTCAGCCCGTTCGGGATCCGGCCTTCCAGCGGGACCACTGTTCCGGAGAGCAGGGAAAGGCCGGGGTGTTCGCCGTATTCGAAGCTTTTTTCAAACAGAAGCTGCATGCCCAGGCAGATGCCGAGCAGCGGCTTGCCTTTCTGCACTTCGGTGCAGAGCACGTCATCCAGCCCGGCGGCTGAAAGACGGGCTGCCGCGTCGGCAAAGGCGCCTACGCCGGGCAGGACGATGCGGTCCGCGTCGCGCAGCACCTGCCGGTCGCCCGTGACGCGGGCCTCCAGGCCGAGCGCCGCAAAGGCTCCGCGCAGCGAAAACAGGTTGCCGACGCCGTAATCGATGATCGCAGTCACTTACAGTACTCCTTTGGTGGAAGGGATTCGGCCTTCCAGCGCCGGATCGAGGCTGACGGCCTCCTTCAGGCAGCGGGCCGCCGATTTGAAGACCGCCTCGGCGATATGGTGGGTGTTCTGGCCGGCAACCTCGCGGATGTGCAGCGTCAGGCGCGCTTCCCGCACGAAGCCCAGCCAGAATTCCTGAATGAGCTCGCTGTCGAAGGGCCCGATCTTCTGAGAGGGCAGCGTCACCGCAAAGCCCAGATACGCGCGGCCGGAAAAGTCGGCGGCGGTCAGGACCAGGGCCTCGTCCATGGGCAGCAGACGCTGGCCGTAGCGGCGAATGCCTTTCTTGTCGCCGAGCGCCTGCAGGAAGGCCTGTCCGAGCGCGATGCCCAGGTCTTCGGTCGTGTGATGCGCGTCCACCTGCAGATCGCCGCTGCAGCGGACGGTCAGGTCAAAACTGCCGTGCGAGGCAAACAGGGTGAGCATGTGGTCCAGAAAGCCGCAGCCGGTCTGAATGTCGGCGCAGCCGCTGCCGTCCAGTTCCAGAAACAGGGAAATATCCGTTTCTGCGGTTTTGCGGGTGATCGAAGCGTTTCTCATATCGTTTCCTCCAGGATCTCCCGGACGGCGGCCAGCAGGGCGTCCATCTGGGCGCGGCTGCCGATCGTGATCCGGTCGTAATCGCGGATCCGTTCCACGGAGAAGTGGCGGATCAGGATGCCGCGGGCCTTCAGTGCCAGATACAGTTCCTCCCCGCCGATCCGGTCATGACGGACAAAGAGGAAATTGGTCAGGGAGGGCAGGACCGTGAAGCCGAGCGCGCGCAGCGCGGCGGCCGTCTCTTCCCGGGTCTCCCGGATGGTCAGGCAGTTCTGAAGATTGTAGTCGTCCCGCTCCAGCGAGGCCAGCGCGGCGGCGGCCGTCATACGGTTGATATTGTAGGGGTTCGTCGAGTATTTGACCGTGTTCAGGTCGCGGATGATGGCCGGATCGGCTGCGCCGAAGCCCAGCCGCGCGCCCGCCAGCGAGCGGGATTTGGAGAAGGTCTGCGTGACCAGCAGGTTGGGGTAGTGCCGGATAAGCGGCAGGGCGCTTTCTCCGCCGAAATCCACATAGGCCTCATCGACGATCACGAGACGCTCCGGATGCGCTTCCAGCAGCTGCCGGATGGCGGAAAGCGGGAGCGCGAGCCCGGTGGGGGCGTTGGGATTGGCCAGTACGATAGGGCCGGGGTGGTCCAGATACGCTTCCGGATCGACGGAGAGATCCTCCTTCACCGGGATCTCCCGGTACGGGACGCCGTTTAAGGCGGCAATGACCGGGTAGAAGCCGTAGGTGATATCCGGGAAAGCCAGGGGATGCTCCGCATCGCCGAAGGCCAGAAAGGCGAAATTGAGCACTTCATCCGAACCGTTGGTGAGGATCAGCTGATCTTCGTCCAGGGAAAAGCGGTCGGCCAGGGCCCGGAGTAGGTCGCGGGCATCAGGATCCGGATAGAGTTCCAGCCGGGAAGCGGCCCGGGCGGCCGCCTCGATCACGCCGGGAGCCGGCGGAAAGGGCGATTCGTTCGTGTTCAGTTTGATATACTGCCG
>JAGDDE010000026.1 GCA_017958185.1 Lachnospiraceae bacterium | reverse complement strand
TGCCGGCAACGACCTGATCCTGACCTCGACCGATCTGTACACCTGGACCGATCCGGATCCGCAGAGCGCCGCCGACGTGACTATTCTGCGGACGGCCGCGCACAACATCCTGTATGCGGTCGCCAACAGCAACTCGGTCAACGCCAAAGTCACCGGCTATATCCCGGCCTGGTGGAAGTGGGCGATCATCGGACTGGACGTCGCAGCTGCCGGCCTCATCGCCCTGTGGGGAGTAAAGGCCTTCAAGAAGGCGAAAAAAGAGAAACAGGCATAAAAAAACTGCCCGCGGCGAGTGCGCCGCGGGGAGCCGCAAAAACAAAAGCCCGGAGCAGACAGTCTGCTCCGGGTCTTTGTTTGCTTCGGACGCGTCAGTTGCCCTTCGGAAGGAGCCCGCCGATGGCAGCGGCAAATCCGCTGAGCGGCATGGTCTGAAGGATCACGTGGCCGGGACCGGTCAGGACGGTGTTGAACAGGCCTTCGCCGCCGAAGAGCACGTTCTTTACGCCTTTCACGGTCTGGATGTCCATCTGGACGCTGCCGTCGACCATGGCGACGCAGCCGGTGTCCACGACGAGCTGCTGGCCGGGCTGGAGGTCATACTCGATGGCGCTGCCGTCGATCTCGATAAAGGCGGTGCCTCTGCCGCTCAGGCGCTGCATGATGAAGCCCTCGCCGCCGAAAAAGCCGGCGCCCAGCTTTTTCTGGAAGTGGACGGAAAGCTCCACGCCCGACTCGGCGGCCATAAAGCCGCCCTTCTGCACGATCACGGGATGGTCCGGCGTGATCTCGATGGCGCGGATGGAGCCGGGGAAGCTGGAGGCGAAGGCGATCATGCCGTTGCCCTGGGCGGTGTAGCGGTTCTGGAACAGCGCTTCACCGGAGAACATGCGCCCGAACACCTTGCCGATGCCGCCGCCGGTCGTTTCCATCTTCATGTTGGGGCTCATCCAGCTCATGGAACCTGCTTCGGACATCAGCGATTCGCCGGACTGCAGCTCGCAGATCACCACGGGCATCGGTTCGCCCTGGATCGAATACTTCATAATCAGTTACTCCTTTGTCATTTCGGACCCGTCGCAGGGCCTTTTTTTCTTTTTTATCATATTTTTCGCCGGCCGTCAATCGGGGCGGCCGTTCCCGGCGGAAAAAGCGCCGAAAAAGGCCGGTTTCGCCGGCAGGACGCTTTCCGCTTGCGCTCTGCCGGATGCGGGTGCTATAGTGAGACCAAAGCGGGTGCACCGCACCGGAAAGAGGAACAGCATGAAACAGTATATCGTGGACGCCTTTACCGGCCGCCCCTTCAGCGGGAATCCGGCCGCCGTATGCATCATGGAAACGTGGCCGCCGGAAGCGTATATGAAACAGCTGGCCATGGAGAACAGTCTGTCGGAAACGGCCTTTCTGGTCCCGGAAGCGGACGGCTTCCGCCTGCGCTGGTTCACGCCGGGCACGGAGGTCGACCTGTGCGGACATGCGACGCTGGCTTCGGCCTTTGTCGTGCTGACGCTGCTGGATCCGGCGGCGGAAGAGGTCCGCTTTTACACCCGCAGCGGCCTGCTGACCATCCGCCGCCGGGGCCGTCTGTTCGAGATGGACCTGCCGGCGTATCAATTGGAAGAGATCCCGGTCACCGGCGCCATGGAACAGGCTTTCGGCGTGCGTCCGCAGAAGGCTTTTCTGGCCATGGATCTGGTCTGTGTTTTTGAAACGGAAGATCAGGTGCGCGCCATGCGTCCGGATCAGCGGCTGCTGGCGGCGCTTCCCGGACGGGTGCAGAACGCGACGGCGCCCGGACGGGAGGCGGACTGCGTGTCCCGGAGTTTCTGCCCCAAGGTGGCCGTCCCGGAGGATCCCGTCTGCGGCTCCGCCCACTGCATGATCGCAAATTACTGGTGCGGCGTGCTCGGAAAACGCGTGATCCGCGCATATCAGGCCTCCCGGCGGGGAGGATGGCTGCGCTGCGAAATGACCGGCAACGGCCGGATGCTGCTCAGCGGAGAGGCCGTTCTGGTCGCTGTTTCGGAAATACTGGCAAAACCGTAAAAAAGTTTTTTTTGAAAGGAAAAGAAACGAAAAACGAAAAAATATTCTGTAAACGCAGACAGACCGGATGCCGCTGCCCGAACAGGGAACGGAGAGACAGAAAAAGCATAGCGGTTGTCCTTGTGGAGCGGACATATGCGCGCGCCTGTTTTTTCGAGAGAAACAAATCATACGGTTCCGGACGGAGTTATGCGGAGAAAACAGAGCGGCGCAAAGTGTTATGCGCATAATTCGAAGAAATACACAAAGAAGTTTGTCGCTTTACCGCTAAAAAGAATGTTGACAAAACAGACGGAATGCTTTATAATCCCAAAGCATCAAACCAAATAAAGGGAGGACTGTACCGTAATCCCTAATGGACGCCTCTGCAAAGGGGCCGAAAGATTCGGCGCCTTTGCGGTGGTACTCATTATTCGACAGTACAGTATTACCCGAAAAAAGGAGGAGAAACCATGAAGAAAGCTCTGAGCTTACTGCTGGCGGCAGTCATGATCTTCAGCCTGGCAGCCTGCCAGCCCGAAGTGAAGCCCACGACCGCTCCCACGCAGGCCCCTACTCAGGCCGCCCCTACCCAGGCCCCTACGCAGGCCCCTACGCAGCCCAGACCTACCCAGGCTCCTACGCAGGCTCCGACGACGGCTGCACCCCGTACGCCGGGCGACGGCAAGGACAACCCCGTAGTCTGGGAAGCCGGCAAGACCTACACCTACAAGGCCTCCACATCGACCTTGGGTGCGAACTGGAACCCGCACACCTATCAGACGACGGACGAAGCGTACACCCTGGACTACACCACGGACAACCTGTACACTTTCCTGTTCAACAACACGTATGACGGCTATGTGATCGTTCCCAGCCTTGCGGCAGCCGAACCCGTTGACGTGACCGCCGCCGTCCGTACGGCTCATCCCGAGTACAACATCCCTGCGGACGCGACTTCCGGCTTTGCCTACAAGGTCTCTCTGAACCCGAAGGCCGTGTGGGATGACGGCACCCCCATCAAGGCTGCTGACTATGTCGAGTCCTACAAGCGTCTGCTGGATCCGAACGCGGCCAACTACCGTTCCGCCGACGCTCTGTCCGGTTCCTTCGTCATTGCCAATGTCAACGAGTACTATTGGCAGGGCAAGACCGCTTATACGCCTCTGGGCATTACCCCTACGGAGTATCTGGCACAGGGCCACACCGCCGCCGAGATCTACGTGAACGCGTGGGATTTCTGGGGTGCTGAAGGCTACAAGGACAAAGACGGCAATGAATGCCCCAACTGGATCAGCGTTCTTGACACGACGGTATATGACAATGAAGACAAGGACGACGCGTTCAGCGGCGCCGATCTGTACAGAGTCTACCTTGGCCCGGGCGCCCCTTATGAAAGCGCCTACGCCCCCGAGGACCTGGGCTATGCCGTTTCCTATCCCCCCAACTTCGAATGGAGCAAGGTCGGTATCTATGCCTCCGGCGAATACGAACTGACCATCGCCCTGACCAAGTCCCTGTCCGGCTTCTATCTGCTGTACAACATCAACGGCCTGTCCACCTTCCTGGTAAAGACCGATCTGTACGACAAGTGCCTTGACAAGGAAAAATACACCAGCACCTACGGCACCGACGTGGCGACCTCCGCTTCCTTCGGCCCTTACAAGATCGTTGAATACCAGGCTGACAAGTATGTCAAGATGGTCAAGAACGACAAGTGGTGGGGCTGGAGCAGCGACCAGTTCGTGTACCAGGATCCGGAAGATCATCTGTGGTATCAGATGTATCAGACGACTGAGATCAACTGCCAGGTGGTCACCGAAAGCGCGACCCGCCGCGAGATGTTCCTGAAGGGCGAACTGGCTTCCTACGGTCTGCAGACGGAAGATATGGACACCTACCGCAATTCCGACTATACCTACGTCAGCCCGGGCAGCACGATCTTCTTCTTCATCTTTAACGGCTACAAGTCTGTCATCGAGCAGCGCGAAGCGGATGAAACTTTCGACAAGACCAAGTTTGACCTGGAGACCATGACCCTGCAGTCCTTCCGCAAGGCTGTCGCCGTCTCCTATGACAAGGAACTGCTTTGCGCCGCTATCAACCCGGCCCGTTCCGGCGGTTACGGCATCATCGGCAAGAGCTACATTTACGATCCCGATACCGGTGCCGAATACCGTGAGACCGATGTGGCCCGCAAGGTCCTGTGCGATTTCTACTCGGTAGACACTACCAAGTTTGCCTCCCTGGAAGAGGCTGCCGCTTCCATCACCGGTTATGACCCCGTTGCCGCGAAGCAGCTGTACAAGCAGGCCTTTGACGAAGCCATCGCTGCCGGTTACATCACCGACACTGACAAGGACGGCAAGTCCGATCAGACCATCAAGATCACCTATTCCGCTTCTTCCATGAGCGACTTCATGACGAAGACCCTGAACTACCTGAACGAGAAGATGACCGAGGTCACTCAGGGCACTCCGTTTGAAGGCAAGATCGTATTTGACGCTGTAGCCTATGGCAATGCCTGGTCCGACAGGATCAAAGACGGCACGGCCGACACAGTGCTTGGCGGCTGGAGCGGTTCCCTGCTCGATCCGTACAGCGTCATCAAGCTCTACACCGATCCTACCCAGGCGTACGACGGCAAGTGGTTCAACGGCCAGACGGTCCCGTTCACGCTTACTGTCAACGGCAAGGAGATCACGATGTCCCTGTATGACTGGGGCGAATGCCTGAACGGCACCACCGTGAACGGCAACAACTTCGGTTCGGATGCGGCTTCTCAGGAGACCCGTCTGCAGATCCTTGCGGCTCTGGAAGGCGAGATCCTGAAGACCTATGACTACATCCCGATGATCCAGGATGCCGGTATGGCGATGCTTTCGCAGCAGCTGTTCTACGTAACGGAAGAATACAATGCCGTTATGGGACGCGGCGGTATCACGTACCTCAAGTACAACTACGATGACGCGGCCTGGGCCAACTACGTCAAGGCTCAGGGCGGCCAGCTGAAGTATTGATCACCGGCACGAGCCGGAACAACTAACGCCGCCTAGCGGCGCGTAAAGGATTTGCCGGAGTCCCAATCAGGCTCCGGCAAATTCTTCCGAAAGCAAAAAACTACTCGGGGGACCGATGTATGGGAAGATACATACTCCAAAGAGTAACGCTGATGCTGGTGACCTTCTTTATCATCACCTTTATTTGCTTTGCTCTGATTCGAATGCTGCCGCTGCCGGCTGTTCAGCCCGGCGATCCGCACCAGGAAGTGGTGCTTCAGCGCCGCGAACTGATGGGATACAACAAACCGATCATCGAACAGTTCGGGATCTTCCTGAAAGGCCTGTTCACGAAGTGGGACTGGGGCGTCAGCGATAAGTTATATATGGGACAGGAAGTCTGGAGCATATTCCTCGGGAAACTCCCTCCGACCATGGTAACGAACCTTTATTCCATTATTTTCGCTATTCCGATCGGTATTTTGCTGGGTATCATCGCGGCTCTGCGCAAAAATACCTGGCTGGATCATTTTATTTCCACGGCAACGATGGTCTGCATCTCGGTGCCGTCTTTCGTGTATGCTTCTATCGTTCAGCATTTTCTCTGCTTCCGCTGGGGCTGGTTCCCGATGGTCATGGCGACCGGCACGGACCTGTTTACGAAGGAGATGTTCCTCAGTATGGTCCCCGCCGTGCTCTCTCTTTCCTTCGGTGTGATCGCGGGCTTTACGCGTACCACCCGTGCCGAACTGACCGAAGTCCTTACCTCCGAATTCATGCTGCTCGCGCGTACCAAGGGCCTGACCAAAATGCAGGCCACCGTACGGCATGCTCTGAAGAACTGCATGGTCGTCATCCTGCCGGCCATCTTCGGCAACTTCATCAGCATCATGAGCGGTTCGCTTATTATCGAACAGATCTTTTCCATCCCCGGTGTAGGCAAGCTGTATCTGAGTTCCATCAACGCGCTTGACTATCCGCTGTTCCTGCTGCTCAGCTGTTTCTATCTGGCGATCGGTCTGATCGCCGGCATCGTCGTCGATGTCAGTTACGGCTTTATCGACCCCCGGATCCGCATGGGTTCCCGCAAGTAACGGAGGTGTATCATGGCTGACAGTATTCAGAGGATCCCTGCAGAGAAATTTACCTTCGTTCAGAAAGATGCCGTCATCACGGACAAAAAACTGGATACGAAGGCAAGAAGCTATATGGCTGACGCCCTGATCCGTTTCCGGAAGAACAAATCTTCCGTGGCGGCGGCGTTCATCCTGCTTCTGCTCGTTCTGTATGCGATCATCGTCCCGATCGTTTCCCCGTATTCCATGGATGATAAGGATCCGGACAAGCGCTACGTGAGTTTCCCTCCCTTCATCAAGTCGATCGCCGATGAAAACATCGGGATATTCGACGGTTCGACGAAGATCACCAGTATCAACGAACAGGGTTATCAGCGCCTGATCGCGATCGGAAAAGAGACCGGCATGGAACCGATCATCAAGATCACGGAGATCTCCACGCAGGAAGAGATCTACCGCGGCAAACCCCGGGAAGTGCAGTACTATACCATGGAAGCCAATCAGTATTATATGACGGGCGTCGTGCTGCGCGTTCTCTCCTTTGAAGAGTTCGAAGACATCCAGAAATGGCAGACCGAGAACAACATCCAGGTCATCTACCCCTGGGTCGAACCTTCAGCGATCAAGAACATCGAAGACCCGGCCATCTGGTACAAGGTCTCTGACAACAAGGGCACGCCCGACTTTGACGCGGACGGCAATTTCGTTCCGGCTTATTCCACCAAAAAATCGCTGGAAGGCGCCCCGTACGACAGCCTGCGCATCGAGTCCGATCCCGGCAACTACATCTACAGCATCAAAAAGAGCGGTTCGGTGCAGGTCCGCCTGTGCTACTTCAACTATACCATCTACCGCACCGGCCACCTGCCCGAGCACGTCTTCGGTGTGAACTCGCGCTGCGAAGACCTGGCGACGGCCATCGCCATCGGCGCCCGCTTCTCCCTGCTGTTCGCGGTCGCCGTCTCGGCCATCAACCTGACCATCGGCGCCATCTACGGCTCCATCCAGGGCTATTACGGCGGTTATATCGACCTGACGATGGACCGCATCTCGGATATCCTTTCCGGTCTTCCGTTCACGGTCTGCGTCGTTCTGTTCCAGTATCATATGGCCGGAACGTCCTTCGGCGTCATCGGCGCCTTCCTGCTGGCATTCATCGTGACAGGCTGGATAGGCATGGCGGCGCTGACACGTAAACAGTTCTACCGTTTCAAGAGCCAGGAATATATCCTGGCGGCACGGACGCTCGGCGCTTCCGACAGACGGCTGATCTTCAAGCACATTTTCCCGAACGCCATCGGCACCATCATTACGAGCGTGGCGCTGGTCATCCCCAGCGTCATCAGCTCCGAGACCAGTCTGACGTATCTGGGCATCGTCAACGTATCCGGTGTGTTCGGCGCTTCTCTGGGCGATCTGATGAGCAACGGGCAGACCTATGCGCAGAAGTCTCCGTGGGCGCTGTTCTTCCCGGCACTGTACTTCTCCCTGCTGCTGATCTGCTTCAACCTGTTCGGCAACGGTCTTCGGGATGCGTTCAACCCGTCTACGAGAGGAGTGGAGGACTAAACTATGGCTATGGTTAAGAAACTGGCAGTCCGAGGACTGACGATCTCCTTCCGCACGACCAACGGCCGTGTTCATGCCGTCCGGAACATCGATTTCGACCTCATGAAGGGCGAAACGTTGGCGATCGTAGGCGAATCCGGGTCCGGCAAATCGGTCACCTCCAAGGCCATTCTGGGGATCCTTGCCGGCAACTCGATCATCGAGGGCGGCGAGATCATCTACGACGGCAAAGACCTGCTGAAGATCAACGAGGAAGAATTCCACAAGATCCGCGGCGACAAGATCGCCATGATCTTCCAGGATCCCATGAGTTCGCTGAATCCGATCGTCAAGATCGGGCGGCAGCTGACCGAGGCGATGATCCTGAAAGGAAAGGTACGTCAGCGGGAGAACAGAAAAAACTTCAACACGATGCTGAAGAACCTGAATCAGGCCATGATCCAGGCGATCGCTCCGGATGATCATGAAAAGGCTGCCGAGATCACCAGGATGTGCCGTGATTTCGACAAGTTCGAGTCCAAACATATCCAGCTGGAAGCCTCTTACAACGTCGCCCACGAAGCCGCGCTGGAAGCGAAGGAAGAGATCGAGGCACTGGTCTTCGAGCTGGAAAAGAAGGGCGCCAAGGATGTGCCCTACCGCACCGGCCAGATCGCGGGGTATGCCAGAAAGGCCGTTCACGATTACGTAGTCAATAAGAACGTCGAAGAGCTCCGGACACTGGCCGGAGAAGCCGGGAAGTATACGAATATGCGCCGCTACGGGGAAGATCTTCCGGAACTGCGGGAGCGCCTGAGCCGTATCGGAGAGATCGTCGACGAAGCGCTCCGGCACGAAGAACCCGACTTCATGGCCATGGGCTACTGCCTGACGTTCGGCGGGGAAACGCTCCCTGAGCTTCCCGTCGAAGAGCTGAACGACTACATGCAGGAAAAGATGAACAAGGAGTTCATGAATCATTTCATGGACTGCGCGGCAGCTGCGCTCCGGTGGTCCGCGGAACGTTCATACGAGGCCAAGGAAGTCGCCATCGAAGTCTTAAAGCGCGAGCGTCCTGCTTTTGAAGAGGATCCTCTGGTCAAGAGCCGCTGCCATGAGGCAATTAGGCCGATGAGGGAAGCCGTGGAAAACACGATCAACAAACTGCTGATCGTGAAAGACAGCCTGGCGTATACCTTCGGCTCCGGCATGACGGCTGATACGGAAAAGTATTTCTCCTCCATCAAGAAGAACGCCAAAGAAGAAGTCCGATACGAGCGGGAAAAGAAAGCGTATGATGCCAAGGTGGCGCGCGGGCGCACCCTGGATTACACCGTGGTCCCGGCGGCCATCACCGACCTGGAACTGGTCCGCAGCACACTGCTCCATCAGATCGACCGTCTGGTCGAGCATTTCGAAGACTTCCGTTCCACGCGCGCGACCCGCGATTATCATCAGGAAGCGGAAGAGATGGTCTCGTACCTTCAGCACTGCGCTTCGGGCGCTGTCAATCATGTGACGAAAGCCATGGCCAAGAGCCGCGCGCTGAAGCTCATGAGCGAAGTGGGCATCGCCGAACCGCGCCGCCGCTACAATCAGTATCCGTTCGAATTCTCCGGCGGTATGCGGCAGCGTATCGTGATCGCCATCGCACTGGCGGCCGACCCGGATATCCTGATCTGCGATGAGCCGACGACCGCTCTGGACGTGACGATCCAGTCCCAGATCCTGGAACTGATCAATGACCTGAAGGCAAAGCGCAATCTGTCGATCATCTTCATCACCCACGACCTCGGCGTTGTGGCCAATATGGCTGACCGCATTGCCGTGATGTATGCCGGCAAGATCGTGGAATACGGCACATCGGAGGATATTTTCTATCATTCCGCGCATCCGTATACCTGGGCTCTGCTTTCTTCGATGCCCGACCTGGACACCAAGGAGAAGCTCGATGCGATTCCCGGCACGCCGCCCGACATGCTGTACCCGCCGGCGGGAGATGCTTTTGCTGCCCGCAACAAGTATGCGATGCAGATCGACTTTGAACAGCAGCCGCCGATGTTCCGGGTGAGCGATACGCACTATGCCGCGACCTGGCTGCTCCATCCGGATGCGCCGAAGGTCGATCCGCCGAAGATCATCACCGACCGTATCGCCCGGATGAGAGCCAAGAATGCAGGAGGAAAAAGCTGATGGAAGAAAGTAAAGAAGTCCTGCTTCGCGTAGAACATCTGTGCCAGTACTTCGGACCTACCAAGGCAGTCGATGATGTCAGTTTTGATATCCATAAGGGCGAAGTCTTCGGCCTGGTGGGCGAATCCGGCTGCGGAAAGACAACGACCGGACGCTCGATCATCCGCCTGTACGATATCACATCCGGCAACGTGTATTTCAAGGGGACGCGCATCTGCGCCGGCACGCTTTCCTACCGGAATGCCATCAAAGCAGCCAAGGAGGAGAAGAAGACCTGCAAGGATCCCGGCCGGATCGCTGAACTGAACGAGATCATTGCCAGGAATAAAGCAGAGATCAAATCGGCAAACTACGATAAAAAGCATGCCAAGAAGGAACTGGTCACCCGGATCCAGATGATCTTCCAGGACCCGATCGCTTCGCTGGACCCCCGTATGACCGTCAAGGAGATCATCTCCGAGGGACTGATCATTCAGGGGGAAAAGGACAAGAAGGTCATCGAAGAGAAAGTCTTTGAGATGCTCGAGACCGTAGGTCTGGTGCGTGAACATGCCAGCCGGTATCCGCACGAGTTTTCCGGCGGCCAGAAGCAGCGTGTCGGCGTGGCCCGTGCGATCATCATGGAACCGGAACTGATCAGTGCCGACGAGCCGGTCTCCGCGCTGGACGTTTCCATCCAGGCACAGGTCATCAATCTGCTGAACGAGCTTCGCGAGAAGCTGGGTCTGACCCTGCTCTTTATCGCGCATGACCTTTCCGTCGTGAAGTACTTCTCTGACCGGATCGGCGTAATGTACTTCGGCCATCTGGTGGAGCTGGCGCCTTCCGACGAATTGTTCCTGAACCCGCTGCATCCGTATACGCGTTCGCTGCTGTCCGCGATCCCGCTTCCTGATCCGGAATACGAGAAGCAGAGGAAGAGGATCGTCTACAATCCGCTGGCGGATCACGATTATTCCGAAGAACAGCCTACGCTGCGCGAGATCAAACCGGGTCACTTCGTCAGCTGCAATACGGCCGAGTATGAAGCCTACCGGAAGGTCCTGAAATAAGAGGCTCCTATGAACGAAGATACCCGTCCGCTCTGGCTGCGGTTCCTGATCCCGACGGCCGTCGGACTGATCATCGCCCTGCTGTATGCGGTCTTTGCGGCGCAGGTGTTTCAGCAGACGGAAGCGCGGGAGGTCTTGCGGGGCATTTCCGATTCCTTCCTTCTTCCCGGCGTCATACTGTTGGCTGCGGGAGGCCTGAGCTGGGTCGCTTCGAAGGGATTCTTTGACCTGCCGGGGTATGCTGTGCACAGTCTGTTCGGGTTTTTTATCCCCGACCGCGAGGACAGTGACCGGGCCAGCAGTCACAGTTTTTACGAGTACAAGCAGAAAAAGGATCAAAAAGGCCGTCACTGGCTGCCGTTCGTTCTGTTATCGGGCGTATTCTTTTTGCTGCTCAGCATTTTGTTTGCGATCCTGTATCACTAGAGTCAGGCGAAGACGAAGGACCGCTGACCGTACATTTCGGCCGGCGGTCTTTCTGATTGCCGCAAGCCTTCCCGGGCAGCAGACGGGACACGGAAGGAGCAGGAATGGGAACCGAGGCTTTAAAAACACCCTATCTCCGCGGACTCAAAGACGGCGTCCCCATCGGGCTGGGGTATTTTGCCGTCGCCTTTTCGCTGGGGATCGCGGCGCGGGCAGCCAGCCTGACGGCGCTGGAGGGATTCCTGGCCAGCCTGTTCACTTCAGCCTCGGCGGGGGAGTTCGCGGTCTTTTCGCTGATCGCGGCGGCCGGGACGCTCCCGGAGACGGCGCTCATGAGCCTGATCGTGAATGCGCGTTACCTGCTGATGAGCTGTGTGCTGACGCAGAAGCTGGAGCCCGGGACGCGTCTGTGGCAGCGGCTGCTGCTGGGCTTTGGCGTGACGGATGAGATCTTTGCGGTCTCTGCCGCGCAGCCCGGGCGTCTGGATGTGCGGTATTCGTTCGGGGCCATGACGGCGGCGATCCCGCTGTGGGCGGCCGGCACGGCAGCCGGTGTGATCACGGGGAACCTGCTGCCGGTGCGCGCGGTGAGCGCGCTGGGCGTTTCCCTGTTCGGCATGTTTCTGGCGGTGATTTTCGGGGAGGCCCGGAAGAACCGGACCGTGCTGGGCGTGATCGTTGCCTCGGCGGCGGTCAGCTGGGGCTTCCGCAGCCTGCCGCTCCCGGCCTTTTTTTCCGACAGCATGAAGACCATGATCCTGACAGTGGGGCTGGCGGCGCTGGCAGCCTGGATTTTCCCGCGGAAAGGGGAGGAAGAAGATGAGTAATTGGGCTTATATCCTGGTCATGGTGGGGGTGACCTACCTGATCCGCACACTTCCCCTGACGCTGATCCGAAAGCCGATCCGCAGCCGGTTCCTGCAGTCGTTCCTGTATTACGTGCCGTATGTGACGCTGACGGTCATGACGTTCCCGGCGATCCTGGAGGCGACCCAGTCGCCCGTTTCCGCCGTGATCGCGCTGGCGGCCGGCGTGGCGGCGGCCTGGCTGGGCGCGGGACTTCTGCCCGTGGCAGTTATCTGCTGCCTGACCGTGTTCGTCAGCGAGTGGTTTCTGGCGGTCTGATCTGTCTGTGAACTTTCTTGAAAAAGTGCTTGACAGGCCGGAACGGGCATGATATTATAATCGAGCACGCAGTTTTGCGGGCACTACACAACGCGGGGTAGAGCAGTCCGGAAGCTCGTCGGGCTCATAACCCGGAGGTCGCAGGTTCAAATCCTGCCCCCGCTACTATATGGGAGGCGTCCCGGAGAGAATTCCTCCGGTTCCGCCTCAGCAAC
>JAGDDE010000025.1 GCA_017958185.1 Lachnospiraceae bacterium | reverse complement strand
GGCGGACGCTGCTCCGAGTATATGTCCGAAGATCCGTTCATCACCGGCAAGATCGCGGCGGCCGAGATCCGCGGCCTGCAGTCGAGAGGCGTCGTTCCCATGATCAAGCACTTCGTGGCGAACGAGCAGGAAACGCACCGCAGCATCACCGGCGATCTGACCTGGCTGACCGAGCAGTCTCTGCGCGAGATCTACCTGAAGGCCTTCGAGATCGCGATCAAGGACAGCGAATGCCGCGGTCTGATGACTTCCTTCAACCGTGTGGGCACCATGTGGACCGGCGGCGACTACCGCCTCTGCACGGAGATCCTGCGCGATGAGTGGGGCTTCAAGGGCTGCGTCATCTGCGACTTCAACACGGTCCCGCAGTACATGAACGGCACCCAGATGGCGTATGCCGGAGGCGATCTGAACCTCCAGACCCTCGGCGGCGGCAACTTCGACTGCGACCCGAGTGAAACGGGCGATGCGGTGATCCTGCTGCAGGCGATCAAGAACATCCTGTACGCCATGGTCAACTCCAACGCCTTCAACAGCAAGGTCATCGGCTACGAGACTCCCGCATGGGTCCCGGTCATGTACATCATCTCCGGCGTCGTCGTCGCAGCGCTCCTCGCCTGGGGCATCGCCGGCATGATCCTGAACCATCGCAAAAAGAACCAGAAAACGATCGTGATAAAGAATTGATACGCTTGGTCGTTTTTTCTTCATTCTCCTTTTTAAAGCCAAGGGCGTCCGGTCTTCCGGGCGCCTGCGGTTTATTCAGACCCATGGATCTGACCTTGGTAAGCCCTCCGGCAGCCGGCCGGAGGGCTTCTTTTTTTGTGCCCGTTTTCCTCCCGGCACCGCCGAAAAAAAGTTGAAACAGACGTGAAAAAGCGCTTGCTTTTTGCCGTGCGATGCCGTAAAATGTGTGTCAGAGGGAGGAAAGTGCCACAAAGTGCCATGAAGTGGCGGCTTTCCGGCCGAAAGAAGGCAGAAAGGAGGAAACAGACATGCTGATGGGTGAATACAGCCATTCGCTGGATGCGAAGGGCCGCCTGATCTTCCCGGCGAAGCTCAGGGAACAGATGGGAGACAAGTTTGTGATCAGCAAGGGCCTGGACGGCTGTCTGTTCGCGTTTCCTCCGGAAGAATGGGAGAAGCTGGAAACCAAGCTGATGAAACTGCCTTTGACGAATAAAGAGGCCCGGAAATTCTCCCGTTACCTGCTTGCCGGAGCCATAGAGGCGGAACTTGACAAACAGGGCCGGGTGCTGCTGCCGCAGAATCTGCGGGAAGCGGCCGCGCTGGAACGGGACGTGGTCCTGTGCGGCGTCGGCAGCCGGGTGGAGATCTGGGACCGCGGCCGCTGGCTGGCCTGCTCCGGATATGAGGATGTCGATGAGATCGCCGACAACATGGCGGATCTGGGCATCTGACGCGGGAGGGAGAACAGATGGAGTTCTCGCACACGCCGGTTTTGCTGAAAGAGTGCCTGGAGGCACTGGCCGTCCGGGAGGACGGGATCTATGCGGACGGGACACTGGGCGGTGCAGGACATGCATCCCGGGTATTGGAGCAGCTTTCGCCGAAGGGGCTTCTGGCCGGCATCGACCGCGACGGTGATGCCCTGAAAGCCGCCGGAGAGCGTTTGGAAGCGGTCCGCCGGGCGCGCGGCGAAGAGGCCGGCCGGGTCCTGCTCATCCGCGACAACTTCGGGAATCTGCCGAAGATCCGCGCGGAATACGGACTGCCGCCGTTTGACGGGATCCTGCTGGATCTGGGCGTCTCCAGTTACCAGCTGGACAACCGGGAACGAGGATTCTCCTATCTGGGAGATGCGCCGCTCGACATGCGGATGGATCGGGATCAGAGCCTGACGGCCGAGATCATCGTCAACGAATATCCGGAGGAGAGACTGAAGAAGATCCTCTACGAATACGGAGAAGAGCGGTTCGCGCCGCTCATCGTGCGGCAGATCGCCCTGAGGCGCCGCGATCACCGCATCACTTCCGGCGCCGAACTGGTGGAACTGATCGAGGCGGCCATCCCGGCCAAGTACCGGCAGACCGGCGGTCATCCCGCCAAACGCACCTTCCAGGCTCTGCGGATCGAATGCAACGCCGAACTGAGCGTCCTGGAAGACAGCCTGCCCGGCATCATCGACTGCCTGGCCCCCGGCGGGCGGCTGGCAGTCATCACCTTCCACTCGCTGGAAGACCGGATCGTGAAAAATGCGATGCGCACCGCACAGGATCCCTGCATCTGCCCCAAGGATTTCCCGGTGTGCGTCTGCGGCAGGACCAGCCGGGGCAGAGTCGTGACCAGGAAGCCGATCCTCCCTTCTTTGGAGGAAACGGCGGCCAACAGCCGGTCAAAGAGCGCGAAACTGAGAGTTTTTGAACATTGCTGAACGGGCATCAAGAGGACAAAGCCATGGCAGAAGAGATCAGATACAATTACTATACCGAAGGCAACACCGTCCGCAAGGAGACGGTGTATCCGGAGCAGCTCATTTCGGAAGGGAACGTCGTGCGCAAGGAAGCCGTGCGTCCCGAGCCGCAGTGGGATCCCCGCGAGGAGCAGACGGTCCGCCATGAGAGCCGGGCTGTCCGCAAAAACCGGGAAAGAGCCTTGAGCATCAGTCTGCCCTATGGTATAATGCTGCTGGCGGCCACCGCTGTGATCGTTTTTGCCTGCGTCAACTATCTGCGCGTCACGGCACAGATCAATGCCAGCATGAAGCATATTGCCGCGATGGAAGCGGAACTTTCCGAACTGAAGAACGCGAACAACACGCTGCAGGACCGCATCGAAGCGGCGATCGATCTCGGAGAAGTCTACGAGATCGCCACCGCGCGGCTCGGCATGGTATATCCGGACGAGAATGAAAGACTGACTTATACGGCACATGAAAGAGAGTATGTAAGTCAATATGAAAACGTCCCAACCGACTAAGGAAAACAACTCCCGCAAATTTAATATCTATATGCAAAGAAAACTGGCGTTTACCTACCTGGTAGTGGCGGCAGTTTTATTTGCACTTGCCATCAAAACGGTGATGATCACCCGCAATAACGGCGAGGAATACTCGCGGATCGCACTGGCGCAGCGCGGGTACTCGACCGAAACGTCCGTCAGCCGCCGCGGGACCATCACGGACCGCAACTACACCATGCTGGCGTACAGCGAAGAGGTCTACAATCTGATCCTGGATCCTTCCGTGATCCTCTATACGCTGCGGGAGAGCGAGCCCTCCCCCAATAAAAACTGCACGCTCGACGCGCTCGTCAGCTGCTACGGCTTCAGCCGCGCCGATCTGGAAAAGGTGCTGGCCGAGAAGCCGGACAGCGCCTATGTGCGCTACGCCCGCCGGCTGAGCGAGGCGGAAAGGGATATTTTCCTGGAATACCAGGAATCCTACAACAGCGCCAAGGACGAGTCCGGCAAAAAACTGCACAGCGATAAGGTGACGGGCGTCTGGTTTGAGTCGGAATACAAACGCGTGTACCCCTACAAAACACTGGCCGCCACGGTGCTGGGCTTTTCGGGCGCCGACGCTTCGGAAGGCCACTGGGGGCTGGAAGAATACTACAATAACGAACTGACCGGACTGGACGGGAAATCTTACAGTTATCTGAATAACGACGGCTTTCTGGAACGCAGCACCGTCGAGCCGGTCAATGGGCATACCATCGTAAGCACCATCGACTTTACGCTGCAGCGCATCGTGGAAGAGCATATCGCCGCCTATAAGGCGGAAAACCCCTGCCGGGACATCGGCGTACTGCTGATGGACCCGTCGAACGGCGAGATCCTGGCTATGGCCACGGACAAACGCTACGATCCGAACCAGCCCATGGAGATGGGGCTTTCCTATACGGCCGAGGAACTGGCCGCGATGGATGAGGACGAATTGGGTCAGGCCCGCAACGCTATGTGGCGCAATTTTACGGTCAACGATACGTATGTGCCCGGCTCCGTGTCCAAGGAACTCACCGTGGCACTGGCGCTGGAGGAGAACAAGGTGACGCCGGACAGCCTCTTCGAATGCGACGGCGGCGAAAACATCATGGGCACCTACGTGAAATGCAGCGGGCTGCACGATACGCTGACGCTGCGCGAAGCGCTGATGAAATCCTGCAACGACGCGCTGATGAATATCGCCGGACGGGTCAGTGTGATGACCTTCCTGCGGTATCAGTATGAATTCGGGCTCGGCCGCAAGACCGGCATCGACCTGCCCGGCGAAGCGGCGGGCATCCTGTTCAGCGAGTCCTCCATGACCGCGCTGGATCTGGCAACGTCCTCTTTCGGCCAGGGCTTTACGAGCAGCATGGTGCAGATGGCTGCCGCCTACAGCGCCCTGATCAACGGCGGTTATTATTACCAGCCGCATATGGTCCGCCAGATCCTGGATGAGAACGGCGGCCTGGTCCGCAATATCACGCCGGTGCTGGTCCGTCAGATCGTGACCGAAGACACCTCCGCGTTCCTGCGCGAGGCAGCGGAAGCCACGGTCAGCGAAGGCTCCGGCTATACGGCGATGATCCCCGGCTATTCCATCGGCGGCAAGACCGGCACCGCCCAGAAATATCCGCTGGAAGACAACAAATTCGTCATTTCCTTCATGGCTTTTTCGCCGGCTCAGGATGCGAAGATCCTGATCTATGTGGTCGTCAACGAACCGTACTTCGAAGAACCGCAGGATCTGGAGACCGTCTCTGCGCACGACGCCGTCGTGCTGGAGCGCGAGATCATGGAATCCGTGCTGCCCTACCTGGGCGTGAAGCGCGACTGGTCGCAGGTGCCGGACGTTCAGCCCGCGCCAGCACCGGCAGAGGACACGCAGACGCAGCAGGACTGAGAGGAAGGAAGAGAGGCCGCGCGGGAGCGCCGGACGGCCGGCAAAAGCAAGGGCAAGGAGGAGCCCGCCTCCGGGCGGACACAGAAGAAAGATGGAAGGCTTGATCATTCCCGCACTGGTGTCGCTGGCGGTCTGCAGCGTGCTGACGCCGGTACTGATCCCGGTGCTGCACCGGCTGAAATTCGGACAGCAGATCCGGGAGGAAGGACCGGAGGGGCATAAGAAGAAGAGCGGGACGCCCACCATGGGCGGGATCGCGTTCCTCGCGGCGATCACCGCCGGATCGCTCCTTTCCCTAATCTGGTCCCCGGAGACGCTGCCGCAGATGCTGCCGGTCCTGCTGATGATGGTGGGGTACGGCGCGATCGGGCTGGCGGATGATCTTCTTAAGATCCTGAAAAAGCAGTCGGAAGGACTGAAAGCCTGGCAGAAGTTTGCGGCGCAGCTGCTGCTCACGCTTGGCTTTGCCTGGTACCGCATGAGCATGGTGGAGGGAGGAACGCTGGTCGCGATCCCTTTCACTGATATCACAGTGGACTTCGGCTGGTTTTATATCCCTTTTCTGGTCCTGGTGGTGGTCGGGACAGATAACGGCGTCAACTTCACCGACGGCCTGGACGGGCTCTGCAGTTCCGTGACAGCCGTAGTTGCCGTGTTCCTGGCGGTGCTTTCGCTTAGGGACGGGGGCGGCGTGGAGGCCGTCTCCCTGTGTACGGCAGCGGCTCTGGCCGGTTTTCTGCTGTACAACACCAACCCGGCCGGGATCTTTATGGGCGACACCGGCTCGCTCGCGCTGGGCGCCTTCGTTTCTTCTGCGGCGCTGACGCTGCGCCAGCCGTTTCTGATCCTGCTGATCGGGATCATTTATCTGGCGGAAGTCGTTTCCGTCATGCTGCAGGTAGGGTGGTTCAAGGCCACTCACGGAAAGCGTCTGTTTAAGATGGCGCCCATCCACCACCATTTCGAATTGTGCGGCTGGTCGGAGCCGCGGATCGTGACGGTCTTCACCGTGATCACGGCTGCGGGCTGCCTGCTGGCCTATTGGGGGGCATAGAGATGAAGCTTACAGACAGCAGCCTGCCGGTGCTGGTCGCCGGAGCCGGGCTCAGCGGCACAGGAGCGGCCCGTCTGCTTCTTTCCCAGGGATACAGAGTCATCCTGTTTGACGAAAAACCGTCGCTCGACGAGGCGAAGATCCGCTGTGACTGCGGCTGCACGGATGACCGTCTGACGATCGTCTGCGGGGCCCTGCCGGAGACGGTGATCCGCCGCGTCCGGTATTGTGTGATCAGTCCGGGTATCCCGCTGGACAAGCCCTTCGTGCAGACGCTGGAGTCGGCCGGGGTGGCCGTCGTCAGCGAGATCGAACTGGCCTGCTGCTTTGCACGCGGCAAGCTGGCGGCGATCACCGGGACGAACGGGAAGACGACCACCACGTCCCTGCTGGGCCATATCCTGCGGGAAGCCTTCCCGTCGGTCTTCGTGGTGGGGAACATCGGCTGCGCATTCACCGGCGAGGCCCCCAAAACGACGCCGGGATCGGTGACCGTCGCGGAGCTTTCCAGTTTCCAGCTGGAGACGCTGCATGACTTTTCGCCGTCTGTCACGGCGATCCTGAATATCACCCCCGACCATCTGAACCGGCATAAGACGATGGAACGCTATGCCGATGCCAAAAAGAACATCTGCGCCGGGCAGGGCCCGGAAGGCTTCTGCGTCCTGAACCGGGAGGATCCGCTGCTTTCGGACGTGCCGGAGAGGACCAGGGCGAAAGTGCTGTGGTTCAGCAGCCGCCGCGAGCAGGAGGAGGGCGCTTTCCTGCGCGGGGAACAGCTCGTCGTACGCCTTAAAGGGCGGGAAAGCGTGCTGTGCACCGCCGATGAACTGCATATCGTGGGGCGCCACAATCTGGAAAACGCCATGGCCGCCGTGCTGATGGCATACTGCCTGGACGTTCCGGAAGAGAAGATCCGGCAGGGGCTGCTCAGTTTCCGCGCCGTGGAGCACCGCATCGAATACGTGCTCTCCAGCGGCGGCGTCACCTATTACAATGATTCCAAGGGGACCAATCCCGATGCCGCCGTGCAGGCCGTGCTGGCCATGAAGGGCCCGATCCTGCTGATCGCCGGCGGCTACGATAAAAAGGCCGATTTTACCGGCTGGCTGCTCGCCCTGCGCGGACGCGTGAAAAAGCTGCTGCTGCTGGGCGATACGGCCGACCAGATCGAAGCAGGCGCCCTCCGCCTCCAGGCGGCTCCCGTGCAGCGGGTGGCCTCACTGGAGGAAGCCGTGCGCGAGGCCGTGCGCCAGGCCGGCCCCGGCGACTGTGTGCTGCTGTCTCCGGCCTGCGCGAGCTGGGACATGTTCACCTGTTATGAAGAACGCGGACGTCTGTTCAAGGAGTATGTGAGAAAAGAGACCTGCTGCCGGGCCTGAAAGGCCTGAGGGGCAGACTGCAGGAAGCGGGACCATCCGCACCGGGAGCCGAGATCATGAGCGACAGAACCCAGGGAAAAGAGACCAGAAGCGCGCTGCTGAGGAAGGAACGGAGCCTGTATGATTACAGTATGCTCTTCGTCGTCCTCTTTTTGTGTTGCTTCGGACTGATCATGGTATACAGCGCCAGCTATTATTCCGCCCGCGTCAAGGGCCTGCCGGACACCTATTACCTGCGCCAGCAGGCGATCTGGTATGTGCTCGGCACGGCCGCGATGATCGGCCTTTCCCTGATCGACTATCATTTCTGGCAGTTCTTTGCGATCCCGGGCTATCTCGTCGGGGTGGTCGTCATGGGACTGATCAACTGGACTTCCCTCGGCCTGGAGCTGAACGGCAAGAAACGCTGGCTCAAACTGCCCTTTGATCAGTCCATCCAGGGCGCGGAGATCGTCAAACTGACCGTGATCCTCATGATGGCCTGGATGCTGGCCCGGCTCGCCAAACGGGTGGACGAGTGGATCTGGTTCGTGGCCGTTCTGATCCTGGTAGGCGTCGCAGCGGGGCTGGTCCTCATCAACAATCTCAGTTCCGGCATCATCATCGGCGCGATCGGACTGTACATGCTGTTTCTCTCGAGCCGCAGAAAGTGGCCGTTCATCGTGTTCGCGGTGCTGGTCGTCACGGCGGTCGCTGCGGTCCTGATCTTCAGCGACAAGATCGTGGAGATGGGGCTCCTGGAGCCGTATCAGATGGAGCGCATCAATGTCTGGAAGGACCCGGAGGCTTACGCGGACGAAGGCGGCTATCAGGTGCTGCAGGGGCTGTATGCGATCGGCTCCGGCGGCCTGTTCGGAAAAGGGCTCGGCAACGGCACCCAGAAGCTGGGCTTCGTGCCGGAAGCCTCGAACGATATGATCTTCTCGATCCTCTGCGAGGAGCTGGGACTGTTCGGCGCCTTCTGCCTGATCGCGCTGTTTTTGTTCCTGCTGTACCGCATGATGCTGGTGGCCAACAACGCTCCCGACCGTTTCGGCTCGCTTCTGGTGGTGGGCGTCATGGTGCATATCGGCCTGCAGACCGTCATGCATATCGCGGTCGTGACGGGCGTTATGCCCAACACCGGGGTTACGCTGCCCTTCATCAGTTACGGAGGCACATCCGTGCTGTTTTTGATGGCGGAGATCGGGCTGGTACTCAGCGTCTCCCGCCGGATCCGGCTCAGCTGAGGTAGCGTATGAAGAAGCGCATCCCCTTTTATCTGGCCGCGCTGGTTCTGATCCTGCTGGCCGTCGCGTTCTTTCTGCCGATCAGCGACTTCTCCTGGGAAGGCAGTTCGCTGTATTCCGATGAAGAACTGGAAGAGATGCTGTTCCCGGATACGCTGTCCCGCAGCGTGGCCGTCACCTGGCTGCGAGAACGCTTCTCCGCGCACCGCCGTTTTCCGCTGATCGAAAAATACACGGTCAGTTTTACCGGCCTGCGCAGCGTGAGCGTACGGATCTACGAAAAAAGCCTGGCCGGCTATCTGGCCTTTCAGGAATACTGTCTGTATTTTGACTGGGACGGGTACCTGGTCGAAAGCAGCACCCAGGTGATCCCGGGGGTGCTGCGCATCACCGGCCTGGAGCCGGACCACGCCGTGCTCGGCAGCCGTCTGCCGGTGCGCTCCCAGGAGATCTTCAGCATCATCCTGACCGTCTCGCAGTTTCTGAAGACTAACCTCGCGGAGGTGAACGGGGAAGAGGTGCTGCTGGCGGACGTCACGGATGAGATCCGCTTTTCGGGCAGTTCTGTTTCCGTCATCTTCGGAGAGATCCGGGTGGACCTGGGGACGCGCGAGTATCTGGAACAGAAGCTGGGCCTCATGGCGGACATCCTGCCGGAGCTGGCCGGCCGCAGCGGCACGCTTTCTCTGGAAAACTATGACCCCTCCGCCGTGCGTCCGGGGTATATTTTCAAGTGACACGCTCCGTCGCGGGCCGAAAGAGCGTCCGGGCGGAAAAAAGTTGGCGATTGCGGGAAGTTTTTTCGAAAAACCATCTTGATTATTTCATCC
Organism: Lachnospiraceae bacterium; assembly: GCA_017958185.1. Classification (GTDB taxonomy): domain Bacteria; phylum Bacillota; class Clostridia; order Lachnospirales; family Lachnospiraceae; genus UBA6987. The sequence continues at coordinate 22,472 of JAGDDE010000025.1, read as the reverse complement.
GAATCCCGTATACTATCCTTGAACTTTCGCTGAAGCGCCGTTGACTCTTGGGAAGGTGGCTAAAGCGTAGTTTTTGTGCACAGATTTGACGCTTACAGCAGGCGTATCAGGGAGGATAAATCGTGTTAGAGATCAAATTCAACGAATCAGAAAGCGCTGCGAAGATCATCGTCGTCGGCGTCGGCGGCGCAGGCAACAATGCGATCAACCGCATGGTTGACGGCAATACGGACGGTGTGGAATACATCGGCATCAATACGGACCGTCAGGCCCTGCAGATGTGCAAAGCCCCGGTGGCGATCCAGATCGGCGAAAAGCTTACCAAGGGGCTCGGCTGCGGCGCCCGTCCCGAAGTCGGCATGAAGGCCGCCGAAGAAAGCGAAGAGGACATCGCCAATGCGATCCAGGGCAGCGACATGGTCTTCGTGACCTGCGGCATGGGCGGCGGCACCGGTACCGGCGCGGCTCCCGTGATCGCCAAGATCGCCAAGAGCATGGGCATCCTGACCGTAGGTGTGGTGACCAAGCCGTTCCGCTTCGAAGGCAAGGTGCGTATGCAGAACGCCCTTTCCGGTATTGAAAGATTGAAAGAAAGCGTGGACACGCTCATCGTGATCCCGAATGATAAGCTGCTCGACATCGTCGACCGCCGCACCACTATGCCTGACGCGCTGCGCAAGGCGGACGAAGTGCTGAAGCAGGCCGTACAGGGCATCACCGACCTGATCAATGTGCCGGCTCTTATCAACCTTGACTTTGCGGACGTTCAGACCGTCATGCAGGACAAGGGCATTGCGCATATCGGTATCGGCACCGCGACCGGCGACGACAAGGCCATCGAAGCCGTCAAGCAGGCGGTTTCCAGCCCGCTGCTGGAGACCAACATCGTGGGCGCGAGCGACGTGATCATCAACGTATCCGGCGACATCGGTCTCATGGAAGTGAACGACGCGGCCAACTATATCACCGATATGGTCGGCGCCGGCGCCAATATCATCTTCGGTGCCATGTATGACGACTCCGTACAGGACCACGTGACCATCACGGTGATCGCGACCGGTCTGGACGGCGACGCCCCGGAAGATAAGACCATCTCCAAGACCATCAACTCGTTCCGTCCGGAAGGCGGCATGTCCCGCCCTACGCCGTATAAGCCGCAGCAGTCCCCTGCCGGCCGCACGGAAGAGTCCGCTCCGGCTCAGCCCGCGCAGAATTATGTGCGCCAGCCGGTGAAGGTCCCGGAATCGACCTCCCGCCGGGAGATCAGCGTCCCCGGGTTCCTGAAGAGATAAGAAACCGTCGATGAGAAGGAAAAAGGACCCGTCCGGGTCCTTTTTTCGTCAGTAAGGAGGAATATGGAACTGCTTTTGGTGACCGGTATGAGCGGCGCCGGGAAGAGCCGCGCCCTGCAGACGCTGGAGGATATCGGCTATTTCTGCGTCGACAATCTGCCGCCGCACCTGCTGCTGTATCTGCTGGATGAAGAGACCGGGTCGGCCGGCCGTCATGAGCGGATGGCCGTCACAGTGGACATCCGCTGCGCCGGCCTGCTGAACGGCATGGAAAGCTTGCTGCGAGGATTGAGAGAGAAGGGCGTACGAACGCAGATCGTTTTCCTGGATGCTTCCGATGAAACGCTGCGCCGGCGTTACAAGGAGACAAGGCGTCTGCATCCGCTGATTCTTTCCGGCGACGCGCTCGATCTTTCCGAGGCTATCACATCCGAGCGGGAAAAGCTGTCCCGTATGCGGCAGATGGCCGATATCGTATTAGATACGAGCCGCCTGCAGTATGCTCAGCTCCGTCAGAAGCTGATGGAGCGCTTTGGAGCGGGAGAGACCGGCACCATGGTCATCGAATTCGTTTCGTTTGGATTCAAATACGGGATCCTGGCCGATGCGGACCTGGTTTTTGACGTGCGCTGCCTGCCGAATCCGTTTTATGTGGAATCGCTGCGCAGCCTGACCGGCAGCGATCAGCCCGTCCGTGAATATGTGATGAGCACTCCGGAGGCGCGCGCCCTGTTCGACAAGATCCGTGAATTGCTGGAATTTTCCCTGCCGATGTATATCCGGGAAGGGAAGATGCAGCTGACGGTCGGCTTTGGCTGCACGGGAGGCCAGCACCGGTCGATGGCCTTCGCGGGACTTATGAAGGAGTACTTCTCCGGGAAATATCCGCATGTGAAACTCAGCAGCCGCGACGCGGCCGAAAATCGCTTTGAACTAGCCAGCCGACTGGCTGATTCCGCCGGGGCCGGAGGAAAGGATATCAAAGAAAAACCGGTCAGTTCCTGATGAACAGGAACTGACCGGTTTTGATATGTCGATTTACAATTTTTGATACACCTGTGCGTGTGCGGCGGAAGACTCAATGTCAGCGATGCGCTCTCACATTCTTCAGTCCCGTTTGATGCCGTTTCCCTTGGTGTCCACAGCGGACATGCGTATTCCTGTACGGGCTGCCAGGAGATGATCAGCGTCCAGCCGCATAGCTGGCTGCAGCGTCCGGGCGGATGGATCTGCGGCACCTGCGGCCAGTGGACGGCAGCGATCCCGACTCCTCTCGGCGAGTGATGTAAAAGCAAAAGATTTTCAGACAAAAACCTTCGAATCAGAGGTTTTTCCGGTTTTGAAGAAAGACGCTTGCACCTTTTCGGGTTTATGGTACAATCATCTCGGACGAAGCGGCAGAAGGCCGCGGCGTCTGTTTCCCGAGTGAAGATCCCAGGAGAGCGCCTACGGGCCGCCGAAGGAGCGAATGCAGAAAACTCTCAGGCAAAAGGACTGGGGTCCGACGGGTCTCCGGAAAGTCCTTGTCCAAGGCACCGAAGAAGCAATTCCGGCTCAGCCGGAAGAATCTTTCAGGTAAAAAGACGGAGTGCACAGGTGTGCACGCCGTCTTTTTCTCTTTTTTCAGGCGAAAGGAGCAGCATGGAGCAACTCAGACAGACCGTACTGAACAAAGCCCACCGGGAGGCGGGCGCGACCATGGTAGACTTCGGCGGGTTCGATATGCCCGTCCAGTATCCCGGCGGGATCCTGGCGGAGCATCTGCTGTGCCGAAGCCGCTGCGGGATCTTCGACGTATCGCACATGGGACGCTGGGAGATCGGTGGACCGCAGCAGAAGGAATTCCTCAACCACGTCCTGACCTGCCGTGCGGATGATCTCCCCCTCGGGCGGGCGCGCTACGGGATCCTGTGCGACTCGGAAGGCTTCGTCATCGACGACGTATATCTGTACCGCTTCCGCGAGGACCGGTATTTCCTGGTCGTCAATGCCGGGAACCGTGAAAAGGACCGGGCGCATCTGACTCGCGAGGCCGCAGCGTTCGACGTGACCCTGACGGACCGTTCCGAGGAACTGGCTTCCATCGCGGTGCAGGGTCCGAAAAGTCGCGAGATCCTGGAAGAACTGCTTGGCGGGCCGTTCGGTCTGGCTAAAAAGAACGATTGTTGTTTGACTCAGTTGAACGGGAAGACGCTCGGTATTGCCCGCACCGGCTATACCGGCGAGCCCATCGGCTTTGAACTGTTCTGCGAAAGCGGCGAAGCGGAGAGCCTTTGGAACGGGCTCGTCGCGCTCGGCGCCGGTCCGGTGGGACTGGGTGCGCGCGATACGCTGCGCACGGAGGCGGGGTATCCGCTGTACGGACACGAAATGGGAGACTGCCGGCTGGGCGGTCAGATCCCTGCCTGTGCGGTCCCTGCGGCCCGTTTCGGCGTTTCTCTGGCGCCGGAAAAAGGCGGCTTTATCGGCCGGGAGGCACTGACGCGGCAGAAAGAGGCGCTCGCAGCGCCTGCCGGCAGCCCGGAGGCGCAGGCAGTCCCGTACCGGGTCCGGGAGATCGTGCTGACAGGCCGGGGGGTGCTGCGCCCCGGATGTCCGGTGCTCTGTCCGGAAACGGGGGAAGTGCTCGGTTATGTGACTTCCGGCACCGTGGCTCCCTATTGGATCTTCGATGAAAGCGGGATTCCCGGTCCGGAGAGTGGACGGCGCTCGCTCGGGATGGCTCTGCTGAAGGAAAGCGTCCTGCCCGGCAGCCGGCTGACGGTCGATATCCGCGGACGTCTGACCGAGGCGCGCGCCGCAGCCTCCCTGCTGATCACGAACTGTGAGCCGTACGCGCTGCCGGTCCTTCCGTGACCTGCCCAGCTGCACACAGAGGCGCTTCGATACATACAGATTTTTCCCGGGGCACATCCGTGCCCGTTCATAAAAAACCTACGGAGGTGGAAACAATGATTTTTCCGGAAGAACTCAGGTACAGCCGGGACGACGAATGGGTGAAGATGCTCGATGAAACGACCGCACTGGTGGGCATCACCGATTACGCGCAGCATCAGCTGAGCGATGTGGTCTATGTGACTCTGCCCGAAGCGGGCGACGAAGTGACGGCAGACGAGGCCTTCGGCGACGTGGAGTCCGTGAAAGCGGTGTCCGACGTTCTGAGCCCGGTGACCGGCACGGTAGCCGAAGTGAATGAGGCGCTGCTGGACGCGCCCGAACTTCTCAATGAGGACCCCTACGGCGCCTGGATCATGAAAGTAGAAAATATCACCGGCTTTGCCGAACTCCTGGATGCAGAGGCCTATAAGAGCCTGATCGGAGAGGAGTGATCATGGGAAGTTACGTCCCGATCACGGAGAAAGAGCGCGCAGAGATGCTGGCGCGTATCGGGGTCCCCTCTGCGGAAGCTCTGTATGCGGACGTGCCGGCCGGCCTGCTCTTTCCCCCGCTTTCCGGGCTGCCGGAAGGCCTCAGCGAGATGGAGGCTTGGGAGCGTGTGAGTGCGCTGGCTGAAAAAAACCGTGTTTACCGGACCGTGCTGCGCGGCGCCGGGAGCTACCGCCACTATATCCCCGCCGCTGTCAAAGCGGCTGCCGGACGGGAGGAATTCGTCACGGCTTACACGCCGTACCAGCCGGAGATCAGCCAGGGCCTGCTGCAGGGCATGTTCGAATTCCAGACAATGATCTGCGAACTGACCGGCATGGATGTCGCCAACGCCTCTCATTATGACGGAGCCACCGCGGCGGCAGAGACGCCCGCCATGTGCCGCGACCGCAGACGCCGCCGGGTGCTGGTGAGCGGGGCGGCCGATCCGCAGGTGCTGGAGACTATGCGCACCTATGCCTGGGGCTCCGATACGCCGCTGGAGACGGTCCCGCTCAAAGACGGACGGACCGACCCGGAGGCGCTTTCCCGCATGCTGAACGGCGAGACCGCTATGGTATATCTGCAGCAGCCGAATTACTTCGGCCTGATCGAGGACGCCGCCGCCATCGGCGCGATCGTTCATGCCACCGGAGCCAAATTCGTAATGGGCGTCAATCCCATTGCCTGCGCCCTGCTTCCGACACCTGCTTTGTGCGGTGCGGATGTGGCCGTGGGAGAGGGACAGCCGCTCGGCCTGGAGACCGCCTTCGGCGGACCGTATCTGGGCTTTATGGCCGTTCCGAAGCGCCTGACGAGGCAACTGCCCGGCCGCATCGTGGGGCAGACCTGCGACGCGGAGGGTCGTCGGGGCTATGTGCTGACCCTGTCCGGGCGCGAGCAGCATATCCGCCGGGAAAAAGCCTCTTCCAATATCTGTTCCAATCAGGCACACTGCGCGCTGACGGCGGCGGTGTATTTAAGCGCCATGGGCAGCGAAGGCCTGCGCCGCGCGGCGAGAAACAGTATGTCCAAAGCGCATTATCTGGCAGCTCAGCTGGAAGAAAAACTGGGCTGGAAGCGCGTGCACGGCAGTGAATTCTTCCATGAATTCGTGACTGAATGCCCGGACACGGCCAGAGCGCTGGGCGCGCTGGAAGCGGCCGGGATCCTGGGCGGCCTGCCGGTGGAAGGAGGACTCCTGTGGTGCGTGACGGAGCTGGTTTCCAAAGAATGCCTCGACGAGGCGGTCGCCTGTCTGCGGGAGGTATTCTGATGGAAGATCTGAAGCTGATCTTTGAACGCGGCGAGGAAGGCCAGGGCCTGACTTTACTTCCGCCCTGCGATGTGGAGGAGCACTTCCTTCCGGAGGAGCGAAAAGAGGAGCCCCGCCTGCCCCACGTGAGCGAAAACGAACTGATGCGCCATTACACGGCTCTGTCCGGGCGCGTGCACGGTGTGAACCACGGTTTTTATCCGCTGGGTTCCTGCACCATGAAATATAACCCTAAAGTCGACGAGGCTACGGCCGCGCTGCCCGGTTTCACCCGCCTGCATCCCCTGCAGCCTCAGGAAAGCACACAGGGCGCGCTGGAAGCCGTCTTCCTGTGTCAGTCGATGCTGGGCGAGATCACCGGGATGGACGCGGTGAGCATGCAGCCGGCGGCCGGCGCCCACGGCGAACTGACCGGGCTGCTGTTGATCAAGGCGTATCATGAGAGCCGCGGCAATCGGGCCCGCACGAAGATCATCGTACCGGATTCCGCGCACGGGACCAATCCCGCTTCGGCGGTCATGGCCGGTTTTTCGGTCGTGAACATCCCTTCCGGTCCGGACGGCTGTGTGGATCTGGAGGTACTGCGCGCGGCTGCTGGTCCGGATACGGCCGGCCTCATGCTGACCAATCCCAACACGGTAGGAATCTTCGATAAAAACATCCGGGAGATCACCGATACGATCCACGCAGCCGGCGGCCTGTGCTACTATGACGGCGCCAATCTGAACGCGGTCATGGGGGTGGTGCGTCCCGGCGACATGGGATTTGACTGCATCCATCTGAATCTGCATAAGACCTTCGCCGCGCCGCACGGAGGCGGCGGCCCGGGAGCGGGCGCCGTCGGATGCAAAGCCTTCCTGGCGGACTTCCTGCCCGGCCCGGTGGCCGCCTGCGGGGACGCCGGATTCGTCTGGGACACGCCCAAACGCAGCATCGGCCGCGTAAAAGCCTTCTGGGGCAACTTTGACGTGATGATCAAGTCCCTGACCTACCTGCTGACGCTGGGGCGCAGCGGTGTGCGCGAGGGTGCCATCCACGCAGTGCTGGCGGCCAATTATATGAAAGCCTGCCTGCAGGATGATTTCGATATGGCTTATCCGGGCCTGTGCATGCATGAGTTCGTCATGACGCTGGAACGCTTCAAGGAAGAGACCGGCGTATCCGCGCTGGATCTGGCGAAAGGGATGCTCGATCACGGTGTGCATCCGCCGACCATGTACTTCCCGGCCATCGTCCACGAGGCGCTCATGGTGGAGCCCTGCGAGACGGAAACCAAGGAAACGCTCGATGCGGCCGTGGCACTGTACAGGAGCCTGGGCGAAGCGGCGCGCCGCGATCCGGAGAGCCTGCACACCGCCCCGCACAAAACGCCGGTCGGACGTCTGGACGAGGTGAAAGCCGCACGCGATCAGATCCTGCGCTGGACGCCGCAGGCCTGAGCCGGAACGCGCGCCGCGGGAAAGCTCCTCGGGGGCGGCAGTCCGCCGGAAGGAAGACCGGAAACGCCGGAAGACGGCAGGAAACTCCCGAAAAACATCCCCGTGCCTTGCCCGGCACGGGGATCTGTGGTATAATATATCAGAAATGATCAGCGGCTGCGGCCTGTGCCGGCGGCCGCGTTGCTATGAGAGGCAAAGCCATGGAAAAGAAAGAATTTCAGGCAGAATCCAAACGGATGCTGGAACTGATGATCCACTCGATCTACACGCATAAGGAGATCTTCCTGCGGGAACTCATCTCCAATGCGTCCGATGCGATCGAAAAACTGAACTACCGCAGTCTGACTGACGAAAACGTCGGTATGAACCGGGACGATTTTGCGATCACCCTGACCGTCGACCGGGAAGCCAGGACCCTCACCGTCAGCGACAACGGGATCGGCATGAACGCGGAGGATCTGGAGAAAGACCTAGGCGTGATTGCTGCCAGCGGCTCGGGACTGTTCAAAAAGGAACTCGCGGGAAAAGGCGCTTCGCCGGAAAACGAGGTGATCGGCCAGTTCGGCGTGGGCTTTTACTCCGCCTTTATGGTGGCGGACCATATCCGCGTACTGACGAAGAAATACGGCGAAGAGGGCGCCTGGCTGTGGGAGTCGTCCGGCGCGGACGGCTATACCGTGGAGCCGGCCGAAAAGGCCACGGTCGGCACGGAGATCACGCTGCATATCCGCGAAGACGGGGAGGAGAAGGATGAATACAGCCGCTTCCTGCGGGAGTATACACTGGAGCAGCTGGTCAGGAAGTACAGCGACTATGTACGGTACCCCATCCGCATGCTCATGCCGCACTCGGTGAAGAAAGAAGGCAGCAGCGAAGAAAAACCGGAAAATGAAGAAGTGTATGAGTACGAAACGCTGAACTCCATGCTCCCGCTGTGGAAACGCGGCCGGTTCGAGGTCACGAAAGAAGAGTATGAGAGTTTTTATCAGGAGCATTTCGCGGACCCTGAAGCGCCGCGGCTGGTGATCACCGCTTCCGTAGAGGGCAATGTGAGTTATCAGGCGCTGCTGTTCGTGCCGGCCAAAGCACCGTTCAACTACGGGACGGAGCAGTGGCAGAAAGAGGCCGGTGTGCAGCTCTACAGTGCCGGGGTCATGATCATGGATCCCTGCCGCGACCTGCTGCCGGAGGAATTCAGCTTCGTGCGCGGCGTGGTGGAATCGCCCGATCTGAGCCTGAATATCAGCCGTGAACTGCTGCAGCATGACCGCCAGCTGAAGCTGATCGCCTCCAATCTCGAAAAGAAGATCCGCACGGAACTGCTGAAACTGCAGAAGGACGACCGCGCCTCGTATGAAGCTTTCTACGAGACCTTCGGGCGCCAGATCAAGGTGGGAGCCCTGGAGGACGGCGGCGCAAAGAAAGACAAACTGCAGGATCTGCTGCTGTTTTATTCTTCCTCGGAAAAGAAGCCGGTCACGCTTTCCGAGTACGTCTCCCGTATGAAAGAGGATCAGAAGTACATCTACTATCTGTCCGGCGAGTCGGCATCGGCCGTGGACCGCATGCCGCAGACGGAGATCCTCAAGGATCGCGGTATGGAGATCCTGTATTTCACGGACCGTGCCGATGAATTCCTGGCGGATACGTTCTACAGTTATCAGGAAAAACCTTTCCGTTCGGCCGCCGATGACAATCTGGGCCTGCCGGAAGAAGAGAAGAAGGACACGAAAAAGTATGAAGGCACCTTTGCCTTCATCAAAGAGACGCTGGGCGACAAAGTCTCGGAAGTTGTAGCTTCTTCCCGGCTGAAGACACACCCGGTATGCCTTTCGAGCGGAGACGGCGTTACTTTTGAAATGGAAAAATACTTTGCTGCCGTGCGCCCCGATCTGGACATGAAAGCACGCCGGATCCTGGAGATCAACACGGATCACGCTGCCTTCAAGGCGCTGGAAAAGGCCCGCGAGACCGATCCGGAAAAGGCCGCCAAATATGCGGAGATCCTTTACAGCCAGGCCGTGCTGATCGCCGGTCTGCCGCTGGAGGATCCGAGCGGCTACACCGATCTGCTCTGTTCGCTTTGGTAAGAATAAAGAAAGACGCCCTCGGGCGTCTTTTTGTAATGGATCATCGAATCTCCTGAACGTGCGGCTCTCCGGCTTTTTCCAGCACCTCCCGCGGGATATGGCAGTATCCGCCGGGGTTTTTGATCAGATAGTTCTGGTGGTATTCCTCTGCGGTAAAGAAGTTTCGGAGCGGCAGTTTTTCTACGGCCAGCGGCGCGCCGGCCTTTTCCTGTTCGGCCGCATAGACGGCCTCGATCTCCGGAAGCTGAGCCGGGTCGGTATAATAGATGCCGGTGCGGTACTGTATGCCGCGGTCGTGTCCCTGCCGGTTCACGGAGAGCGGATCTATGACCGCGAAATATGCCTTCAGCAGAGCGGTGAGGGAAGTGAGCTGTGTGTCATATACCACGCAGACAGTCTCCGCGTGGCCGCTGTTTTCACAGACTTCCCGGTAAGAAGGGGCTGTGTCCGGACCGTTGGCATAACCGGCTTGTGTCCGGATCACACCGGGCAGGCGGTCCAGATAGTTCTGGACGCCCCAGAAGCATCCGCCGGCCAGATAAATCGTTTGCTGCATGGTTTCCTCCTGTCAGTGGCTGCGCGATCCGCGCGGGTTTTGCGGAGGCCGGCTTCGGCCGGCCTCCGTTTTATTTCGTTTGCCCGGAAAGGTCTCCTTCGTCTTCCCCGGAGCCGGCAGGCAGCGCCTTTCCGCGCCGCCTGCGGACACACTCCGTGAGCAGATATTCGATCTGGCCGTTGACGGAGCGGAAATCGTCTTCCGCCCAGGCCGCGATCGCGTCGTAGAGTTTCGGGGAGAGCCGCAGGGGCACCTGTTTTTTCCCTGTTTCGCGGGGGCTGTTCACGGTTTAATAAATACTGCCGGAATTGACGACCGGCTGCGCGTCGCGGTTGCCGCAGAGGACCACGAGCAGATTGGAGACCATGGCGGCCTTGCGTTCGTCATCCAGTTCGACCACGTTATTGGCGCTGAGGCGCTCCAGCGCCATCTCGACCATGCCGACGGCTCCGTCGACGATCATCTTCCGGGCATCGATGATCGCGGAAGCCTGCTGACGCTGCAGCATCACAGCGGCGATCTCCGGCGCATAGGCCAGATAGGTGATGCGGGCTTCCAGGATCTCCAGACCGGCTACGTCGACCTTGGACTGGATCTCCGCCCGGATGCGGGAGGCGACCACTTCGCTGGAGCCGCGCAGACTGCCTTCGTCGGCGATCCCGTCGCCGGTCGTGTCGACGCCGGGCGCAACGTCATAGGGATACAGACGCACGATATCGCGCAGCGCGCTGTCGCACTGCAGGGACAGATATTCTTTGTAGTTGTCCACCTCGAAGACCGCTTTGGCCGTATCGACCACGCGCCAAATCACGGCGATGCTGATCTCTACCGGGTTGCCCAGGCAGTCATTGATCTTCTGGCGGTTATTGCTGAGGGTCATGGCCTTCAGAGAGATCTTGCGGCTGGCCAGTTCCTCCTTCTTCATGCCTTCCGCACCGACGGTGAACAGATTGACGCGGGGGGCGGCTTCCGAGTCGCCGGACTGGTTCAGACGGGTCTTGGCGGCCGGATTGACGGCCACGCTGAAAGGATTCACCCAGTAGAAACCGTTCTCCTTGAGGGTGCCGGTGTATTTGCCGAACAGCGTCAGCACGAGAGCCTCCTGCGGGCCGACGATCTTGAAGCCGAGGAAGGGGATCCAGCCGACGCTGAGCCAGAACAGGCCGAGGAAGAAAAGCGGGGGCATACTTTCGTCACTGCCGGTAGCAGCACCGTAGATGAAGCAGCCGAGCCCGGCCAGATACAGCAGCGAGAAGACCAGGAGCATGGTAAAACCGTTGTTTTTTTTGTAGAGTACGATCTCTTTCATGATAAACCTCCGTAAGGGAATTAGGGAGCGATCCGCGCGGGATCACAGACTTTCATACAGGGCCGAGCCGCGGCGGTTGAGCCAGCGGATCAGCAGGACGGTCAGGATCAGATAGACCAGGCCGGTCAAAGCCATGTACGCCGCAGCGGGGATAGAACCGGCCAGCGGGAGATACAGCGCCGTGAGCAGGATGGCTGCGGCCGGAGCTCCCAGGATCATAAGGAAAACGTTCAGGCCCTGCTTCACGACGAGCATCTCCGAGATCCAGTGCAGATTGGGCCGCTTCAGATCCAGAAACAGGCCGAAGCAGGCTGTCAGCGTCAGGAAGATCTGCGGCACGAGGATCAGCAGGATCGCCTCGAGGAGAGCCGGCTGCAGCATACAGATCACGGAGACCGAAAGCAGCAGCGCCGGGGGCAGGGTGTAGATCAGCTGCAGGACGACCTTGGCATGCAGGATGCGCTGTGTCTCTACCGGCAGCGTGCGGGAGATCCAGAGGGTCTTGGCCTCCAGCGAGACTGAGACGACCGTGTAGTCGTTCATGGCGCCGGCCAGACAGATGACGCCGCAGAGGATCACCGAGATAAAACCGGGATCAAAGGCAAAGACCTCCCGCAGCACTTCGCCGAGGGCGGGCCCCTGCCAGAAGAGGAGGCCTGCAGCCAGCAGCATCATGATACTGGCGATCCCGGTGTTGAGCGTGACCATGGGACTGCCGAAGAAGCGGCCCATCTCCCGGGCGATCAGAGCGCCGGACACGGAGCGCTCCCGGACCGGTTTTTCGCGGTAGACGGTCTTGCCCACGGATCCGGCCGAGGAGGTCAGACTCAGGAAGCTCCGGGACAGCAGCGTGAACGTCAGTGCCAGGAGGATAAGGGACACGGCGGTCCAGCCCAGGATGTGCCACAGAGCGCCCGTGCCGGTCATACCGAAGGAGTACAGCAGGAAGGAGGCACCCCGGATCTTTTCCCCGTAGAGGGCGACGTTCATGACAAACTCCGAGATCTTCTCCTGAAGTGTAAAGATGGCCACATAGTAGAGAATGAAGAAAGCGATCAGGAGGATCGTGATCACCAGGGATTTGTTCTTCAGTCGGCGGCTGACGGCCGCGACGCCCAGCCCGAGCAGGGAGGCGAGGACCACGACCAGCGTCCCCGTGATGAGCAGCAGCATGATCCCGCCCAGGATGTGCGCGGGATCGGCCGCAACGAAGATCCACCACGCCAGAGCGCCGGGCACGATCGCGGCGGCAGAGAAGAGGAAGGACATGAGCGCCACGCTCAGCAGCCGCGAAGCGATGATGGTGCGGTGCGGGATGGGCATGGACAGCAGAAGATCATTGTCCTTGGGAAGGTACAGGGTCGTGTAGGTGGTGAAAGCACTGCCGATGGTCCCGAGCAGGAGCCCCATGCCGCCGAAGATCATGAAATAGAACCAGCCCATGCCGGCTTCGTTCAGCGGGGCCGCCAGGGCAGTGCCCATGCCGAAGAACATGCCCCCGATGGAGACGACCAGCAGGAAGCCGAGCAGGACGAACATCAGCACGACGGACACGGGGGAGCGTTTTTTCCCTTTGCGGGCATCGTAGAAATAATTCCGGAAGAGTTCCTGCAGATTCTTTTTCAAAAGGATGCCGAGCATTATTCTTCCTCCAGTTCCAGGAAGACTTCCTCCAGCGAGTCGTCGCCCTTGACCTCCTCCATGGTGCCGAAGCGGATCAGTTCTCCCTGCTTGATGATGGCAATCTTGTCGCAGAGTTTTTCCGCCACTTCCAGCACGTGCGTCGAGAAGAAGATGGCGCCGCCGGCATCGCAGACTTCCCGCATCATGCCCTTGAGCAGGTGGGAGGCTTTGGGATCGAGCCCCACGAACGGCTCGTCCATGAGGATCAGCCGCGGTTCGTGCAGCCAGGCCGCGATGATGGCCAGTTTCTGCTTCATGCCGTGGGAATAGGAAGAGATCGGCTCTGCCAGGTGGGAAGTCATTTCAAAAAGATCCCCGTAGGTCCGGATGCGCTGCTGACGCTCCGCAGCGCCCACGCGGTATACGTCTCCGATGAAATTCAGGAATTTGATCCCGCTCATGAATTCATAGAGATCGGGGTTGTCGGGGATATAGGCCATGAGGCGTTTGCACCCCAGCGGGTCGGAACGGATAGAGCGTCCGTCAACGAAGATCTCTCCTTCGTCGAAGGTCTGGATGCCCGCGACGGAGCGGAGCGTCGTGGTCTTGCCGGCGCCGTTGTGGCCGATGAAGCCGTAGATCTCTCCGGGGGCGATGTGCAGAGAAAGATCCGCAACGGCCGTCTTGTCGCCGTAGCGCTTGGTCAGATGTTCGATACGCAGCATAGGCATGCTCCTTTCAAAACAGTCGGTATAGGTCGATACCTTTGTGATATCATTATCATATCAGATTCCCGGCGCCTGTCAAGCCTTTTTTCAAAAAAACTGCCGGCGGGCCTTTTTTTTCGGCAAAGCAGGAGAAAAAACGCCCGGCCAGAGAAAAAAAGCGGCAAAACAGTTGCCCGGACAACGAAGAACTGTTACAATACAGGCAGTAGCCGTCAGCCTTCCGGCAGGCGGACGACGACCGGCAGAACAGGCGGCAGGCGCCGCAGAACAGGAGAGATACCATGGCCAATCAGACTCCGTACCAGCAGCCGTATCAGCAGCCCTACCAGCAGCCTTACGGCGCTTATGCCTATCCGCAGCAGCCCGTGATCCCCGAGGAATACCGGCCGATCACCATGTGGGGCTATTTCGGTTATTCGTTGCTCTTCGCGATCCCGCTGATCGGCTTCATCATGATCTGCGTGTTCTCCTTCGGAGGCACCCGGAACATCAACGTGCGCAATTTCGCCCGGTCCTTCTTCTGCGGGCTGCTGATCGCGCTGGTGCTGATCGTGCTGATCGGCGTCCTCATGGCGGCGACCGGCGGGTTTGCCGCGATCGCGGATTTCCTCAGCAATCTTCCGTACAGCTATTAAAAAAAACAACGTTTTCAGTTGACAGACCGAAGATCCGGGATTATAATACGGAAAACGGACCATTTGTCAGGAGGTTTCCCATGACCACGACGACACGCATCGCTTACGGCTGGTGGCGTACCTTACCCTCTTTCCGGTAAGGGTCATTTGTGATGCGGTCTTGGGTGAAGCGAAACCAGGAGGATGCGGCACAGATACCCTGTGCCGCATCTTTTTTTGAGAGAGTTTCCGAGCGGGCGGGCCGTCAGGCGGGACCGCTCGGGATAAACGGAAAAGGGAGGATCGTTCATGATCGTCGTATTAAAGGAGAATGCGGATCCCGGACGGGAAAAACAGCTCATTGAATGGCTGAAAGGCATGCGCCTGGACGTGCATATCTCGCGCGGACAGTTCCAGACGGTGCTCGGCCTGGTGGGAGATACCTCCCAGGTCGACATGGATCTGATCGCCGGGCTGAGCATCGTCGATTCCGTGAAACGGGTCTCCGAAAACTTCAAATACTGCAACCGCAAGTTCCACCCGGAGGATTCGGTCATCGAGGCGGGCGGCGTGAAGATCGGCGGCGGGCACTTCGCCATGATCGCCGGGCCCTGCTCGGTAGAGACGGAAGAGCAGATCGTCGCGGTCGCAAAAGCCGTGAAAGCCTCCGGCGCGGATATCCTGCGCGGCGGCGCCTTCAAACCGCGCACGTCTCCGTACGATTTCCAGGGACTGGGAGGCGAAGGCATCCGCCTGTTGGAGATCGCGAAGCGGGAGACCGGCCTGCCCATCATCACGGAGATCATGAGCATCGGCGAACTGCCGCTCTTTGACAACGTGGATCTTCTGCAGGTGGGAGCCCGCAATATGCAGAACTACGATCTGCTGCGGGAACTGGGCCGCCAGAAGAAGCCGGTGCTTCTCAAGCGCGGTCTGGCCAATACGCTGAGGGAACTGCTCATGAGCGCGGAATACATCATGGCCAGCGGCAATGAGAACGTGATCCTCTGCGAGCGCGGCATCCGCACGTACAGCGACTACACCCGCAATACCATGGACATCTCCGCCATCCCCATGCTGAAAGAACTGTCCCACCTGCCGGTCGTGGCCGACCCGAGCCACGCCACGGGCATCGCCCGTCTGGTGCCGCCCATGGCGATGGCTGCTGCCGCTGCCGGAGCGGACGGGCTCATGATCGAGGTCCACAACGATCCGCTCCACGCGCTGTGCGACGGGGCCCAGTCGCTGACGCCGGCTCAGTACGACGCGTTGGCCGGAAAGGTCCGGGCGGTGCGGGAGGCTGTACGATGACGGTCGGGATCGTCGGGCTGGGGCTGATCGGAGGTTCCTTCGCCAAGGCCTACGCGGCCGGCGGGCACCGTGTGCTCGCACTGGAGAAAGATGCCCGCACGGAGGCATTCGCCGAACTGGACGGGAGCGTGAGCGATGCGCTGACGCCGGAAAACGCCCGGGAGTGCGAACTGCTCCTGCTGTGCGTGTACCCGGCAGCGGCGGCAGAGCAGCTGCGGGCGCTGGGACCGTATCTAAGCGGCGAAACGCTGGTCATCGACTGCTGCGGCACCAAACGGGGCGTCACCCGGATCTGCAGCCGCATCGCGGACGAGTACGGGCTCACGTATGTGGGCGGACATCCGATGGCCGGCACCCAGTATTCCGGTTACAAATACGCGCGCGAGACACTGTTCCGCGGAGCGCCCATGGTGCTGGTCCCCCGGGACCAGGACGACCTGGCGCTCATTGAACGGGCCAGACGGCTGCTGGCGCCGGCCGGATTCGGACGCTTCACCGTCACCACGGCGCAGGAACACGACCGGATGATCGCCTTTACTTCGCAGCTGGCGCATCTGGTCTCCAATGCCTACGTAAAGAGCCCGTCGGCGGGCTCGCATAAGGGGTTCTCCGCGGGAAGCTACCGCGATATGACCCGCGTGGCCTGGCTGAATCCGGGCATGTGGGCGGAACTCTTTCTGGACAACAAAGACTATCTGATCGGCGAGATCGATACGCTGATCTCAGAAATGGAAAAATACAGGACCGCTCTGGAGGCAGACGACCGGGAGATGCTGGAACAGCTGCTGAAAGAGGGAAAAGAACGCAAGGAGCAGATCGACGGACGATGAGGTGCATCACGGTTTCAGCCTCCATACAGTATGAGATCCGGATCGGCAGCGGACTGCTGCCGGAGACCGGCGCGGCCGTCTGCGCTCTGGGAGGCATCCGGAAAGTGATGCTGGTGTCCGACGACCGGGTCGCGCCGCTGTACGCGGAGACCGCCGCCCGGAGCCTGGAAGATGCGGGACTGGAGACGCATCGTTTCGTTTTTCCGCACGGGGAGGCCTCCAAAAACTGGGAGACGCTCGGACGGGTGCTGGAAGCGCTCTGCGCCGCCGGCCTTACCCGCAGCGACTGCGTTGCGGCGCTGGGAGGGGGCGTCACCGGCGATCTGGCCGGCCTGGCCGCCGCGCTGTATGGCCGGGGTATCCGGTATGTGCAGCTTCCGACCAGTCTGCTGGCCGCCGTGGATTCTTCCGTGGGAGGGAAGACGGCCGTCGACCTGTCCGGAGGAAAGAATATGGCCGGCTGTTTCCATCAGCCCTCGCTGGTGCTCTGCGACACCGATACCCTGCGCACGCTCCCGGAGGAAGAGTACCGCTCCGGCTGCGCGGAGATCATCAAATACGCCATGATCGGCTCGGAGGCTTTGTTTGAGACTCTGGAAGGCGGCCTGGCGGCGCAGGAAGAGGCGGTCATCGCCGCCTGTGCCGATCAGAAGAGAAAGCTGGTCGAAGAAGATGAATTTGACAACGGAGCGAGGATGCTCCTGAATTTCGGACATACCTTCGGACATGCGGCGGAGGCCCTCAGCGGGTTTTCGATCCGTCACGGCGAAGGCGTAGCCATGGGCATGGCGGCCGTGACCCGCGCCGCGGAGCGGCGCGGGATCTGCGAGGCAGGCACCGCCCGGCGTCTGGAGGAATTGCTGCGGGCCTACGGGCTGCCGGTTTCGCTTCCCTTTGAGGGAAGCGAAATGGCAGCGGCCGCACGCTCCGACAAGAAGGCGCGGGGCGATGCGGTACATCTGGTAGTGCCGGAGCGCATCGGGCGCTGCAGGACCATCCGGGTCCCGGCAGCCTCGCTGGCCGGCTGGCTCTCCTAGGAGGCGGGTATGCGGCTGGTCCTTCCTCCCGGACACCGCAGCGGAAGCGTTCTGCTGCCGTCCTCGAAATCGATGGCTCACCGTCTGCTGATCGCGGCGGCCTTCGCGGCGCATCCGGTCCGGATCCGCTGCCGCGGAACTTCGGCCGACATCGAAGCCACGGCCCGCTGCCTGAGCGCGCTGGGCGCTATGGCCGTCCGCCGCGCTGACGGATATGACGTCACCCCGCTGCCGTATGAGCCTGGCAAGGGCTTCGTGCCCCGGGCCGGGGCCGGGCAGCCTGCTGTGCTCCCCTGCGGAGAGAGCGGCTCCACGCTGCGCTTCCTCCTCCCGGTGACCGCCGCGCTGGGCGTTTCGGCGGTGTTCGTCCGGGAAGGCCGTCTGCCGTTGCGGCCGCTGTCGCCGCTTCGGGAAGAACTGGAACGCGGCGGCCTGCGCTTTCGGGAAGATGGGAAAAATCTCTTTATAGAAGGCAAAACGAACCTTGATAACTATACAGTATCCGGAAATATTTCCTCTCAGTTCGTGACGGGGCTGCTGTTTGCGCTGGCTGTATCGCCCGGGGGCGGCTCGCTTCACGTCACGGGGGAGACGGAATCGGCCGATTATATCCGCATGACGGAGCAGGTGCTCCGTGCATCGGGCGTCCGGATCGTTTCGCGCGGCGGTCTGCGGCGGGTCTCCGGCGGGATCCCGTTCGACTTCCCGCCGGAAGTCACAGCCGAAGGAGACTGGTCTCAGGCCGCGTTCTTCCTGGCCGCCGGTGCGATGAGCCCCCGGGGCATCTGCCTGTCCGGCCTGGATACGGCCAGCCTTCAGGCCGACCGGCGCATGGCAGCGCTGATGCGTCTCTTCGGCGCCGCCGTCAGTTTCCGGGATAAGAACGTCCGCATACGCAGGAACTTCCTGCGGGGACAGACGGTCGACGTCCGGCAGGTGCCGGATCTGGTGCCGGCGCTGGCAGCCGTTGCCGCCGTCTCGGCCGGGACCACGCGCATCACCGGGGCGGCCCGGCTCAGACTGAAGGAATCCGACCGGATCGCTACGACCGCCGCCATGATCCGTTCTCTGGGCGGAAGCGCCGAAGAAACAGAGGACGGTCTGGTCATCACCGGGCGGGAGGAACTCTCCGGCGGAACGGTGGACAGTTTCGGCGATCACCGCATCGCCATGGCGGCAGCCGCCGCCTCAGCCGCCTGCCGGGGCCGTGTGACAGTCCTCGGCGCGGAATGCACGGAAAAATCCTATCCCGGATTCTGGTACGATTTTGCAGCGTTGGAGGTGGAACGATGAGCAGCAGTTACGGCGAGAACATCCGCCTGACGATCTTCGGACAGTCGCACGGCCCGGCCGTGGGCCTGGTCCTGGAGGGCATCCCGGCGGGCTTTGAGATCGACGGGGAAAAACTGCAGCGTTTTCTGGACCGCCGCCGGGGCGGACAGGGGACGGGCACGACGCCCCGCCGCGAAGCCGACCGGCCGGTCTTTCTTTCCGGGCTTTCCGGCGGGAAGACCTGCGGCGCGCCGCTGGCGCTGACCTTTGCCAATGAAAACGTGCGTCCGGACGATTACAGCCATCTGGCGGACGTTCCCCGTCCCGGCCACGCCGATTATACGGCGGCCGTGAAATACCGGGGCTTTCAGGATGCTTCCGGCGGCGGACATTTTTCCGGCCGCCTGACGCTTCCGCTCTGTGCCGCCGGCGGCATCTGCCTTCAGCTGCTGGAACGGGAGGGCATCACCGTCCTGTCCCGGATCGCCGCCGTGGGCGGCGTGGAAGATGAAGGAGAACTGACGCCCGAAGCCGCCGCCCGGCCGTTCCCGACGGCCAGTTCTGCCCGGGGCGAAGCCATGCGGGCGCTGATCCGCGAAAAACAGGCGGAAGGCGACTCGGTGGGCGGCATCGTGGAATGCGCCGTGCTGGGCATTCCGGCGGGCCTGGGCGATCCGATCTTTGACGGGATGGAAAACCGCATCGCCCGGGCGGTCTTCGGCATCCCGGCCGTAAAGGGTGTGGAATTCGGCGCCGGCTTTGGCGCGGCAGCCCTCTGCGGCAGTGAGAACAACGACGAATTCTGTATGGAGGAGGGCAGGGTCCGCACCCGCAGCAACCGCAGCGGAGGGATCCTCGGAGGGATCACCGACGGGATGCCGCTGACTTTCCGGGCCGCTTTCAAACCCACTCCCTCCATTTCCAAGCCGCAGCGCAGCATCTCTCTTTGCACCGGAGAGGAGACCGAGCTGCGTATCGGCGGCCGGCACGATGCCTGCATCGCGATCCGGGCGGTCCCCTGTGTGGAGGCCGCGGCCGCGCTGGCGGTCTATGATGCCTTCCTCGGAAGGAAAAAGGAACAGTAGAAAGGAGGCTCCCATGGCGCAGACCGGTCTGAGAGACCGCATCGATGCGGTGGATGAACAACTGACGGCGCTGTTTGCGGAGCGGATGGCGATCGCTGCGGAGATCGGCCGCTATAAGCGCCGGCACGGGCTGCCCGTTCTGGATGCGGCCAGGGAGACGCAGAAACTGGAGGCCGCTGCCGCCGGGGTCCCGGACGAACTGAAGGCATCCGTACGCGCTCTGTACCGGGAACTTTTTTTCCTGAGCCGCCAGGTCCAGGAGGAAGTGATGCGGCAGCCGGAAGAAGCCCCGCAGACGCAGGATGCGGCCGCACAGATGCCGGAGACGCTACGCAGCGCCGCAGAGGGCGGCGCCGAAGAAGCTCCGGCCGGCCCTGTGCATTTTGCCGGCGGACGGCTCCGCTGCGGTCTGCTGGGAGAAAAACTGGGACACAGTCTTTCTCCGCAGATCCATGCGCTGCTGGGAGACTACGAATACCGGCTGTATGAAAAACGGCCCAACGAGGTGGAAGCGTTCGTCCGGAACGGTGCGTGGGATGCGCTCAATGTGACCATCCCGTATAAAAAGACGGTCATGCCGCTGTGTGCGGAACTCTCCGAAAGCGCGGCGGAGGCCGGCAGCGTCAATACGCTGGTCCGGCGGCCGGACGGCACCGTCTTCGGCGACAATACGGACGTTTACGGTTTTGAGACCCTGCTGGATACGGCGGACTTCCGTGTCACCGGCCGAAAAGCCCTGGTGCTCGGCAGCGGCGGCGCTTCGGCGGCGGTCTGCACGGTCCTGCGCCGGCGCGGCGCCCGCATCACCGTTATCAGCCGGCACGGCGAAAACGACTACCGCTCGCTGGACCGTCACGCGGATGCGGATTTTGTGGTCAACACCACGCCGGTCGGGATGTTCCCGAACACGGAGGAAAGCCCGGTCGATCTGCGGCTCTTTCCGCAGCTTTCCGGCGTGGCGGATATCATCTACAATCCGCCGGAGACCTGCCTGCTCTCGCAGGCCGCCTCGCTCGGGGTGCCCTGCATCGGCGGCCTGACCATGCTGGCCGCTCAGGCAGTCGCCGCGAGCGCCCGCTTTACGGGCACGGCGCCGCAGACGGAGAAGATCCCCGTCATCCTGGCACAGCTTTCCCCGCTCCGGACCCTGGTGATCAACGGCCCCAACCTGAACCTTCTGGGCCTGCGGGAACCGGAGATCTACGGCAGGGGCAGTTATGCCGATCTGGTCGCCTTTATCGGGAAAACGGCCCGGGAGGAAGGCGTTGCCGTAGAGTGCTTCCAGTCGAATCACGAAGGCGCCATCGTCGACGCGATCCAGGAGGCCGTGGGGCAATATGACGGGATCGTGATCAATCCCGCCGCCTACACCCACACTTCCGTGGCCATTCTGGACGCGCTGAAGGCGGTGCGGATCCCGGCCGTCGAGGTGCACCTGTCCGACGTCTCGGCCCGCGAAGATTTCCGGCAGATCTCCTATGCCGGGAAGGCCTGTGCGGCCGCTTTCACGGGACTCGGCTTCGAAGGCTATGCCTGTGCGATCCGGTATCTGAAGACGCACGTCCGAAAAGGCGGAAAAACGGTCTGAAGGACCGCTGAGAACGATCACGCGGCTGCCCCGGACGGCAGCCCTGATGATAAACAGGGGCAGAGCGATCCGCCCCGAAGAGAAAAACAAAAGGAGCAAGCCCATGTTCAGCAGGCAGTACAAACGCTGGCGCGGACCGCGCCTGCAGTATCTTACGTAAAGGAAGAGGATCCCGCGGCCCACGCGGCCCGGGCACATCCCAAGGCAAAACGAAACGATCCAGATCTCAGGGAATAAGAAAGGAAGCAACATCATGGAAAAGATCCCCTACAAGATTTATCTGAACGAAGAAGAGATGCCCACCGCATGGTACAACCTGCGGGCCGATATGAAGAACAAGCCGGCGCCGCTGCTGAATCCCGGCACCCATCAGCCCATGAAGGCCGAGGAACTGGCTCCGGTATTCTGCGAAGAACTGGTCGCTCAGGAACTGGACAACGACACCGCCTACATCGAGATCCCCGAGGAGATCCGCGCCTTCTACAAGATGTACCGTCCTTCACCGCTGGTCCGCGCGTACTGCCTGGAGGAGAAACTGCAGACCCCCGCGAAGATCTACTACAAGTTCGAAGGCAACAACACGAGCGGCTCCCATAAACTGAACTCCGCCATCGCGCAGGCCTACTATGCCAAGAAGCAGGGCCTGAAGGGCGTGACGACCGAGACCGGCGCCGGCCAGTGGGGCACGGCCCTGTCCATGGCCTGCTCCTATTTCGATCTGGACTGCAAGGTCTACATGGTCAAGGTCTCCTATGAGCAGAAACCGTTCCGCCGCGAAGTGATGCGCGTCTACGGCGCCACCGTCACCCCGTCCCCGTCCCCGCAGACTGCGATTGGCCGCAAGATCCTGGCGGAGCATCCCGGCACTACCGGCAGCCTGGGCTGCGCCATCTCCGAAGCGGTCGAAGCGGCCACGTCCATGCCGGGCTACCGCTATGTGCTCGGCAGCGTTTTGGCGCAGGTGCTCTTGCACCAGTCGATCATCGGTCTTGAGACCGAGGCGGCGCTCAAGAAATACGATATCGTTCCGGACATCATCATCGGTTGTGCCGGCGG
>JAGDDE010000024.1 GCA_017958185.1 Lachnospiraceae bacterium | reverse complement strand
GCGGCTACGGGCGGCGTCTCCCACAAGCGGCCGCCCCGGACCCGTCCTCGAATCTGGCGGTCCGCAGCGACCAGGCTCCCGTCCGGAGCCCCGCTGCGCGCCAGTTCGGCTGCCCGGTCGTTCGTTGAGCCGATCGTATCGTAAACCTCCAAAAGGGGCGCCCCCGGGCGCCCCTGCCATTCTTTTTCCCATACGGCGCAGAGCCCTGCGCGCAGATCCCGCGCGTTCATGGCCTGCTCCAGATCGTCACGCCCGAAAACACGGCGGCTGCCAGCAGCAAGCCTGCCACCGCGAAAAACCACTTCATGAGGGCTTCGGAACGGTTCTTTTTGAAACGGTCGGTCTCATCGACCGCCATCGCGGCAAAAAACAGCGCGCCAAACAGGAAAATGACCGGCAGGAAGCGGAGCGTGAGCCCCGAGAACACCGTCACCAGTGCCAGCGCCAAAACGGCTGCGGCACTGATCAGCGCCGTGATGCGGGCTCCGGCCAGCCATCGGCTGTTTCTGCGTCCCATAGTTTTTCAGCCTCCCAGATAAGCTTTTTGTACGTCGTCGTCCTTCAGAAGGACGGAAGCGGCATCGGTCTTGACGATCTTTCCGGTCTCCAGCACATAGCCGCGGTCTGCGATGGACAGAGCCATCCGCGCATTCTGTTCCACCAGCAGGATGGTCGTTCCGGACTGATGCAGTTCCGAGATGATGGTGAAGATCTCTTCGACCAGGATGGGTGCCAGACCCATGGAGGGCTCGTCCAGCATCAGCAGTTTGGGCTGAGACATCATGGCTCTTCCCATCGCCAGCATCTGCTGCTCTCCTCCGGAAAGCGTGCCGCCGACCTGGCGGCGGCGTTCGGCCAGCCGCGGGAAATGGGAAAACACTTTTTCCTTGTTGATCGCGATACTGCCCTTCGGCTGCGTATAAGCGCCCATCTCCAGGTTTTCCTCGACGGTCATCTGCTGAAAGATGCGGCGGCCTTCGGGCACCTGCGCCAGTCCCAGTCCCACGATTCGGTGGGCGTTCATCCTGGTGATATCCTTTCCGTCGAAAACGATCGAGCCGGAGGCAGAGGAAAGCAGACCGGAGACCGTCTGGAGGATGGTCGTTTTCCCGGCGCCGTTGGCCCCGATCAGGGTGATGATCTCCCCTTCATCGACACGGAAGCTGACGTTTTTGACCGCCCGGATGCTCCCGTAAAACACATTGATCTGATCGACTTCCAGCAGTGCCATAGATCATTCCTCCCGGTTCTTCCCGAGGTATGCTTCGATGACCTCCGGATCGTTTCGGATCTGGTCGGGCGTGCCTTTGGCGATGATCTTTCCGAAATTCATGACGGCGATGCCCTCGCAGATGCCCATGACCAGTTTCATATCATGTTCGATCAGCAGGACCGCGATCCTGAATTCGTCGCGGATCCGGCGGATAGTCTCCATCAGTTCTTCCGTTTCGGAGGGATTCATGCCGGCTGCCGGCTCGTCCAGCAGCAGCAGGCGGGGCTCGGTGGCCAGCGCCCGGATGATCTCCAGACGGCGCTGCACGCCATAGGGCAGTCCGCCCGCGCGCAGATCGGCCATCCGTTCCATCTTGAAGACTGACAGCAGTTCCAGAGCTCTTTCGTGCGCCTTTTTCTCTTCCTGCCAGTAGGACGGCAGTCGCAGCACACCGGCAAAACTGCGGTAGCGGATGGAATTGTGCAGGCCGAGCTTGACGTTATCCTCCACGGTCAGATTGTTGAACAGCCGGATATTCTGGAAGGTCCGTCCGATCCCGGCGCGGTTGACGGCTGCTGTGTCCATGCCGGCGATGTCCCTGCCGGCCAGCAGGATCGTGCCCGTCGTGGGCTGATAGACCTTGGTGATCAGGTTGAAAACGGTGGTCTTCCCGGCGCCGTTGGGCCCGATGAGCCCGGCGATCTCGGTCTTGCCGACCGTCAGATTGAAGTTTTCCACGGCATGCAGGCCGCCGAAGGTGATCCCCAGATGCCGGCATTCGAGCGCGGGGATCTCGCCCAGATCCCGCTCGGGGATCAGGATATCGCTGGGGGGCGAGACCATCACGGTCGGTTCGTACGTTTTTCTGGCTGCCATGGTCACCCCTCCTTTCCGGCCGGATCGGTGTCCGGATCCCGGGGCGGCGATCCGGCTGTTTTTTTCCGGCGCAGCAGGCCCTGGATCTTTTCACCGAGGCCGTGGAACACGGTGCTGTTGCGCATCAGCATGACGACGATGAGCACGACCGCGTAAATGATCATGCGGTAGTCCGCCAGGAAGCGGAGTTTTTCGGGCAGGATCGTCAGGAGCGCTGCCGCGATCACAGAGCCGCGGATATTGCCGAGGCCGCCCAGCACCACGAAGACCAGGATCAGCACGGACATGTTGAAGTCGAATTTGCCCGGAAGGACCGTGGCCTGGCTGAGGCCGAACAGGGCGCCGGCGGCGCCCGCCATAGCGGCGGAGACCACGAAGGCCATCATCTTATACGAGGTGATATTGATGCCGATGGAGCGGGCGGCGATCTTGTTGTCGCGCAGCGCCATGATGGCGCGTCCGCTCTTGCTGTCGATGAGATTGTAGATGATGATCAGGCAGAGGATCAGCAGAACGACCGCCGCCGGGAAATTGTCGATGACGGCCGCGTTGCGAAGCCCCTGCGAGCCGCGGATGACAAAGGCATCCGCCGCGACGCCCTCCGGCTGGGTCAGAAAGCCGGTATGGAGGCCGCTTTCGTCCCGCCCTACGAAGAGGTTGGTCAGCAGGCTTTTGATGATCTGGCAGCACGCCAGCGTGACGATGGCCAGATAGTCGCCGTTCAGGCGCAGCACCGGCAGGCCGATCAGAAAACCGGCCAGCGTCGAAAGGAGCACCCCCGCCAGGACCGCGCCGGCCAGACAGACCAGCTCCCCGGCGCCGGCATCGTGAAGGAGCGCCGCCGCCAGCCCGCCGCCGAAACAGCCGATGCTCACGAAGCCCGCGTGGCCCAGGCTGAGTTCGCCCAGCACGCCGACCGTCAGATTGAGCGAGGCTGCCATAATCGCATACGCGCAGATCGGCACCAGCTGTCCGCGCATCAGGCGGCTCAGATTCCCGGTGGCCATGAGGATCATCATGACGGCAAAGAACAGAAGAACGATCCCGTAGGTGGTGAAGTTGCTTTTCCAGATCGTCGTAAAGGTATTTTTCTTCATGCCGGCCGCCCCCTTACACCTTTTCCTGGACTTTTTTGCCCAGGATGCCGGTGGGACGCACCAGCAGAACGATGATCAGCACCAGGAAGACGATCGCGTCGGACAGCTGCGTGGAGATATACGCCTTGCCCATGACTTCGATGACTCCCAAGAGCAGCCCCCCGAGCAGGGCCCCGGGGATGGAGCCGATGCCGCCGAAGACGGCTGCCGTAAACGCCTTGATGCCGGGCATAGAGCCGGTCATGGGCGAAAGCGAGGGGATAGCCGAACAGAGCAGCACGCCGGCCAGCGCGGCGAGCGCCGAACCGATGGCAAAGGTAACGGAAATGGTCCTGTCTACACTGATGCCCATGAGCCTGGCCGCATCCTTATCCTCGGACACGGCGCGCATGGCTTTGCCCAGCTTCGTTTTTTCAATGAATAGCGTCAGGATGACCATGACGGCCATGCAGATCCCGATGCTGGCCAGCGTAACGACGGAGATGACCAGCCGGCCGTCGAAGAGACGGATGGGTTCCGCCTCGAACAGATTCGGAAAAAAGACGTTGTTGGCCCCGAAGACCAGCTGGGCGGTGTTCTCCAGGAAGTAGCTGACGCCGATGGCCGTGATCAGAACGGCCAGCGAGTCGGCGCGGCGCAGGGGACGGTAGGCGAGCCGTTCCACCGCGACGCCCAGGATGAGGCAGAGGAGCATCGCCAGCAGGACGCCGGCCCATCCGGGCAGGCCAAAGTGGTAGACCGCGTAAAAACAGACGTACGCGCCCACCATGATAATGTCCCCGTGCGCAAAATTCAGCATCTTCGCGATGCCGTACACCATCGTATAGCCCAGAGCGATGACCGCATAGATGCTGCCCAGGCTGATCCCGTTCACCAGGTTCGATAAAAAGTCCATACGCTTCTCCTCACCGGTCAATGTTTCTCAAGGAGTCCCTTTGAATATAACACAAGGATCCGCATTTGTCCCGTTGTTTTTTGAAAACCGGAAAAACACCGCTCCCTTTTCAAGCGAAAAACGGGGCAGGCTCCCGCAGGAGCCTCCCCCGTTTGCAGGCTGCGGACTCAGTCCAGACCCACGTAGGCGCCGTTCTTGATCTCCATGCCCTTGGGATCCTTGGTCACTTCGCCGGCGGCGTTCCAGGTCATACCGGAGCCGGTCAGACCGCTGAAGCTGAAGGAGGAACTCGTAAAGGTGTCTTTCAGGAGGGCGCCGATCTCGGCAGCCGTCATGGATGCTTTCGCATCGCACTTCTGCAGGGCTTCGTAGATCGCATAGATGCAGTCATAGCCGTCGGCCGCGAACTGGATCGGGATCTCGCCGTACTTTTCCTGATACTTCTGAACGAAGCTCTTGGTCTTTGCATCGGAGGCATCGGCCGCGAACGGAGTCAGCAGCATCACGCCTTCCGCCAGTTTGGTATCGAAGCCCTTCATGGTCAGGATGCCGTCCATGCCGTCCACCCCGAAGAACTTGGGCGTATACCCGATCTTGTTGCACTCGGCGAAGATCAGGGAGGCGGGTTCATAGTACATCGGCAGGAAGATCAGATCGGCGCCGGCCGTACGGGCTGCGGCGACCTGAACGCTGAAGTCGGTATCCGTGTCATCGTTGAAAGAGGTCTCGGAGACTACGCTCAGGCCCAGCTCGGCGGCTTTGGTCTTGAAACTCTCGTAGATCCCGGTGGAGTACACGTCATCGTTCTTGTAGATGATCGCGACCTTGGTGGCCAGTCCCTTGTTCTTGATGTAGACGGCGGAAGCGGAGCCCTGGTTGGGATCGCTGAAGCAGATCTGGAACTGATATCCGCCGCCGGCCTTGGTCACGCTCGTGGAAGAGGCGGAGGGCGTCAGGGCGAAGATCTTCTCAGCGGCGGCAATGCGGGCCGTAGCTTCGCAGGGCGTGGAGGTGACGGATCCCAGAGAGATCTGCATGCCCCAGTCGATCAGCGCGTTGTAGGCGTTGGCGGCCTTTTCGGCGTCGTGGGTATCGTCCTCTACTTTAAGTTCGAACTGGATCCCGCCCTTGGCGTTGATCTCTTCCACGGCGATCTGCGCCCCTCTCTGGGCGGCAATGCCGTACTGAGCGGCGCCGCCCGTCAGCGGGCCGGTCATGCCGATCTTGAACGTGTTGGAATTCTTGGTGCCGCATCCGGACAGCAGTACCGTGACCACCATCGCGGCCAGCATCAGCCAGGCCAGTTTCTTCTTCATTTCTGCTTACCTCCTTCTCATCACTTTTGTCAGGCTCTTACTCCCGGGCAAGCAAATCGGGAATAATTAGAAGAAATTTTAGCGCGTCAAAGCGTTAGTGTCAACTGTTTTTAAAGGATTTTTTAACGGTTTTTTCTTTTCGACGGATAATATGCGTTTATTCATCGAAATATCCGTTTTTCCTGCCGGCCTTCTTCCGTTTTTCGGGATATCTGAAAACTTCGTCCGTCCCGGGAAGACAGCAAAAACCGCCGGCTGGAAAGCCGGCGGTCATATGGGAGGCGGGCGATAAGCCGGGTTCTGTCGTTGGGTGATCATCTATCTAGGCCGCCCGTTGCCGGACGGCTCCAGCGACCTACCCGAGAGCAGACGGGCCGCCTTGCGCTCTCTGTTGGTCTTGCTTCGGATGGGGTTTACACTGCCCTGTCTGTTGCCAGCCAGGCGGTAGTCTCTTACACTGCCGTTTCAGCCTTACCGGGCCAGGCCCGGCGGTTTGTTTTCTGTTGCACTTTCCCGGGAGTCGCCTCCGCCGGACGTTATCCGGCATCCTGCCCTGTGAAGCCCGGACTTTCCTCGTGGCCGAAGGCCCCGCGATCACCTGCCCGCCTCCGCAGGCAGTATACCATGAACTTCCGGGTTTTTCAATTCTCTCAGACCTTGAAGATGCTCCCGCCGATAAATTCTTTCAGCAGAGAATTCTGCGGCACCAGCGTGGAGTCCACCCCCAGGAAATAATCGAAAAATTTGAGCAGCCGCCGTGCCTCCCGGCTTTCCGGCGCATCCTCGGGGATCCCGAACAGCAGCTGTTCGGCGTAGGTCTTCATCACGGAGAACTCGTAGACCAGCGACGAATTGAAGACCACGTCGGCCTTTTCCTGGTACGGGAAGATGTTGGATTCCTCTCCCCTCCGTACCGAAGGCCAGCGCGCGATGGTCTCCGCTGCCGTGATCCCCCGGGTGCGCGCATCGCGGATCATCCGGCGGATCAGCCGGCCGTCCGTGGAGGGGATGCGGTTGTGTTCGTCGATATTGGTCTGCACCAGCGCCGAAACATAGATCCGGAACTTGCGCGAGGCCGGCAGCCGGTAGGACAGCGCGTCATTGAGGCAGTGGATGCCTTCGATGATCAGGATATCGTTCTCTTTCATCTGCAGGAAGTTGCCGCGGTATTCCTGACGGCCCTGCATGAAGTTGTACGAGGGGAGCTCCACGCGTTCGCCGGCCAGCAGGGCCAGCATGTCCCGGTTAAATTTCTCGATGTCGACTGCCTTCAGGCTCTCGAAATCGTACTCGCCGTTTTCGTCCACGGGCGTGAACTCCCGGTCCACGAAGTAGCTGTCGACCTCGATCGGGTGCGGACGCAGGCCGATCCCGCGCAGTTGCACCGAAAGGCGGTTGGAAAAACTGGTCTTTCCCGAAGAGGAAGGCCCGGCGATCATCACGCATTTGACCTCCGGCCGCGCCGCGACAGCGGCCGCGATGTCGGCGATCTCCTTTTCCTGCCGGGCTTCGGCCATGAGGATCAGATCGCCGATCTCCCCCTGAGCGATCTTGTCGTTGATGCTGCCCACATGCAGGATGCCCATGGCAGCGCTCCACTCTTCCGCCTTGACCAGCGCCTGGAAGACTTTGGGATTTTCCGTGAACTCCTTCGGATGCTCCGGATTGTCCGTCCCCGGCAGAAGGAGCAGAAAGCCCCTCTCGTAGGGCGCCAGCTCAAACGTTTTGATGAACCCGGTCGAAGGGACCATATACCCATAGTAATAGTCCACATAATCGCCGATATTGTACAGATTCACATAGGAATAGCGGCGGTAGCGCAGCAGATGCGTCTTGTCGGAACGTCCCATCCGCTCAAAATACTGCCGTGCCAGATCGACATGGACGTTGTGCTTTTCGATCGGCAGGTCCATTTCGGCCAGCACCATCATGCGGGCCGCGATCAGATCCAGCAGGATCCGGGATACGCTCTTTTTGCCTTTCAGTTCCACGTACAGGCCGCCCTGCACCGAAAAGCGGACCTGCGTCTGTGTCTCCGCACCCAGGACGTCGTAAACAGCCCGGCAGAGCAGCATCAGCGCCGAGCGTTCATACGTGCGCGCTCCGTCCAGGTCGGCCGTCGTCACGAACGCGAGCCGGGCCGTGCTTTTGATCTTATTGTGCAGTTCGCGGAAGCGTCCGCCCTCGCTCACCAGTACGATATCGTGCGGATAGCGGTGCTGCGCCAGTCTGGCCAGGTCACGGTAGGCGGAACCGTCCGGCAGTTCATACGCGACTCCGTCGCAGGTCACGGTCATCGGGTCTCCTCCTTTTCATCCCACAGATCCAGTTCCTCCAGTTTCAGCAGCGCGCAGATGTAGATCTTGAGCGCCTCCAGCAGTTCCTCCACCGAAGCGCCCTCTTCGGCGCCGTGGATCATGCCGACGAACTCCGGATAGACGCGGCCGGGGTGCTCGGGGCCGAATGCCACGCCGTTCGGGAATCCCTTGGCGTAGGTGCCGCCGCCGATCGTAAAGGAACGGGCATTTTCGCCGGTCACGCTGTTATAGGCCTGGATGCAGGCCTGCAGTTCCGGCGAGGAAGGATCTTTATAGAACGGCGCGCTGTCGCGGGCGAGGGCGACCCGGGCGGCGCTGCCGGCCCGCTCGCTGAGCCGGGCGGTGATCGCGGCCCCGCTCGTCGTGGTAGGATACCGGCAGTCGAGCGTCTGGCAGATGCAGCCGTCTTTCAGGAAGATCATGCCTCCGACCGCCGTCAGCGGCGTGAAATAACTGTCGCGCGCGTCGATCCCCAGCGAGCTGCCGTCGGTCGTGCGGTGCAGCTGGGCGTCGAAGCAGAGGAATTCCTCTTCTTCCGGCGTCACGAGCTGCTGTTCCAGCATATAGTCCACCAGCAGGCCGATCGCATTGACGGTGCCGGCCGGCATGGAAGCATGTCCGCCCTTGCCATAGGCGGTCAGATACAGCAGGCCGTCGCGGTACTCGGCCGTGATGTTCTCCGTCCCGGCGGGATTGCGGTTGGTGCGGATCACGGCCTCGGCACGGTCCGGCACCACGTTAGGCGCGACGCCGCCCTGCAGCGAAACGATGCTCGTGACCGGCTTCTGCGACACCAGCAGGGCATGATAAATGCCCTTTTCGCCGTGGATAAGCGGGAAGTCCGCATCCGGGCTGAAACAGAACAGCGGCGCGGGGTAGTGTTCCAGGTAATAGCGGACATCGCCCATACCGGTCTCCTCATTGGTGCCGAGCAGGGCGCGCACCGGGTGCTTCAGGGTCACGCCGGCGTCCTGCAGGAACTTCAGCGCATACAGCGTGATCACCGCCGGGCCCTTGTCGTCCTGCACGCCGCGTCCGAGCAGAAAGCCTTCCCGCTCGCGCATGACGAAGGGGTCCGCCAGCCAGCCGTTCCCGGCAGGCACGACGTCCAGGTGGGTGACGGTCGCCAGATACCGGTCTCCGTGTCCGCCCGCGCAGGCATATCCGATCCGGTTTTCGCAGTTGCGGGTCTCCAGGCCCAGTTCCTGCGCGATGCTCAGGGCTTCCCGCAGGGCCCGGGCCGGACCGGCCCCGAACGGGGCGTCTTCGGAGGGCTCTCCCTGCGTGCTCGGGACGGCCACCAGTCTGGCGATGTCCCGGATGATGTTTTCCCGGTTTGCCGCGATGAACTCATCGGCTTCTTTCATGATGTCTCTGGACATGGGTATAGACTCCTCCCTGTCAGGTCTTCTATTGCTATTTGGCTCATGTTCCAATCTTTTTTTCGTTTTTACCGTAGCACTTTCCGGCCCGTTTGACAAGGGGCGGGGCGCTGCGGAGCCGTTTTTTTTCATCCCGGCGGCCATCTTTTCCTGCGCCTTGCGCAGCAGGGCAAGCTCCTGCCGCTTTTCGTCCAGCGCACCGCGGCCGCCGTCCGGCAGTTTTTCCAGACGCCGGATCACGCCTTCCAGCCGCTTTTCTTCTTTTTCGAGCCAGAGCCGAAGCGCCGGGGAGCCCTCTGCGAGGAGCCGCTTCCCGTAGGCCAGGTCCGCGCCCGTCCAGACCCTCTGCCGGCCCGGGCAGGCACGCAGGATCACATAATACTTTCCGTCCTCCCACAGGCAGCTTTCCGCGTCGATCGAAAAGCCGCTTTGCTGCAGGAAGCTCCGCACGGCGGCCGGTTCCGACTGCGGCGAAAGGATCAGCGCCCGAACGCTTTTCAGGCGGTCCTTCCCTTCCCGGAGGATCCGCTCCATGAGCGCTCCGCCCATGCCGCTGATCAGGATCACGTCCGCTTCGCCGGCCGCAAGAGGCGCCAGTCCGTCGCCCAGCCGCAGCTCCACCTGCTCCGTGAGGCCCGCCTGCGCCACATGCTCTGCAGCGCTGCGCAGCGGTCCCCGGCGGATATCGCAGGCGATGGCGCGCGGAAACTTCCCGCGCCTCACCAGTTCGATGGGAACGCGGGCATGATCGGTCCCGATATCCGCCGCAGCGGCCCCCGGAGGGGTCAGGCGGATGACTTCTTCCAGTCTCTGTGACAAACGTGCCATATCACGGTTTTTCCCCGGCTACGGTGAGCCGCGGCAGTTCTTTCATCTCCCGAATGATCTTCTGCATGCGGACCGGATCCCCCGCCGCTTCCCTCAGCGCCTCGTCCAGCGACCGCCGGCGCAGACGCCTCAGGTTCTCCGTCAGGATCCGCTCCCTCTCCTGTGCGCTCAGGTCCTCCGGCAGGGCATGCGTAAAGACCGCCGCCGTCTGCCGCGCCTCTTCTTCATTTTCCAGGCAGGCGCTCACCAGCGCCGCCGGAACGGTCTTCCGTCCCGCCTCCCGGTCCGCCAGGATGCGCCGAAAGATCGCGCGGTGCAGTTCTGCCCGGAAATCCTCTTCCCGCAGCAGCGAGGAAAGCTGCCCGGCGGAAAGGCCGGACGAACAGGCCCAGGCCAGCAGGGTCTGTTCCGCAGCCACCAGGCCTCCGTCTGCCCGCGTCTGCTTAAGCTGCAGCTGCTCTTCGCTCACATCCCCGTCCGGATCGGCCGGAGCAGGCTTTGGCTGTCCGGCCCGCCGGTTGCCGATGCGGTCCATCATCTCGCGCAGCGGCGCCTCGGCGATGCCCTGGCGGGCGCAGACCGACGCCAGATAGTTATCCCGCTCCAGACGGTCGTCGAAGCGGCTCAGTTCCTCCGCGAGCTTGCGGTGGTAGGCCGTGCGCTCGGTAGGATCCTGCAGATCGTATGCCTGTTTCCAGACATCCGTCTGGTACAGGAAATAATTGTCCGCTTTCGCGATGCGCTCCTCGAAGGCTTCGGCGCCTTCGTGCACGATGCACTCGTCCGGATCCTTATAGGGGCGCATGTTGAGCACCTTCACCTCGATGCCCTCGTCCAGAAGCAGGGGGATCGCCCGCATCGCGGCTTTGACGCCCGCTGCATCGCTGTCATAGGTCAGGATGATCTTCGTCGTGTAGCGCTTCAGCAGCGCCGTCTGTTCCGGCGTCAGGGCAGTGCCCAGCGTGGCAACGGCGCAGTCGAACCCCGCCTGGTGCAGGGCGATCACGTCCATATACCCCTCGCAGAGGATGAAATACCCCCTCCGGGAGGCCCGGGCCAGGTGCAGTCCGTAAAGATTCCGCCGCTTGTCGAAGACGGGCGTCTGGGGACTGTTCAGGTACTTGGGTTCTCCGGGGCCGAGCAGCCGGCCTCCGAAGCCGATCACGCGGCTGCGCCGGTCCATGATCGGATAGATGACGCGCTCACGGAACATATCGCTCGCACCGCGCTCGCGGATCCGGGCCAGCCCGGCGCTTTGGATGTCCTCTTCCCGGAAGCCTTTCGAGCGCAGATACTCAAACAGCGACTTCTGCTCCGGGACCGCGTAGCCCAGACCGAAGCGACGCATGGTCTCGCGGCTCAGGCCGCGGCCTTCCAGGTACTTTCTGCCCTGCTCACCCTGCGCTTCGCGCAGCTGATAAAAGAAGCGGCGGGCCGCCTCCGCATTGATCTCGAGCAGCCGGGTCCGCAGGCTTTCTTCCTGTTTTTCGCTCTCGCTCTGTTCCCGCTGCGGCAGCGTGATGCCCGCGGCGCCGGCCAGCTGCTCCAGGGCTTCCTGAAAACTGCTGTTGTCATAGGCCATCAGGAAACTGATCACATTGCCGCCCGCGCCGCAGCCGAAGCAGTGGTACATCTGCCGCGACGGCGAGACCTTGAAAGAAGGGGTCTTTTCATTGTGGAAGGGGCAGCAGCCCCAGTAATCGGATCCCCGTTTGCTCAGTCGGACGCGCGCGGAAACCACCGCAACGATATCGCTGCGGCTCCGCACTTCCTCAATGACTTCTTCGGGGTAATACATGCTCCGTCACCCGCCTCTGACGCACGGCTCAGCCCTGCCAGCCGCGCGGGACAAACAGTTCTTTGTAATGCTCGATGGCATAATCGTCGGTCATGCCGGCGATATAGTCGCACACGGCCCGGCTGTAGGGCTCATGGCGTTCCCAGACGGCCTCGATGTAGATCCGGGGCAACTGGTCCGGATGTTCCATATAATACTCATACAGGCTCTTCAGCAGCCGCTGCGCCTTGTCGTCTTCTTCCTTGGCCCGGCTGTTGCGGTAGACGTGGGCGAACATGAAATCGCGCAGCGTCGCCACCGCTTCCGCGCAGGCCGGCTCCATCGTAACGTCGGGGCCGTCCAGACTGGACGTGACGATGCTGTTGACGATGGTATTGATGCGGTCGCGAACCGTCGTCCCCAGGATCTTCGTCACGCCGGAAGGCAGCATGTTTTCGGTCAGCAGACCGGCGGTGATCGCATCGTCCACGTCGTGGTTGATATAGGCGATCTTATCGGAGATCCGCACGACCCGGCCTTCCATGGTGAAGGCCAGCGTGTCCATCTGATGGTTCAGGATCCCGTCCCGGACTTCCCGGGTCAGATTCAGGCCCCGTCCGTCTTTCTCCAGCACTTCTACCACGCGCACGCTCTGCTCATAATGGCGGAAGCCGCCCGGGCAGACCTCGTTCAGCGCCTTTTCCCCGGCATGCCCGAAAGGTGTATGCCCCAGGTCATGGCCCAGGGCGATGGCCTCGGTCAGGTCCTCATTCAGGCGCAGGGCCCGGGCGATGCTCCGGGCGATCTGCGACACTTCCAGCGTGTGCGTCAGCCTCGTGCGGTAATGATCGCCCGCCGGCGCCAGAAAGACCTGCGTCTTATGCTTCAGCCGCCGGAAGGCCTTGCTGTGCAGGATCCGGTCGCGGTCACGCTGATAGCAGGTGCGCAGATCGTCCTGCGGTTCCGGCACGTCACGTCCCAGACTGCGCGAGCTGAGCGCTGCGTAGGGGCTCAGGATCTGCGCTTCGATGGCTTCTGTCTGTTCCCGTATCGTCACGTTCTTCTCCTTTTACCGGCCGATTTCGGCCTTTCTCCTTTTTCACGGCGGGTTCCGGCCCCGTCAGGCGCCGGAACGCTCCCCGCATTCCTGCGGGCGCCGGACGTCCCGCTCAGACGCGGTGCTTCAGCCAGCGCCGCAGATCGGCATAGACGTCCTCGCGGTCGGCCTCGTTGAAGATCTCATGCATATCGTCCTTGTAGAAGATCACGTCCACATCGGTCAGTCCCCAGACACGGAAGCGGTTGTAGACCTTCAGGACGCCCTTGGTCTTATCGCCCACGGGATCCTTCATACCGCTCATGAGCAGCACGGGGAAGTCCTTCGGCACGCGGTCTTTATCCTTCTCCAGCGCCAGCACTTCCATGCAGCGGAAGAAATCC
Organism: Lachnospiraceae bacterium; assembly: GCA_017958185.1. Taxonomy (GTDB): domain Bacteria; phylum Bacillota; class Clostridia; order Lachnospirales; family Lachnospiraceae; genus UBA6987. The sequence goes on along the minus strand of JAGDDE010000024.1, from coordinate 10,664 downwards.
TTGAACGCCCAGGCCGTGAATGGCTGGCCGCAGAGCGGATCGGCCTTGTACGCCTCGACGACCTCCGGACGCGTGCAGAGCCATTCTTCCAGTGTGCCGTAGCCTCCCAGCACCATCTTGTTCAGCAGTCCGCTGCGGCAGCGGTGGCCGCGCAGCGTGCCGATCAGCCGCGAAAGGCGCTTGCCGAAATGCGCCAGCAGATACGGGGTATAGCCGGTGCCGCTCAGTACCAGGCCGCTCAGTTCGCCGGGATACAGGGTCATATAGCGGCGGGCAAAGAACGATCCCATGCTGTGCGCCACCATAAAGACTTTTTTGCCGGGATACTGCTCTTTGGCCAGCAGCGTGACCCGGTGCATGTCGGAAAGGATGCACTCATAGCCGCGTTTTTCGGCAAAGAAGCCCAGCGAGTCCCCGTCGGCGATCGACTGTCCGTGGCCCAGGTGGTCATGTCCGATCACGGCATACCCTTTTCCCGTCAAAAACCGCGCCAGTTCGTCGTACCGGAAGATATACTCTTCCATGCCGTGGACCAGCTGGATCACGGCGCTGCATTCGCCCTCCGGCTCCCACCGGTAGGCATGCAGCTGCGTTTTGCCGTCCGTGGACGGTATGGTAAATTCAATGCGTTTCATATACGCCCTCCTCCGCATCGCGGGCTCCGGCCGCTCCGGGCCGGAGCATAGTCATAGATTCAGCGGTCTTCCCGCAAATAGTTCCTCAGGAATATCTCCGTCATCCGCAGCGCTTTTCCGCGGTGGCTGATGGCGTTCTTCTGCGCCGGGGTCATCTGGGCGGTCGTCATGCCAAGCTCCGGCACGTACAGGATCGGGTCGTAGCCGAAACCGCCCCGGCCTGCCGGCTCAAAGGCGATCACGCCGTCCACCCGTCCGATGGTCACGGTCTCGCTGCCGTCCGGCAGGGACAGTGCCATGGCGCAGCGGAAATCTGCCGCGCGCTCAGCGCCCCGTTTCCCTTTAAGACGCCGTATGATCTCGGCCATTTTGACGGCGTATCCGGTCGTTTCCCCCATGAAGCGGGCGGAATAGATACCCGGCGCTCCGCCCAGGGCGGCCACTTCCAGTCCGGAATCGTCCGCCAGGACCAGGCAGTCCGCACCGAAGTCCTCCCCGCCCGGTGCCGCGCTGCCGCAGGCAGCCTGCTCTGCGAGCGCACGGCGTACGGCTCTGACCTTGATCAGCGCATTGGCCTCGAAGGAGTCTCCGTCCTCGACGATCTCCGGATCCAGGCCGGCTTCGCGCATGGTCACGACCCGCACATCCAGATCGGAAAGGATCTCGCGGATCTCCCCGGCTTTATTCTGATTGCCCGTCGCAAGAATGATCGTCTTCATCTTTTATGGTTCTTCCTTTCGTCGCTCCCCGCGCCCCGGCGGCTTTTCGCCCCGGAACTCGTAGAAATACGTTTTCATCATGCCGTTGTAGATCTTGCGGTTGCGATCCGCCTTGCGGCCGATGGCCTCCTCGGCGCCGTCCCAGGCGGTGAGGATGTAGGCCGACCAGGAATCCAGCGCACGCAGCCGTTCTCCTATCATCCGGTAGAGCGCGGGCAGCGCGGACTTCTCCTCCAGGCGCTCCCCGTAAGGCGGATTGGTGACCACGAAGCCGTACTTTTTCGGGTGGCTGAGCTGCGCCGCGTCCCGCTGCTGGAAGTGGATGAGTTTCTCCACTCCGGCCAGGCGGGCGTTTTCGCGCGCGGCACGGATGATCTCCGGGTCGAGGTCATAGCCCTGGATATCGGTCTCGATGTCCGGGCTGATGCTCCCGCGGGCCTCCTCGCGGACTTCCTGCCAGAGCGTCTCCGGGAACAGCTGCGGCCAGGTCTCGGCCGTGAACGTCCGGTTCAGTCCCGGCGCGATGCCTGCCGCCATCAGCGCCGCCTCAATGGGGAAAGTACCGCTGCCGCAGAAGGGATCCACCAGGATCCGGTCTTTCTTCCAGGGCGTCAGCAGGAGCAGCGCCGCGGCCAGCGTCTCGGTGAGCGGGGCTTTGCTGACCAGCTTCCGGTAGCCGCGCTTGTGCAGCGACTCGCCGGAAAGATCCAGTCCCACCGTCACGCGGTCCTTCATGATCACGGTGCGGACGGGGAATGCCGCGCCCGTTTCCGGGAAGACCGTCAGGTGATAGGCCGAGCGGAGCCGGTCCACCATAGCCTTTTTCATCACGGACTGGATATCGGAAGGGCTGAACAGCCGGCTGCGCACGCTGGCTGCCTTTGCCACCCAGAAACGCGCCGTGCGGGGCAGGTAGTCTTCCCACGGCAGAGCCCGGGTGCCTTCGAACAGTTCGTCATAGGTGCCGGCGGAGAATTCGCCCACCTGAAGCAGCACACGCTCGGCGGTCCGTAAAAACAGATTGGCCCGGACGCCTGCCTCGGCATCGCCCAGAAAGAAGACCTTGCCGTCTTCCACCCGCGCGATATCGTAGCCCAGATCGTAGATCTCCCTGCGGCAGACCGATTCCAGTCCGAAATGGCAGGGCGCAATATAGGTGAACATGCTCCGCTGTTTCCCCTTCTCACATTTCTCCGTATGGATTATATCACGGATGCGGGCAAAAAGAAAGATGCTCCCCGCAGGATTGTCAGCCGTCTTTCACAGCGGTCCCGCACGGAGGACCCGGACCGTTTTCGGACATTTTGATTTTCCCTTGCATTCTCAGGCGAAGGGGAGTATAATACCTCCGCAACTTTCAGGAAAACTGCCGCTTTTACGAAGGAGGAGACATACATGGAGATCACAAAAGACACAATGATCGGAGAACTGCTGGCCGAAGACTACGGCGCCGCCGCCGTCCTGATGGGCGCCGGCATGCACTGCGTAGGCTGCCCCGCCTCGCAGATGGAGACTCTGGAGGAAGCCTGTATGGTCCACGGCATGGACGCGGATCAGCTGGTCGACTCTCTGAAAGAGTTCTTCGGACAGGCATAAACAGCTGCACAAAGAAAAAAAGCGCCTCCTATGAGGCGCTTTTTTTCTTTGTGCAGCCGTGCCGTACCGTACCCTCCCCGGATTAATACAGCACCGTCTCCAGCGCTTTTCCGTCTGCGCCGGGGATCACCAGCCTGGCGAAACGGTAGACGTCTTCACAGAGGATCAGCCTGGCTCCGTCTGCGGTCCCACTCAGCCAGTATTCGCTGTGGCTGAATCCGCTTCCGCCGTAGTAGTCCGGGTACTGCTGGATCTTTTTGATCTCCTGAGCAAAAGCCTCAAAGGTCAGTTCCTGACCGGCCAGTTTCCGGATATCCTCCAGAGAAAGGCGGGGATCCGTTTCTTTGATCTCGCCCAGCGCAAGTTTCCACTGCCAGATCAGTCCCTGTCCGCGCAGGACTTCGGCAGGGTCGGTGACCGCGCTCTGCGAAGGATACTGTCTGTTCTTCAGCTGAGGATTCATCTCGTAGATCCTGGCGTAGTATTCGTCCAGATACTCTTCTTTCACGCTGCCGTCCGGGTTGAGCATCTCGTCCCACGCGGCTCTCAGCGCCGCGTTTTTGCTTTCTTCGATCCTTTTTATCTCCGCCTGCTCTGCAGCCGTTTTCCGTGCATCCGCCGCCGCCCAGGCAAAGATCCCGGCGCAGACCAGCACGGCGGCCGCAAGCAGAACGATCAGTTTTTTATTCATCATTGTACTCCTTTCAGTAGATCTCCAGCAGGTACGCGGAAGTGTTTCCTCCCATGTCCGTGATCCTGATGGTATAGCGCAGACCGCTGCTTAGATACGCTTCTGCGCAGAACATATCGTCTCCGTATGCAGACGAGATCAGTGAATCGTTTCCATCATAAATGCCGCAAAAGATCCCGTCAGCCGAGTCCGTAGTTATCCACACGTAAAAGAAGCCGCTGTAGATCACGTCGTAATAATAGATGTCTTCATCGGTACTGAAGTCGAGCCGTCCTGTCTCAAAGCCGGAGTTTGCAGAGACTGCATGATACACATAATCTCCGGCTGTATCCTCATCCGCCAGAACGTTGGTCGGAGCAGACGGGATCCCTGTCACGATATGCGGGTGATCGATCACCGCATCTCTGGTGATAACGAAAAACTTGAGACAGCCTCCGGCATACGTGCCCGAGTTTGCCAGCGAGATGATATTGCTGTTGGTGAGCACATGTTTCATGCCCTCCGGTTCCAGAGACAGATCCGTCACCTCGGCAGACCCCGGCTTGTGCGACCACGTCCCGTCGTTGTGCTGCATGTAAAAATGAAAATCATATTCCCCCGTCACTACCGCGATCAGACGGTTGTAGGAGCCGAACTGCGGCACCACGGAAGAAACCGGCGTATATTCCGCAATGGTATACCCGACGCGGGCAGCATCCAGATTCATATTGTATACCAGATTGGTCATCAGTACTTCCGGATCAGAGGAATACAACGGGCGGACGTAAGCCTTGTCCGCCAGGCTGGCAAACTCGCCCGGCTGCTGCTTATAACCGTTCAGTCCGCCTCCGTCGGCAGGCGTAAGTGTTGCCTGACCGTACAGCACGAACCGCATCGCATATCCGTAGCAGTTCATTTTATACTGGATCTCATCGGTCTGAGATCCGACCGTCAGAGACGTATCCAAACAATTGAACTTATCCGGATCGTACGCGGAAAAGAAAGGGAACAGAACGGAAGAAAGGAGCGAACGGCTGTCTTCAGGGACTGCTGAAGTTGTGCCGGATGCCCAGGCAGAAGTCTGCAGGCTCCAAAAAACGCAGAAGACCGCCAGCCAAAGAGCAAGGACTCTCTTGAACCGTCGGTCGATATTTGCATACTTTGACATAGCCTCTCTCCTTTCGATGATTCATCGCCTATAGAATAACACCAAAAAAAAAGAAGTCAATACTGCTACGTCCTGTAAAATATTTAATTTTACCTGCTGTGCGGGCCTTATGATCCCGGCAGTGTATCCAGCAGCTCCTCCACATCCTGCAATTTCGTTGCCCAACTGGTACAAAAACGCACAACCGTATGGCTATCATCCGTTTTTTCCCAAAGACCCACGTCAAACGTTTCCCTCAAAAGGGCCAGGTCTTCATTTTTCATTCGCACGAACACCTGATTGGTCGGAGAATCAGGGAGCACCTCATAGCCGCGCCGGGTGAGCTCCCCGCGAAGAAGATCGGCTGCCTGCTGTGCCGGCTGCCCGATGCGTCCGTACAGACCGTCTGCAAACAGTGCTTCGAACTGGAGTCCCAGCAGGCGGCCCTTGGCCAGCACGGCGCCGTGACGCTTCATATCCGTGAAAAAATACGGGGCCCGCAGTTTTCGCGGGAAAACGACCGCCTCCCCGAAAAGGGCGCCGCATTTGGTCCCGCCGATGTAAAACACATCGCACAGACGGGCCAGATCCGGCAGGGTCACATCATTTTCCGGGCAGGCCAGAGCATAGGCCAGACGCGCCCCATCCGCATACAGAGGCAGGTCCAGAGCGTCGCAGACTCTGCGCAGCGCCTCCAGTTCTTCCAGAGAGTAAAGCGTGCCCAGTTCGGTCGGCTGCGAAATATAGACCATGCCCGGACGCACCATGTGGCTGCGGGAGCCGTCTTCGTAAAAGGCCGCGCAGCGGTCACGGACCGTTTCCGCGGAAAGCTTGCCGCCTGCGGCGGGCAGTTCGACCGTCTTGTGTCCGCAGGCTTCGATCGCTCCGGCCTCGTGGACCGCGATATGCCCGGTCTGCGCGCAGAGGACCCCCTCCGAGGGGCGGAGCAGCGCGTCGATCACGGTCGCATTGGTCTGCGTCCCGCCCACCAGGAAGAACACCTCCGCTTCCGGGCAGCCGCAGGCAGCGCGGATCAGTTCCGCGGCCCGGTTCGTATAGTCATCCGCCCCGTATCCGGGCGTTTTTTCCTGATTGGTCCTGACCAGGCGGTCCAGGACCGAGGGATGAGCCCCCTCCATATAGTCTGAGAGGAATGCGGGCGTTTTCATGATGCTGCCTTTCCGCCTTGCGCTGTGTTACGGCCGCTCTCTGCCTTCCCGGCTGAGGTTCCCGAATTTGGTATACTGAGGGAGCCATGCCAGCTTTACACTGCCCGTAGGGCCGTTGCGCTGCTTGGCCACGATCACCTCGACCACATTTTTCTCTTCCGAGTCCTTGTTGTAATAGTCGTCGCGGTAGAGGAGCATGACGACGTCGGCGTCCTGCTCGATGGAGCCGGACTCGCGCAGGTCCGAAAGCATAGGCCGGTGGTCGGAACGCGCTTCCGGCGCGCGGGAGAGCTGCGACAGCGCGATGACCGGCGCTTCCATCTCGCGGGCCAGCGCCTTGAGTGAACGGGAGATCTCCGTGATCTCCTGCTGGCGGCTCTCCGAACGGCTGCTGCCGCTCATGAGCTGCAGATAGTCGATGACGATGAGTTTTAAGCCGTACTGAAGCTTATATTTGCGGCATTTGGTCCGCATTTCGGAATAACTGATGCCGGGGGTATCATCGATGATGAGCCGGGAACTGCCCACCGTATTCACGCCTTCGATCAGACGGTCCCAGTCGCTGTCCGAAAGATCGCCGGTACGGATCGCCTGGGAGTCCACGTGGGATTCCATGGCAAAGAGGCGGTTGGCCAGCTGCTCGCGGGACATTTCCAGACTGAAGATGGCCGCGCATTCGCCCCGGCGGAAACAGACGTGCTGGAGGATATTCAGAGCCAGCGCCGTTTTTCCCACCGAGGGGCGGGCCGCGATGAGGATGAAATCCGCCGGATGAAGGCCCGCCAGCATCATATCCAGGTCGACGAATCCCGTCGGAAGTCCGGTGACCGGGTTGCGTGTCTTGGAGGCTTCGTGGATCTTCTCCAGCGCAGCGAGAGCCACCTCGGAGATCGGCACGAAATCACCGCTCTTCTTGCGGTTGAGGATATCGAAGATCTTCTTTTCGGTATCGTTGAAGATCGTATCCAGTTTGTCCCTTCCGGCGTAGCAGTTCCCCGCGATCTCCTCCGAGGCGCGGATCAGCCGCCGCAGCAGCGACTTTTCCGAGACGATCTCCGCATAGTATTTCGCATTGGCCGTGATGGGCACCGCCGCGATCAGATCGCTGACGTAATCCAGACTGCTGACCTCCGGCGGCACGTCCCTGGCCTTGAGGCGGTCCTGCAGCGTCAGCAGGTCCACCGGTTTTCCCTCCCGGTAGAGTTCCAGCATCGCGTCGTAAATGATCCCGAAGCGGCGCTCGTAAAAATCTTCCGGGGCCAGGATGCCCTCGATGACGGGGATGCATTCGTTGTCCAGGATCATGGAGCCGATGACCGTCTGCTCCGCTTCCGGGCTGTGGGGCTGTATGCGTTTTACCAGGGCTTCTTCCATAGCCGACTCCTGTCCTGCCGCCGGGGCGGCTTCTTAGGGGAAAAAGTCTTCCGCACAGACGGCGGAAGGCTTTGTCTTTCGGGTTTATTCCGGACGGATCTCCACGGCCAGTTCCGCCGAGACGTCCTTATGCAGTTTGACTTTGACTTTGGTCTCGCCCACCGTGCGGATGGGCTCCGCCAGCACGATCTTCTTTTTGTCCGCTGCGATGCCGCACTGCGCCTCCAGCGCCTCGGCGATCTCCTTGGAGGAAACGGCTCCGAAGAGTTTTCCTTCCTTGCCGACACGGGCCTTCAGGATGACTTTGGCCTCATTGATCTTTTCGGCCAGCGCCTGCGCGTCCGCCAGCTGCTGTGCCTGAAGCCGGTCAGCCGCGGCCTGCTGCTGGCGCAGCGTATTCAGAGAACCTTCCGAGGCCTCGACGCCGAGTTTTTTCGGGAGGATAAAATTGCGGGCATATCCGTCGGCGACCGTCACGATCTGGCCTTTTTTTCCGAGCGTCTTGACATCCTGCAGTAAAACGATCTTCATATTTCCGGCTCCTTTCCGCCCGGGGCGCGCTTACAGCGCACCCTCCTTCAGCATTCCTTCCAGGGTATTTTTCACCAGGGTGCGGGCTTCCGCGACCGTGGTGTTCTCGAGCTGGGCGCCCGCCATGCTCAGATGGCCGCCCCCGCCGATCCGTTCCATGACCAGCTGCACATTGAGCTCGTCGATGGATCGGGCACTGATGTAAACGGTATTCTTCACCTGGGTGAAGACGAACGAGGCTTTGACGCCTTCGATGTTCAGAAGTTCGTTGGCCGCCTGCGCACCCACGACCTTCGGGGAATCCAGTCCTTCGGCTTTGCATTCCGAGAACGCATAGCTGTCCAGGACCAGTTCCGCTTCGCGGGCCGTCTCGGCCTTGACGATATAGCTCCGGTAGTCTTCCCGCAGCAGTTTGCGCACCCGGGTCAGATCCACGCCGCTGCGTTTGAGATACGAAGCAGCATCGAAGGTGCGGACACCGGTGCGGTCGATGAAGTTGTTGGTATCCACGACGATGCCGGCATAGATGGCTTCCGCCTCCACCGGTCGCGGACGCACGCCTTCGCCGAAGTACTGCAGGATCTCGGTCGTCAGTTCGCACGCGGAAGAAGCATACGGCTCCACGTAGGAAAGCGTGGCCTGAATAGCCTCTGCCATCTGCCGATGATGGTCGAACACGACGATGCTGCGGGCCTTTTCGAGGATCTCGGGGCATTCCGTCATGCTGGGCTGGTTGGTGTCTACGACAACGACCAGCGCGTTGTCGCGGATCTGGGACAGTGCCTGTTTGCCCGTCAGGAACATATCGGACGGGTAGGCGTCCGAGGCTTTGAACCGGTCGAGCAGCGGCTTCATGGAGAAGGAAACGTCGTTCAGGACGATGCTGACTTTCTTATTCATGGAAGCGGCGGCCCGGTAGATGGCCACGCAGGCCCCCAGAGAGTCGTTGTCGCCGTTCTTGTGGCCCATCGCGAAGATCTGGTCACTGGAAGCCATCAGTTCGCGCAGCGCCTGCGCCTTGACGCGGGCTTTGACGCGGGTCTGCGTGCCTTCCCCGATGGACTTGCCTCCGAAGTACTCCACGCCGGCTTCCGTGCGCACGACGGCCTGATCGCCCCCGCGGCCCAGCGCCAGGTCGATAGCCTTTCGGGTCTCTTCCAGGTTTTCCTCATAACTGTCGTGGATCCGGCAGAACGCGATGCTCGCGGTGACCGGCGTATCGTTGCCGGCTCTGACCGTCTTGACGTCCTCCAGCAGCGAGAAGCGGTCTTCCATCATCCGCTGCAGGCCCTTGGCATTCACCGAGATGAAGAAATGGTCCTTCTGCGTAGCCGCCACGATAGCGCCATAGCTCTGGAAATAACGCTGGATCTTCTGCTCGACCAGCGCGGAGAGCAGGCCCTGATGCTCCACTTCGATGCTCTTTATGACTTCTTCGTAATTGTCGATGTACAGCAGGCCGGTCACGTTTTTCTGTTCGGCCAGTTCGCGCTTGATCTCCAGGTGCTCGGTCTCATCCGTCAGGAAGAGTGTCGAGAGCGGCACTTTGCGGCTCATGCGGCTGATCGTGGAGCGGAACGTGGCCGTTCCGATATGAACGTATTCGGGCAGCACCGAACGGGCGGTGCGCTCTGCGGGGATCTCCGGGAAAATGTCGTGGATGTTGATGCTGCGCTGCATGGAATCCGTGCCGTAGACGGCCACCATCTGGCGGAACGCCACGTTGCTCCAGAGAATCTCCCCTTTGGCCGAGATGATCGCATACGGCTGCGGCAGCAGCTCCATCTTTTCCGAAAGGGTATTCCCTGCTTCCACGCCCAGCGCCGCAAAGGATTTTTCCACGTTTTTCCGCAGATAGATGGACCAGCCGACCGCGTAGGCGATGCAGACGAAGCAGAGCACGCCGACCGCGATCCCTCCGTTGCCGCCCAGCGCATCCGCCAGGAAGTAGGCCGCTGTCATGGCGACCGCAAAAAATGCCAGATATACCGGCCATTTGGCCATGGTACGATAAACTTCTTTCATGTCATCCTCTCTGTCTTCCGCTTTCGGGAAGATAGGTTATTTTCCCACAGTTCCGGACAGTTTTCAAGACTCGGGACAGTTTCTGAGACGCCCGTCTTCTTCCAGGATCACAGGGCTCTGCCGCAGGTCCCCGGGCAGACGCCTGCCGCTCCGCTGCCAAACGGCCTGGCGATACAGCGCGGCCGCATCGCACATGCTCTTTACGGACTGCGGATCGGCGTCGGCTGCCTTGCTGATCACCGGCCAGAGCGCATTCTGCTTCAGCAGCGCCGGCACCGGCGAGGCGGCCCGAAGGCCCAGCACCCGCAGGACGCGGGGCGGCCGGGCGCCGCGTCGGATCCCCAGCAGGATGTGGCACAGGGCCCGCCGCACGCGCGCCAGGGAATAGGCCCGGGTCTGCACGGCCTGCGCCAGTTCCGTAAAACTCATCAGATAGGGCGCCTGCGCCAGGATCCGCCCCGCCAGATCGTCCGAAACGTCTTCATAGTCGCACAGCTGCGCGCGGCTGCACCGCAGGAGCACGGCAGAAAGCGCGGCGGAGCAATCGTCCGGCCAAAGGTCCGGGACCGCAAAGGGACGCGATACTTCCGGGACCAGGTTCTCCCAGTCTCCGCCGCGCCGCATGATCTCCCGGATGGCGCCGGCCGAAGCGATGCCCCCGGCGGCCGCCTGATCCCGATGCCCTGCGCCCATGCGCAGCACGGGCCGCGGGCGGATCTGCCTAGCCTCCCTCCGGAGCGCCCTCAGATATTCGGCCGCCAGCAGGTTGTTGGGGCCTTCCAGGATCCCCGCGGCGGC
>JAGDDE010000023.1 GCA_017958185.1 Lachnospiraceae bacterium | reverse complement strand
TGGTGATGGGCAGTTCGAACGCACGCAGGTAGATCTCACGCAGAGCCTGCTCCGGCAGCCACACCTGGACGCCGTGACGGCAGGATTCCAGATCGTTCAGCGCGCAGTGCTTGTTGTACACGTGGACGCCCTTTTCTTCGCAGCCGCGGCTCCACTCCGCACCCATCAGGCCGGAGAGCGTGCCGCATTCGCTGAAGTACTCACTGGTTCTGCCCAGATAAGCGGTACGGTGGATATTCAGACCGGTGCCGTAGATGCCGGACCAGCCGCCCCAGACGCCTTCATTGCCGATGGCGTTGCCGACGGCATAGGCCAGATCCAGGTTGAAGGAGGCGGCCAGAACACCGTTGGAAGCAAAGCCGGCGCCGACGCTGCTGCCCTTGCCGTCCGGATCGATCAGGTCATTATCCAGAGAACCGTCGGCCTTGGTATGGCCGGCTTCCTTCTCGTACAGATACAGCAGGCCGTTCTGTCTCTGAGTGAAGCTGAAACGGGTCCAGCCGTTCGGGCCGTTCTCGTCCTTGGTGCCGGGCTTGCCGATGGAGGCGACAGCCTCAGTCAGGTGGTAGCCGTTGCTGCAGAGGAGCTTCAGCTCATCCCAGGTCAGCTGATCCATGAAGGTGTCCCAGGCAGGATCGAAGAAATCGATCGGGTTGCCTTCGCTGTCGTACATCATGTCGATCAGCTGCAGGCCGGCCTGCTTGCCCATGGTCGGGTACGCGACGTTGTCGGTAGGGATCCGCTGTACATACTTGTCAGGAGTATGCGGTGCAGCGCCAGTGTTGTATACGCCGCTCTGATCCGGGACCTGCGCGTAGACTTCAAAGGCCATCTGCTCGGTCATGACCAGCTGCGGATGTCCGTTGATCATGTCGAAGGACACACCTTCCCAGTTGGAACGGTCATAGTAGTCTACATGGTTGCTGCCACGGCCGCTGTAGCGGTTGATGTCGGCTTCATCGAAGAGGTTGGTCACGATGTGGATCAGGCCGTCGGTGGAGGAGACGTTGTCGGAACGCTCATACTTGGCGCGGTCATACGCGATGCTGAATTTGGTGACCAGGGAGGCATCGCCGGTACCGATCATCTTGCTCTCGTCGATCTTGACGCCGTTGGCTTTCTTGGCCATCAGCAAGTGGTTCGTGGCTTCATGCGAGCTGCCGCCCACGATCACATAGTAGTCGCCGCCCAGCAGGACGTAGCCCTTGGCTTCGTTCGCATCGTAGGAAGCGAAGAACTTCTCGTCCAGCTTGATCTCGAGCGTCTGGCTCTGGCCGGCATTCAGGATGTCGGTCTTGCCCATGTTGATGAGTTCCACGCTGGGGACCTGGATGCCGTTTCTCTTGGCATAGTCGTTGTACGGCTTGGAGATCCAGACCGGGACGGAATACTTGCCGGGCAGGCCGGCCTTGTTGGTGACCTTCACGGAAACGGTGTACTCTCTGTCGCCGGTCTTGGTGACCTTGGCATCCGAGACTTCGAAGTCGGAGTAGCTCAGGCCGTGGCCGAAGGAGTAAGCGACCGCTTCATTGTAGTTGAAGTTGCCGACCTTGGGAGTGCCCAGGACCAGATCTTCATAGCGAGTCTCGGTGTAGCGGTAGCCGTTGTACATACCTTCCTGGTAGACCATGTAGGAGCCCAGGGTGATCTCCGGATAGTTGCCGGTGCCGAGGAACGTGGAAACGCCCAGTTCTTCGGTGTTCGGGTAGACCCACCAGCCGAAGTTCACGTTGGTCGGGTTCTTGGCATTGTCCATCCACATGGTGTCGGGCAGACGGCCGGAGGGGTTGTATTCACCGGTCAGGATGCCGCCGAAGACGCCGTTGCCGGAACCGGGAGCGCCGGCCCAGATGGCCGCGTCGACCGCGGGATCTTTGATGAAGTCGCCTTCGATCATGCTGGAGAAGTTAACGACCACGATGATCTTCTTGATCACGCCGGCAGCCTTCTTCGCCTTCAGTCCTTCGAAGATGCTCCATTCATTGTCGTTCAGGCCCAGATAGTCCGGACCCAGACCGTCATGGTTGTCTCTGCCGTCGCAGTCGGCATTCAGGTCATAGCCTTCACCACCGCGGCGGGAGACCACGAAGATCACGGCATCGCCGTATTCCTGAAGGGATTCGCCGGCCGCTTCTTCGACCACTTCCCACGGGGCTTCCTTGATCAGGATCTTGGTCTTGCCGTAGGAACCGGAGGAGCTTCTGCGGTACAGGCTGGTCCAGTCACGGGCGGTATACTTTTCCTGCATGACAGGGTTCACCGAGATGCCCGCATCCGCGATGGACTTGGCATAGGTCACCTGAGCGGTATTGCTGATACCGCCGGAACCGGTGCCGCCATAAACGGGGTTGTAGGCGCCGTCGCCGACCAGCGTGACCTTCGCAGTCTTGGCCAGCGGCAGGGCGTTGTTTTCGTTCTTCAGCAGAACGGTACCTTCGATGACCACCTGCTGGGCGACCTTGATGGAGTTCGCGCGCACATCGCCGACCTTCGCGAAGTCGGACTTGAAGTAGATCGTGTCTTCCAGCTTGACGTCGCCGCCGGCCTCTTCGGTGCGGTAGGTCTGGATCTTCAGCGCGTCGTTGACCTGAGGGGTGTTTTCATAAGCGATGACCGTGCCGACGATCATCACCGCGGCCAGGAAGAAGCTGACCGTCGTCATAATTTTTCTGAACAGATTCATGTCTTTGCCTCCTCCCTTTTACTGCTCTTCCGCCTTATGAGGTATGAAGATGAGCACAAAACAGGCGATCAGAGTCAGTACGAAGAAAGCCGCATTGACAAAGAACGGAGCTGTGAAGGTCGTCTGGATACCGTAGGCAGCCGAGGAAATGTAGAAGTAGATGTAGTAGATGTAGTAGCAGAATGCCACCGTCACCGCCGCGAAGAGGACCGCGGGGGCGAATCTCTCCAGACCGACGAAGAGCAGGGCAACGCTGACTACGGCTCCGCCGATCAGCAGCCAGAAGGCCAGAACGGATAAGTAGTTGGAGCCTTGATAGATCGCCCGGTAGACGATCGCCGTGATCAGAGTCAGGGCCGCCGTGCACAGCGTGAACCAGAATCCGATCTTCTTGTCGGCAAACAAGTTTTTCATACCTTACCTTCCTTTTCTTGGATTTTGCGGCTTTTGCCGCTGTGTTAGTGGTTGCGTCTCCGGCTCCCGCACATTGCCCCGCAGAACAAAACAACCCCCTCCTCTTGTCTGAAGGCGCTGTGCCGGGTCCGGTCGACCGATTGGGAACGGATCACGGGCGGTATGACCCCTTGTCCGTCCTCCTGCTGGTATGAGTGTACCAAATTATCCCGTCTGCCGAAACAGGCTTAGCATATTTTGTCGGTTTTACAGCACAAATTGTGACGTTTTTGTGTCTTTCTTTGGTAAAGATATGAAATCCACGCGCTTTAGAGCGGCGGTTTACGGGCATATTTCGACAGATTGCGTCGCAATATTCACCCGTGTGTACATTTTATACAATTTGATAATTTTGTGAAAACTTTAATATTGTTTAGAAACACTACATATATTTCTCCGGATGTTTTCCGGGCATAAAAAAACGGAAGCTTTACAGCACTCCGTTCCAGGCGATCCGGATCCCTATGAGTATCAGCACCGCGCCGCCGATGATCCCGGCATAGCGCTGCAGCTTTTGATGTTTTCCCAGTCTACGGCCCAGGAACAGGCCGGCCAGGCACAGGCCGAAGGTCACGGCGCCGATGATCAGCGAGGTGGCAAACGCCCGTCCCGCATCAAAAGAGCTCATGGTCAGGCCCGCCGAAAGCGCATCGATGGAGGTCGCGAGCCCCTGCCAGAGCAGGGAGCCGCCGTCCGCTTCCGGATCCGCGTCCCCGCGCAGGCTTTCGGCGATCATGCGGGTCCCCAGCACCGTCAGGATGATCATCGCGATCCACGGGACGGCGCGCTCCAGCGCGCTGAATACGTCTTCGGCCGTGCGCACCAGCAGCCAGCCGATCAGCGGCATGGCCATCTGGAACCCGCCGAAGACGCCTGCCGTCAGCAGCCGTTTCGGCCGGCCCATCTCCGGATGCGAAAAGGCGTCGGCCACCGAAACGGAAAAGGCATCGGCCGCCAGGCCTATGCCCAGGATGAAACTGAAAAAGATCCACTCTCCCATCGGGCTTTCACGGCAGACTCACCCGGCGGGCGCTGCGTCCTCTTTCTTTTCTTTCTTTTCATACGGGAAGCGCCCGTACAGGCGCATGAGGCCGCACAGCCGCTCCGCCAGGGCCGGCGTGCACTGCCCGGGGCTCAGGCGGAAGACCCAGTTCCCGCTGTCCGTGCCGGGCGAATTGATGCGGGCTTCGGAGCCGAGGCCCAGGTAGTCCTGCATCTGCGCGATGAACAGGCCGCATACCGAGGAAAGGCCGGAGCGCATCACGGCCCCGAAGAGCCCGCGGCGCGTCGTCCCCAGGTATTTTTCCGCAAAGGCCCGTTCCTTCCGGCCTGCGCTGTCGATCCAGCCCTGCAGCGTATCGTTATCGTGGGTGCCTATATAGCAGACCGCGTTCGGCCGATGCTCGTGCGGGAGGAATTCTCCGCCCGGACTGAAGGCAAATTCCATGACCTTCATGCCGGGCCAGCCGGAATCCTTCACCAGTTTGCGCACCCCGTCGTTGAGGTCGCCCAGATCCTCGGCAATGAAGCTCAGCTGCGGGAACCAGTTCTGCAGGATCCGGACCAGTTCCAGGCCCGGGCCCTTCTTCCAGCGCCCCTTCCGCGCATCCGGCAGACCGTTCGGGATGGCCCAGTAATCGTGGAATGCCCGGAAATGGTCGATGCGGATCCTGTCGAAGCGTTTCCCGGCGCCGTCCACGCGGCGGATCCACCAGCCGTAGCCGTCCGCGCGCATCCGGTCCCAGTTGTACAGGGGATTGCCCCAGAGCTGCCCCAGATCGGAAAATGCATCGGGCGGGACGCCCGCCACCTCGCGGGGCAGGAAGTCCGCATCCAGGTCAAAGAACTGCGGCTCTGCCCAGACGTCCGCGGAATCGGGCGCCACATAAATGGGCAGATCGCCGATGATCCCGATCCCGCGGCCGCGCGCATACGTGTGCAGGTCGTCCCACTGGCGGGTGAACAGCAGCTGCAGGTACGCATAAAACAGGCAGTCCTCTTCCAGCAGTTTCCGGTAGCGTTCTACGGCCTGCGGCCGGTGCCGGCGGATGTCCGCGTCCGGCCAGCAGGACCAGGCGGCGCCGCCGAAATGATCCTTCAGCGCCATGAAAAGCGCGTAATCCCGCACCCAGGCGTTCTGCTCCGAAAAGCGGTCCAGCTGTGCGCGGTCTCTTGCCAGACCGCGCCTCGCCGCCAGACGCAGCAGGGCAAAGCGTTTTTGAAACAGCTCCTGATAATCGATGCGGTCCGCCGGAGCTTCCGGCTCGAAGCGGGCGATCTCTTCTTTCGTCAGCAGGCCTTCGCCTTCCAGCAGATCCAGATCGATGAAATACGGATTCCCGGCATAGGTCGAAAAGCTCTGATAAGGTGAGTCGCCGTAACCGGTGGGGCCGATGGGCAGGATCTGCCACCATTTCTGCCCCGCCGCAGCGAGAAAATCGATAAAGTCATAAGCCTTTCGGCCCAGCGTGCCGATCCCGTGCGGGGACGGCAGGGAAAATACGGGCAGCAGGATCCCTGCGCTTCTTTCCATGGGTTCTGATCCCTCCCGATGGGTATGCCGCTCAGGCGGCAGATGGCCGTTGCCGGCGCTCCGTGCGTCCGATGCGGGCTATGCCCGCGCAAGGCGCCTTGTCTCAGATGCGGGCTACGCCCGTGCGCCTCGCCGCCTCGGCTACGGCGGCAGCCACCGTTTTGCCTACGCGCGGATCGAAGGCCTTGGGGATGATATAGTCTTCGCAGAGTTCTTCGTCGGAGACCAGGCCGGCCAGCGCCCGCGCGGCCGCCATTTTCATTTCTTCGTTGATCTCGGAGGCACGTACGTCGAAGGTGCCCCGGAAAATGCCCGGGAAGGCCAGTACGTTGTTGATCTGGTTGGGGAAGTCGCTGCGTCCGGTCGACACGACGCGCGCACCGCCCTCTTTTGCTTCGTCCGGAAGGATCTCCGGCACCGGATTGGCGCAGGCGAAAATGATCGCGTCGCGGGCCATGCTGCGGACCATATCGGCCGTCACCATTTTCGGCGCCGAAAAGCCCATAAAGACGTCCGCACCCTTCAGCGCGTCGGCCAGTGTGCCGCGCAGGCCCTCCTCATTCGTAGTGCGGGCCATTTCCTCCTTGATCCAGTTGAGCCCTCCGCGTCCTTCGTAAATGATCCCGCGGCGGTCGCAAAGCACGATATGCCGGCAACCGGCGGACTGCAGCAGTCTGGTCGTGGAAATGGCTGCTGCGCCGGCGCCGCTCACCACGACGCGCACGTCTTCCATCTTCTTTCCGACCACTTTCAGCGCGTTGGTCAGGCCGGCCAGCGTGATGACGGCGGTCCCGTGCTGATCGTCATGGAAAATGGGGATGTCGCAGATTTCTTTCAGCCGGCGCTCGATCTCAAAGCAGCGCGGCGCGGCGATATCTTCCAGATTGATGCCTCCGAAAGATCCGCTGATTAGGTATACGGTACGGACGAATTCGTCCACGTCCTTTGTCTTCACACAGAGCGGGAAGGCGTCCACGTCGCCGAAAGACTTGAACAGCACGCATTTGCCCTCCATGACGGGCATGCCGGCCTCCGGACCTATATCGCCCAGCCCGAGCACGGCGCTGCCGTCGGTGATCACCGCGCAGAGATTGTGGCGGCGCGTCAGTTCATAGGACTTTTCCGTATCCTTCTGGATCTCCAGGCAGGGCTGCGCCACACCGGGCGTATAGGCCAGCGAGAGGTCCTCCTTCGTGGCGACCGGCACCGTGGCCTTCACTTCGATCTTTCCCTTCCACTCATAATGCAGACGCAGCGACTCTTTTGCGTAATCCATTGGTTCTCCTTCCGCCTGTTCCGGCTCAAAAAATAAGGAAGCCATGCTTCCGGTGTTTCCCAGGCGTATTGTAGCGGATTTTCCCGGCTTTCTCAAGTGGTATTTGCCCGGGTCCGCAGCTCGGGCACAAAAAAAGCCGCCGGTTGGAAGGGGTCCCGGCGGCTTAAAGGTCTCTTTCGGCAGAGAGGAGGAGTGCGTCCACCCGCGAACGTCGTCACGTCAAAATCGAAGGGAGTGAAAGAGGCCTCTGCTGATATAGACTGTTTTTTTTCCTGTTTTGGAACACGGTTTTGGCAGTTCACAAAACTTTCACATTTTCGGGGCACATTCCGGATCCTAAGCCAAATGCCGGGGTGTGGTTCCCGCCCCGGCATTTGGTATAAAATCGATCTTCGTGAGACGGACCGGTCGGCTCACAGGAGAATGACCGCCGTCATGGTACTGCGTCTGGCGGTCGTCCACGGCCCGCAGGTCCCGCAGATCCATCCGCTGGGAATGCCTGTGCGCCTTGCGGCGACTGTGCCGTTCTGGCGCCTTCCTGAGGAACCCGCTATGGACGGGACGGACTGGCAGGAACAGACTCAAGACCGGCAATGACACTGATCAATTCGCGGAGATCCTCCTGTGTCAGATACCCTCTTTCATAAGCGATATTCAAACCCATCCACTCGTCCTGCCTGTAAACATAGAACAGTGTTTCATGACAGGGGATCAAAATCCCGTCGACCAGATAATTATCCTTCGAATCAGCCGTTACTCTGGGCCAGGCCTTCATCCAGTCGTCTGTAAAGATCTGACAATCATCTCCAAAGGTTCCTTCGTAACGGACATAGGTCTGAAAGGATTCCCATTCAGGCCCGGATTTGTGCAGATTCGTTTTTTCCAGTACGATCCAAGCGCTTTGGATCGCCGCTTGTTTGTCTTCCGGCAGATCGCTGAACTGTTGTCTGGCTACCTTCCGGGTCTGTGGTCCTTTTTCTTCCAGTAAAGCGACCTGGCTCTCGGTCTGTGCATACCATCTTGCCGCTTCATACAATCCAAGATCAACATACTGCTGAAAAACAATGCCGTCTTCGTGATCGAGTCTGCGATGCTGCCCCGGGCGGAATACAGATCCCGCAGCGATTTTTACAGGGTCCTCCGTAACCTCCTGCAGCGTTGTTTCTTCGTGGGTGGAGTCGGTTTCCGGGATCATCGGTCCCAATCCTGCGGCAATCAGCAATATGATCACGAAAAGCACAGTAACGCTGCCGATCCATATTATTCCCCTTAAGCGGTGTTGGTTTTTCATAGTGTCTCCTCCTCTTATTCATCCAGTGGTGTAGAAATGGCAGTCGTCCACTGCCCGCAGATCCCGCAGATCCATCCGCCGGGACGCTGAAGCCAATTGTGTTCCGAAACTCGGTCTTCGGCAAAGGCGCCTGTTCCCGGAGGCGTCCCTGTACCGGGTCCGGAACGGGCCCCGGCGGCAGTCCCGCCTGTCGAAGAACTGCTCAGAACCGAACCGGCAAAGACGGTTATGGCAACAAGAAGCCCTGCCGTGATTCGGAAAAATCTTCGCCTCTTCATCGTTTACCCCTCACATTTCATTTTTTCGAAGAAATCTGTCAGCCCGAACGCTTTGTGAACACCTTGGACAGATCCGCCGGGAAGGTCTGCGCCGGCTTCCTGCCCAGGATTTCCGGACAGTGACGATGATCCCTTTCACTAATATAGTCGAAAAAAAAGCCTATTGGGGGACGGAAAAAACCCCAAAAAAACCAACTAGTCATCGTAACAATGTTTTTTGTCAAAAACAAGTGCGTTTTGATCGTATTTCTGCTTATATTGTCTTTATGATTACCTCGTTGGCGAGTTGTAGTCAGTAATGTCAGTCAGTAAAGCAAGAAGCTGATAAGAATCCAATATCAATAAACCACGGGTGGCTCTGTTTGTTCAATCCCTCGCCGCTATATTAGTTGGATTTTTTTCTTATCTTTTCTTATATTCCGTGAGAGTCTTTGTTTTCCTGTCCTGCAAACCTGCCCCAACTATTGACATAGAACCCAAAAATCCCGCCGGAGCCTTCGCTCCGGCGGGTCCTTTCCTGCTGCGGCGGGTCTGCCGCCTGTGTCTTATCCTTCGATCTGGATGGTCCTGCTCTCTTCGGCCTTCTTAGCCTCTTTCTTCGGCACACACAGCTGCAGCACGCCATTTTCGAATTTAGCCTTGATCTCCTGCGACGTGATGCCTTCGCCTACATAGAAGCTGCGCTCCATGGCGCCCGCCCAGCGCTCGCGGCGGATCAGTTTGCCGAGTTTCGTCTTCTCGTCCTGATCCAGCCCCTTGGCTGCGGTCACGGTCAGATAGCCGTTTTCCAGCTTCAGGGTGATCTCCTCTTTCTTAAAGCCGGGCAGATCGATATCCACGTCGTAGTGGTCTTCGTGCTCGCGCACATCCGTCCGCATCACGCGGTCGGCGTGCTTGCCGTACAGTTTGCGGTCCGCTTCGTGCAGGTCGGGCCAGCGCAGGAACTCGGGATCCATCAGATCATCCCAAAGACTGTCATTAAAAATACTCGGGTACAACATAGGTCATTTCCTCCTTGCTCATAACGAGCGAACGTTTTGAGCATTGGGACGGAGGCTTCGGATCCCGCTTCCGGGATCGTCTCTGTTCCTTTGTTCTGCCTATGGTATACCACGTTTTGTTAGCACTGTCAAGCGGTGAGTGCTAATTTCTTCTCAGAAGTGAATCCTGATCAGGTTTTTGTAATAATCCACGGCGCCCGGCAGGCAGTTCGTTTCAATATTCTCATTCAGGCCATGCATGCCCTTCATCTGCTCCGGTCCGTAGATGACCGGGGAGAAGCGGACACAGTTGTCGCAGATCTTCTGGTAGAAGCGGGCGTCGGTCCCGCCGGTCACCACGTAGGGGCTGGCGACGAGTCCGGGGAAGCTCATGTCGATGGCCGACATCACCGTGTTCCAGGCCTCGCCGGTGATATCCGCCGGCTTCGTGTAATCCGAGCCCACGAGCACCTCGACTTCCAGATCGTACTTTTTCGCGATCTTCCGGAGGATCGCCAGGCTCTCTTCCATGCCCTGATGCGGGATGAAGCGCATGTTGAGGACCACCCAAGCCTCTTGCGGGATCACATTGTTGGCGTCGGATCCGCTCTGCCGCGTGAAGGCAACGGTCGTTTTCAGCATGGCGGCCGCCTGCGGCGAGATGGCCGGCATCACCAGCGTGAGCAGCGGTTTGAACAGCCACAGATTGCAGAAGAGGTATTTCAGGCCGAAGGAGGCGTAGGGCCCCAGATTCTCAAACATCTGCACCACTTCTTTCGACATATGCCGGCGGAAAGGATCGCGCTTTTCCAGCCGGTTCTCAAAAGCCGCCAGCCGCGCGATGGGCGTCTTTTTGGGCGGCGCGCTCGCATGCCCGCCCTGGGAACGGGCCGTCACCTTCACGTTGGCGATCCCTTTTTCGAATACGCCCACCATGGCGAAGCTGCCCGGCACCCCTGTGATGGGATCGGTGATAATCCCGCCGCCTTCATCGCAGACCAGGAAGGGCTTTACGCCCCGCCGCTGCAGTTCCGCCACCAGTTTGGGGGCGCCGTCGCCGGCCTGCTCTTCCGTGCAGGAAGAGGCCAGATAAACGTCCTGACCGGGGACATAGTCCTCGGCCAGCAGATCTTCGACCGCCTGGAAAAAGGCCATCACGGAGCACTTGGTGTCGCCGGCGCCCCGCCCCCAGACCTTGCCGTCGGCGATGTTGCCGGAATACGGCGGGTAGATCCAGTCGCCCTCGGCCGGCACTACGTCCTGATGGGACATGAGCACCAGCGGCCGGTCGTGTTCTTTGCCGGGCCAGAAGTACAGCAGGTTATTGTCGATCACGGTCCGCTCCAGCGAGGCATGCACCCGGGGGAACAGGCGTTCCAGTTCCCTGTGGAAACGGACGAATTTTTCCGGCTCGTGGCCTTCCAGGTCGGTCTCCGTCTCGCAGCGCACCATGCGCGCCAGTTTCTGCGCACACAGCTCTTCCCGCGCCGGATCCGGCTGTGGCCGGTAGGAGGCGGATTTTTCTTCCATCAGCAGCGTGCGTACCAGCGCCGCCGCCAGCGCCAGGATCAGAAGCCCCAGCAGCACCAGCAGAACGATCCCCACGACTTTCATAACGGTCCCCCTTTCTTTTTCCCTCGGCGGTAGTACAGATAGGCGATCCCGATGGCCAAAGCGCCGCTCGGGATGATCATAAAGCTGGTCGCACTCTCCAGCGAAGGCACCAGCATGAACAGGACGCTCATGACCAGCAGCGGCCAGACTGCGATATGCATGTGCTTCCGGTAGTATTTGTAGGCCATCGCCCCGAAGAGCGCCGGCACTACGTAGTCGAAGGCCGGCTGCAGTGCCGGCTGCTGCAGGATGGGCTGCAGCGGGATGAGCAACAGGACGCCCAGCGCCAGCACCACGATGGTCACCAGCGAAGAGGTCGCGATGGACAGTGTGGCGATGATCTCATTTTCCGGGGTGCCGGTCTTCGCGCCCACGATATCGCGCGCATTCATGGCGCAGGGGATCTTCATATTGATGAGGTTGCCCGTGATGAAGGCCAGATAGCTCCCGCCCGACCCCAGGATGGGCACATAGATCAGGTACTCCGCGATGCAGCTGACCAGATACACGAGGCCGATGGCCAGAAAGGCTTTGCCCGCCGCGCCCAGGTCCGGCATGGTCCCGAGCACGGCGCCCATCAGAAACGGCGCCGAAAGCAGCAGCACGAGCGTGACCGAGCTCAAGATCATGCCCAGCCGGTGCGTTCCCGCTTCGTATTTTTCAAACATACTGTTTTTTTCTTCCGAAGTCATACCTGCCGCCTCCTAAAACATCAGGCCTGCCAGGACCACCGAGGCCATGCCCACCAGCATGCTGCCGGCCACGGAAAAGCCCTCCAGCCATTCGATCTTCTTTTTTTCGACCAGCCAGGTGAAACCCGCCATGGCCGCGCCGGAAAAGAATACCGCCACCAGCGGCATCCAGTCGCCCCGGAAAGTGAAGAGACCCTGTCCGGAAACGAGGCCGCCGATGTAGCTGCCGATATACGCCGAGACCAGCCCGATGAACATGGCCGTCATGGCCGTGTCGGCAAACTCGCTCATCAGTCCGCCGCCGGTCTTCTTCGGCGAGGGGTTCTTCAGTTTTTTCGTATAACTGCGGTTGAAAATGATCGAGAAGACCATGCCCCACATGATGCACACGCCCATGACCAGCGCGATGGTCACGAACGCCTGCGCCGTCATGGCCGAGGCGGAAAGGCCCGGCAGCCCCACGGCCTCCGCCGCCGCTTCGGCCACCTGCGTCTCATAATGCAGCGCGCCGATGACCGAGAGCCGCAGCCAGGGCAGCGGGATGCCCAGGCTTCCGGAAAGCGCGATCACACCCAGCAGGATCCCCACGCTCGGAAGGAGGGAGAACGTAGCGCTGGAGGTGATGGCCAGATCCATTTTCTTTTTGTCCATGCCGATGGCCAGCCCGGCGCGGTAGGCCCGCACCAGGAAGATCACGCAGATCAGCGCCACGGCAAAAATGATGCCCCCGCAGATCGCGTACATCACGGGGCCGTTCAGTTGTGCCTGCATACTTTTCGCTCCTTTTCAGAAGGATTTGAGGCAAGTGTAGCACAAATACCGCAAAAAGACAAAAGAAATCTGGTTTTTTACTAATTGTTGGGGTGGGGCCACCCGCCCCGGCATTTTTGCGTTAGAATAAATAACGACCTCCAAAGCCTGAAAGAACGCTTTCTTGACATCTTTTCCTTGAGACAGTTCAGTGACGCCCGAAACGCTTTGATGAACTGGATCGAGGAAGCTCACTGCTCAGGCATCAAGTACTTTGAAAAATGCGCGCAGACCTTCACCAACTGGCTACACGAGATACTGAACTCGTTCCGCTACCCGTTCATCAGCAACGGTCCAACGGAAGGTTTTAATAACAAGATCAAGGTGTTGAAGCGTACTGCTTATGGCCTTCCCCGCTTTGATCGGTTTAGAACGCGCATTCTTCTCACTGCAACCTGATTCGTAACAATCCTGGCGCTTGGAGGTTTGTTTGTTATGCCCGGAATCCGGCATTCTGACTGTGCGGCATCAAAAACCTCAAAAACGCATGAAAGAGCGGGACTTTTGAAAAGTCCCGCCCCAACTGTTGACATAGAACCAAAACAGGAGGCGCTTTAAAAATCACCGCCCTAACTGTTGACGTAGAACCATTTCCCCCTCTCTCGGCATCTTACCGATCTGTCCGAATCGTGACCTGAACAACGTATACTTCTTCAAGGAAGACGACTTGCATCTCGTACTCTCCGTCTGGTACATCGTCAGTAAAGAAAAATGTTTTTTCTAGAGTCCGGCCTTTTTCGAAAAAAGTTATTCTTTCCGTAGCATCATCACTAGAGATGGCGTATCGAGGCCAACTTTCATAAGCAGTCCCGTCTTCCGCAATAAGTCTGATCACGCCACCGATCCCATAATCCATTTGGCGATACGGCTTATCGCCCCCAGTATTCGTAAACGTGACAGTCATGCAAAGGGGTGTATGATACCGCGTTTCCGGATACTTGGTGCCGTACGGATACCAATAATGATCCTCATCATACCAGACTTTGTACGTCACCTCGATGTTCGGTTCTTCAACGGTCGTTTCAACGTACGCGGAAAACAGCGCCGCTAGGGCAAGGATAACTACGACGAGCAGCACGATCGAAACATACTTTTTCATTGGTCTTCTCCTTTCGCTGATCACTCTTTATGATACGTAAGATACAGGATATCCCCCGTATAGTTGTACGGACTCATGGCAGTGGGCTGATATACCTTATACGTATAATACCCGGTCGTCTGTGGGGTAAACCGGATCAGTTCCACATTACTGGAAAGATTGGAAACTGCCGCTGTCTGCCCACTTGGATCATACAAAAACAATTCGTAATTTGTCAAGTAAAATGGTACATTTCCCGCATCTGAATTCTTGTATACATCCCAGGCAAGGGCCATCTCCAGCGTTTCCCCCGCCTGAAGGTACATAGTATCAGTACATACATAGGTCCCACCGGTCGCTCCCGGATCCACATAGATGTATCGGTCCGGGGAATAACCGAGCATCCCTCCCAGGTCGATGACTCCTGCTCCGACCCGGTCGTCAAAGTGACCGCAGTCAGCCACGTAGTCGGAAGGCATCTGAGCCAGCGCCATGAGCGCTGATTTCACCCGGGCCGGACTGCCCGCATAATAGATATCGTGCTCCATCAGAAGCGCCACACAGCCGGTCACGAGTGCTGTAGAAAAACTTATGCCAGGTTTAACACCAATGTTGGGGATATCTACTGTAAACGGTGCCGATATTTCCGGTTTGACGTAGGGTGTCGTATTGACATAACTGGCATATTCGTGGTGCTTCCACCCCCAGTCGAACAAAGACGGTTCTTTTACACCTCCGACAGTGATCACGTTATACGCCAGTCCTGGGTTCTTTACTTCATTCAGGGGATTATAACCATTGGAATAAGGGTCATTGTTATAATTGCCTGCACTTTTGATCACCGTGATCCCGTGAACGCTGATTTGATAATCGTAGATACCATCAATGTCCAGACGATAATACGGAGCACTTACACGTACGTATCCGTCAGTCTCATTCCCGGGAAAAGGCTGATAGCTAAAACTGCAGTTCACGACGTCGCATTCCATGTCAAGGAACCACTCGACTCCGGTTTCTGTTAATCTGCTGGCATAGTATTCTGCTTCCGGTGCCATGATTCCAATGATAGAAGCGACTGCAGTAGCGTGGTTGGATATGTGCAAAGCCCCTGTACTGTTACTTCTTACATAAATGCTTACTCCGGAAAGATTGGTGTGGTCCGTATCGCATACACCGCCTTCATAAAGGCCGATACGGACATCATATCCGGTATACCCGGTATTCCCGCCGTAAACTGTGGACAAAGCATTGATGGCAGACAGTGTTCCCAGCCACGATTCATCATCTACTGCCAATACGTTCCGCCCTACACAAATCATATCGACAGCCTCATCATGCGCCAGTCTTTCCAGCCATCCGGTAGCAATGTCCTCTGTCCTCACCTGAAGTGCTATAAACGGAGTGTATTCTTCTGTTTCCAGCGAAACATAAGGGACATTTTCCAGTTTATCCAAGTTTTGTTCGATAACATTTCCGTGAAACGCTTTGGAAAAGGAGTTGTTCCATGGTCCCGGCAGTATCCAAGTCCTTTTTCAGCGCTTTATACGTTTCATCAGTCAGGATGTCACAGGCGAAAGATACCGTGACCCTCAGCGTTTCCGGCTCCCCGATCAGGTTTCGCAGAGAATCAACAGCGTTCTGAAAGTCATTTTCATTTTTCAGTTCCGCTTCGCCCTGATCCAAATACAGATGCAGTTTTTCCAACCACCCGCCTTCTGCTGCAGATATGTCGTTTTTCCGGGCAGCCAGTTTTTAAACCTGATCCGAGAAGGATTGATCCGGCTATTACAACAGAAATAGCGATCAAGATGGTCCTTATCCTTTGGCTTTCCCTTGTGTCATGGTTTGTTTCTTTCATTCCTTCACCTTCCTTTCCGTCTGACTGTTTCTTTTCTATTATACCTATTGTAATACTATCATGCCAACTCGGAATAGTCAATAAAAATATACTGTTTTTTTGATCTTTCTTGTAATCTGCTCTGTCTCAAAGCTGCGGCAGTCCTTTTGAAAAACTTCGCCTTATGCCTTTAAGACACAAAAAAGGGCCTGTGAAAAAATGAGCGATCATTTTTCGCAGGTCCTTTTTCTATACCTGTATTAATACCATCAAGGTCGAAATCTGAAAAAGAACGCATAATCCCCCTTACCCCATAGATTCTCGTGGTAAACGATTTATGCGGCGGCAGCAGTTGAATTGTTCATAGCAAGTCCATTCTAACACAAAAAGGGTCACCTGGCTTAAACCAGATGACCTCTTTTTCGTTAGGGCGTTTTTTCACAGCCCCTCTTCTTTTGCGGTCGTTTTACATGCCCATCTGCTTGGCCACTTCGGCTGCAAAGTCATCTTCTCTCTTCTCGATGCCCTCGCCGGTCTCGTAGCGGATGAACTTGGTCACGGTCAGTTTGGAGCCGACGGCCTTGGAGACCTGCTCCAGATACTGGCCAACGGTCTGCTTGCCGTCCTCCGCCTTGACGTAGATCTGGTCTACCAGGCAGAACTCCTTCATCTCCTTGGCGATACGGCCCTGGATCATGCCGTTAATGACCTTCTCGGGCTTTCTGGCTTCCTTGGGATCGTTCATGATCTGCGCACGCAGGATCTCGGTCTCCTTGGCCTGGAAATCGGCGGAAACTTCCGCACGGGAGATGTAACGGGGACGCAGCGCCGCGATCTGCATGGCCACATTCTTCAGGGCTTCGGTCACGGCCGGATCGCTGCCGGCTTCCGTTTTGGCTTCCACCAGGACACCGATGCGTCCGCCGCCGTGGATATACGCTACGACGGCATCGCCTTCCACCTTGGCGAAACGGCGGATGGAGAGCTTCTCGCCGATCACAGCGATCATGGAGGAGAGCTTCTGCTCCACGGTCAGGCTCGGATCCAGCGTCCACGGCTCCGCCAGGAACGCGTTGATATCGGTCGCTTCGGTGTTCATGGCCTGATCGACGACCTCGGCCACGTACGTCTGGAAATCGGCATTCTTGGCCACGAAGTCGGTCTCGCTGTTTACTTCGGCGATGACGGCGCGATTGCCTTCGACCTTGGCAGAGACCAGACCTTCCGCAGCGATGCGGCCGGCCTTCTTGGCGGCGGCGGCCAGTCCTTTTTCTCTCAGGAACTCGACGGCCTTATCCATATCGCCGGCGGTGGCTTCCAGGGCTTTCTTGCAGTCCATCATTCCGGCGCCGGTCATTTCTCTCAGTTCTTTTACCAATGCTGCAGTAACTGCCATTCAATCATTCCTCCGTTGTTTCTTCAGTCTCGGGAGCGGTCTCGGAAGCTTCCGCTTCGTCGGAGCCGCCGGTCTGCTCGCCCTGGTTGGCTTCGATCACGGCGTCGGCCATCTTGGAAACGATCAGTTTGACCGCACGGATGGCATCGTCGTTGCCCGGGATCACATAGTCCAGTTCTTCGGGGTCGCAGTTGGTATCGGCAATGCCGATCAGGGTCACGCCCAGCGTATGGGCTTCCTGCACACAGATGCGCTCTTTCTTCGGGTCGATGATGAAGATCGCATCGGGCAGGCGCTTCATATTCTTGATGCCGCCAAGGTTCTTTTCCAGCTTTTCCCATTCCTTCTGCAGGGCGGCGACTTCCTTCTTGGGAAGGACTTCAAAGGTGCCGTCTTCACTCATCTTTTCGATGGCGCGCAGGCGAGCCACACGGCTCTGGATGGTCTTGAAGTTGGTGAGCATGCCGCCCAGCCATCTCTGGTTCACGTAGAACATGCCGCAGCGCTCCGCTTCGGTCTGGATCGCGTCCTGCGCCTGCTTCTTGGTGCCGACGAACAGGATGGTGCCGCCTTCGGCGACGATCCGGGCGACCGCATTATAGGCTTCGTCCACCATGCCGACCGTCTTCTGCAGGTCGATGATGTGGATGCCGTTGCGCTCGGTGTAGATGTAGGGGGCCATCTTGGGGTTCCAGCGGCGGGTCTGGTGTCCGAAGTGGATGCCGGCTTCCAGCAGCTGCTTCATGGAAATAACGCTCATTGTGAATTCCTCCGTTTGGTTTTTCTTCCGCCGGCTTCCTCTCTCCGGAAGACCGCTGGCGCGGCACCGCTTCCGCGGATCGGCCGGCGTGATTTTTAGCGCCGATATACTTTAGCATGAAATGCCCGGAAAATGCAAGGGGTTTTTTATCTTTTTTTTTCAGAACCTGTCGTGAAGATCCCTGCCGCCGTCCAGCCAACGCTTTCGGGCGGAACAGAAAGACTCCCGCTGCGCTGAGCCTTCCGATCGGGGCTCTGCGCGGCGGGAGTCCGGAGACAGCCCGGCCGTCCGGACGACGGTCAGGATTCATCCCGGTCCGAGTGGTTGATCTCGGCCAGGATCAGATCGTTCACGATCTTGATGTAGGTGCCCTTCATGCCGGAGGAGCGGGATTCGATGACCCCGGCACTTTCCAGCTTGCGGAGCGCGTTCACGATCACGGAACGGGTGATGCCCACGCGGTCGGCCACCTTGCTGGCGACCAGGATGCCCTCCCGTCCGTCCAGTTCCTCCAGGATATAGCACACGGCTTCGTATTCCGAGGCGGACAGCGTGCTGATGGCGGAGCGGACGACCTGGCGCCGGCGCAGTTCCTCGGCGCTTTCTTCATTCAGCGAGCGGAGCATCTCGAGGCCGATCACGGCGGTGCCGTATTCAGCCAGGATGATATCGTCCACGCCGTAGGACTCTTCCTTCCGGTAGATGAAGAAAGTCCCCAGTCTTTCCCCGGCGATGTCGATGGGGGTCACGATGACCCGGTAGAGGCGGTTGGCTTCGCTGTCGAAGCCAAGAGTTTCAAGATGAACATTCTCCTGGGTGGACAGAATATTCAGCAGGCGTTCGTTCAGGGCTTTGTCGATCAGCTTCCCGACCGCGGCATTCTGCCAGGCCGCGTCATCCGCCAGTTCGCGGATGGCGCCTTTGCCGAGGATCTTCCCCTTTTTGCTGATCACGAGTACATTGGAGCGCATGGCGTCACTCAGCGCCTCGCAGACGTCGTTGAAAATGAAGACGCTGCCGTTGTTGTTGTGCAGTAGTTTGTTGACTTTCCGGATTCTGTCAAGCAGCTGTACGCTCATCTGCTTTCTTTCCTTTCCTGCAGGGCGGACACCAAACAGGGGCCGTAGGGGAGCTTTCCCGGCGATGCGGCTCGTCTCGTATCCATTTTTGCCTCAAAAGCGAGACAAAACGACTCTTTTTGACTTTCCGGTTTCAGTATATCCTTTTTTCTGACAAAAAACAACAGGTATTTTGATTATTTTGAAAAATTTTCCTTCTGCCAGCTCATGTGTCCGCATTTTTCGTCCGGGCAGGCGTAAAAGCGCCGGCCGGCTTTGGTCTTGCGCACGACCATCTCGGCGCCGCAGACCGGACAGTTCCACCCGGCCTTTTCCACGAGCGGCTTGGTATTGCGGCACTCCGGGAACCCGGGGCAGGCCAGGAAGCGCCCGTGCGGGCCGTATTTGTAGACCATGCGGCGCCCGCAGTTTTCGCAGATCACGTCGCTCTCTTCGTCTGCGACCTTCACTTTGTCCAGATCGCGCATGGCTGCGTCCAGTTTTTCCCGGAAAGGCGGATAGAACTCCCGCAGCACAGCCTTCCACTCCAGCTGTCCTTCGGCCACTTTGTCCAGTTCGTCTTCCATGCGGGCGGTGAAATCCTTGTCTGCCAGCATGGGAACGGAGCGCAGCGTGAGGTCGTTTACGGCCTCGCCCAGTTCCGTCACGAACAGATTCCGGCCTTCCCGGCCCAGATACCGGCGGGCCATGAGCGTGGTCAGCGTGGGGGCATAGGTGCTGGGCCGGCCGATGCCGCAGGCTTCCATGGCATGCACGAGCGAGGCCTCGGTATAATGCGCGGGCGGCTGTGTGAAATGCTGAGCGCTCTCAAACTGCGGATCGCTGAACACGGTCTCCCGGGTGATGCGGCTGAGGGAGCGGTCCTTTTCCGTTTTTTCGTTTTCTGGGTTATAGACCAGGCGGTAGCCGTCGAAGGTGGTCACATGGGCGGCAGCTCGGAAAGCGGCCTCGCCCGCGGCAAGGACCAGCACGGTACTGTCGTAGCAGTAGTCTTCCATCCGGCTGGCCAGGAAGCGCTTCCAGATGAGGTTGTACAGGCGGTACTGATCCTGCGAGAGCTGGTCGCGGACGGAGGCGGGCGTGCGCGTCACCAGCGTCGGCCGGATCGCCTCGTGAGCGTCCTGGGCGTGGCCGCTGTTGCGTCCGTCCGTGTTCTGCGTCCCCCGGTAGGGTCTGCCGTAAGTCTCTTCGATATAAGCCGAAGCAGCGGCCGCCGCTTCCTCTGAGATGCGCGTCGAGTCCGTACGCAGGTAAGTGATCAGGCCGGTGGTGCCCTCTCCCTTCAGTTCCACGCCTTCGTACAGTTGTTGTGCGATACTCATGGTGCGGCGCGGCGAGAAGTTCAGCGCGTGAGACGCTTCCTGCTGCAGCGTCGAGGTCGTGAACGGCAGCGGCGCCTTCTTGCGGCGCGGCAGCGTCTCCAGTTCCGAAACGGTGAACGTCTCTCCCACAAGCCCCTGCAGCAGTGCTTTCACGTCCTCTTCACAGGCCAGCGGACGGGTTTTGGGCTGGTATTCCAGCGTGATGCGGCCCGAAGAGCCTTCCGGCTGCAGAGACACGGTGACGGTCCAGTATTCCTGCGGGACGAAGGCGTCGATCTCCGCCTCCCGGGCGCAGACCAGATTCAGCGTCGAGGACTGCACACGGCCGGCAGACAGCCCGCGCTTGACCTTTTTCCAGAGCAGCGGGCTGACCGAATAACCGGCCACGCGGTCCAGCACGCGGCGGGCCTGCTGCGCATCCACCAGGTCGGTATCGATATCCCTCGGGGCCTTCAGCGCCTGTGTCACGGCCTGCTTCGTAATCTCATTGAAGCTGATACGGCGGATCTTGCCTTCTTCTTTCTTCAGCAGTTCTTTCAGATGCCAGGCTATCGCTTCGCCTTCGCGGTCCGGGTCGGTGGCCAGATAGATGACGTCAGCCTTTTTGGCCTTCTGCTTCAGGGCCGTGATCACATCGCCTTTGCCGCGGATGGTGATATAGGACGGTTCATAGTCACGGTCGACATCGACGCCCATACGGCTTTTAGGCAGGTCGCGCACGTGACCGCCGGAGGCTTCGACGTCGCTGCCCGCGCCCAGAAAGCGCTTGATGGTCTTGACTTTCGCCGGGGATTCCACAATGATCAGTTTTCGCTTTGCACTCATGATTTTCCTCTTATTTCAAGTGATCCGGGGATCGGTCTCTACGATTTCAGCACTATACGGCATTTCCGGGAAGAATGCAAGCGGTATTTTTTTCTTTTTTTCGCGTTCCGGCGCTCCGGACGGTCTTAGCGGCGCAGATAGTACCCGGGGGAGACCTGTCGGATCAGGCCCTGCTCTCCAGATCCAGCAGGAGCATCTGCAGCCGGCCGGCGTTAAAGTCCAGTTCCTGTTGCAGTTCTTCCGTGTGGCGAAGCCCGGTGCCGAAGAGCCTCAGCAGCCGCGCAGCGTCTTCTCCGGGCGGCTCGGCCGACGCGTCGGGCGAAGGAGCGGGCGGCAGGGCCAGCACGTCCCGACCCTGTTCCAGCACCTGATCCACCGTGATCAGCGAGCCGCTCATTTCCCGGGCTTCCAGCGCCAGGAGGAGATCCGAAAGTGCCTCGATCAGCCGGCGAAAGATTGACGGTGATGCGGCTCGGCGGCAGCTGGAAAGCGGTGTTCTTCATGGCCGTGCGCACCCGGTCTCTAGCCTCCTTGACCTCGGAGCCCAGAAAACCGACCAGGGCGGTCTCGGGCAGTCCGGAGGAGGGGTCGCATTCGACGCACATCAGCACGCTTTCCATGACGAGCAGCTTCATCGCGTAAACTTTACTGAACATATTCCCCTTTCTTCGATATACGGCTGCCTTGCGGCCCCCGCAGCCGCGGAAAGGGCACATAAAAACAGCATGATCCTTCTGCCGCTGCACCCGCAGCCATTGTAGCATCCGCCCCGCGGAAATGCATGGAGCCCCGAGTGCGCCGCTGCGGTGTTTTTTCTCTTTTCTTCATCCGGCCCCGGATGCCGTCCTGAGCCCCCGCTACAAAAAAACATTGCCAAAAGCCCGGTCTGTATGGTATGATTTATAAAAATTATACCCCATTCCGGCCGCTTGTTTCAGTTCTTTCCGGACTGGTCAAAGGAGGTTCTCATGAAAAACAGAAACCATTCGGCAATGGTTCTTTCCGCCCTGCTGCTGGCCCTCTGCCTGCTGCTCTCTTCCTGCAGCGGCCTGAGCCAGTGGATCCATGATTTCGCCGCTGCGGAAGCTTCGCGCCAGGATGCGCAAAACGGCACGAAAGCACCCACGCAGCCGGCCGGGACCGATCCGTCCCCTTCGCAAGCCCCTACCGCCGCACCCACACAGGCGCCTACCGCGGCTCCTACCCAGGCGCCTACCGCCGCGCCGACGCGCCCGGCCCCCACCGATCCCGCGCCGACCCGTCCGGCCCCCACCGATTCCGCGCCGACCCGTCCGACGCAGTCACCTACCCAGGAACCGACACAGCCGGTCGTACGCCCCACCGGACCCGTATCTCCTACCCGTCCGGCGCCTACGAACGTCTCGCCCACCCGTCCCCGTCCCTCTTCGGACGCTTCGGGCACGGAGCCTGGCGGTTTCGGACCGGATCTAAACAGGGATCCCAAGGTCTTGACCGGGCTCTACATCGCAACAGCCCGCCGTTATTTCATCAACTCCGTCTACACCGAAAAATTCGAAGATGACTACGCCGGCTGGGCTGTCATGCGCACGCTCCTCGCCGGAGGCGCTCTGACCGAAGATCATCCCGCGCTCGCCACGTCGCTGAATACCCTCTTCGCCTATCCGGACTTCAACCTGTACAACCTGACGATCATGGGGCTTCAGGCTGAGATCGAGGAGGATATCAAGGACTTCGCCACGTTCTCGCAGCACTATCACAACGAGACGCTGGAGCTGCGCCGGGCGGACGAGATCGTGCTCAGTCTGGTACGCGGGCGCGAGTCCTACCAGGGCGGCATGCACGTCGATAACTCCTTCACCTGCGTCAACATCGACAGCGTGTCCGGCGAAAGCCTCGGCATAAGCGACGTGTTCACCTCCACGCGCGGACTGGCCGAGACGATCACGCTGGCGGTCTCCGCCAAATATCTGCACTTCCGTGACGAATCCGCTTCGATCCTGGCCGCCGTTCGCAGCATCATCGATTCCGGGATGCTCGCCTTCACGATCGATTATCCGGGCATCACGTTCTGGTTCCCGGCCCGTTCGCTGGATCCCTGGGATGAAGAAGTCTACTCCGTCTTCGTCAGCTATCAGAAACTCGAAGGCCTCGTGAACGAAAGATTCACTTACGCTCCTTCCGCCTACAGCGTTTCTATCCCGCTGAATCATTCCTTCTGGTATGCGGACGCCTCTGGCGAACACCGCTACTACATCATGAGCGAACCGTCTCCCGCGGGCACGAACGTGATTATTTACAAGGATGACAAGAAAGACGAAATGCCTCTCTCCGATGGCAGCCTTTCCGCGGATTCCGCCTTCCTCATCCATGCGGCGGACGGCAGCGACCATATCATGGTCATCATGACCGGCCCGAACCTCTACACCGAAACGCTCGTATTCAGCGAGATGCGTGCGGAATTCGGCACTTCCTACGTGCTGGCCTCCCGCGAACAGAACCTGGGACCCGAGAGTTTCGTGACCGGCCCGAACGACGCCTTCCGCGCCTCCTGGGCAGTCACCGGCCCGGAGCTGTTCCGCATGCAGAAGCATCTGGACATTTTCTCCACTTATGATGCCTCCGCCCCGTATCTGCTGACGACCGATGCCCGACCCGTCCGTCACCTGGACGAGACCTACACCATCCTGGAGCCCCGCACGCTGACGCTGAAGCAGAGCCTCACGGCCAATCTGGAATCTGCGGACTATCAGCCGCCCGTGACGCTTCCGGCCGGGACCAAACTGACCTTTGAATCCACCAACGCGGAAAACCGCGTCGTATTTGCCCTGGAAGACGGCCGCCGGGTCTACTTCTATATGACTCTGGGGACGGATTACGTGCAGCGCATCGGCACCACCCCTATCGACCAGCTCTTTGACGGTCTCTTCTTTGCCGGCTGATCCCAGCTGCCCGTCAGAAGACCTGTTTTTCAGGCTCCCGTTCTTTTTCGGTGCCCCGGACCGCTTCTCCGGGGCACCCGCTCTTTTTCCGGAGGTACTATGGAACAGGACATCCGTTTTCTACAGGAACTCTCCTACCGATTCCCCACGGTCGCCAAGGCAAGCACCGAGATCATCAATCTGTCTTCGATCCTCAACCTGCCTAAGGGCACGGAAAACTTCATCAGCGACGTACACGGCGAGTACGGCCAGTTCATCCACATCCTGAAGAACGCCTCCGGCAACGTACGCGCAAAGATCGAAGAAGAATTCGGCTTCGAACTGAGCCGCGAGGACAAGACCGAGCTCGCCACGCTCATCTACTACCCCGAGGCCAAGATCAAGCTCGTGCAGGAAAGCGGCACCGATATGAGCGAATGGTACCGCGTGATCCTGCTGCGCCTAGTGCGCATGGCACGCCGCGTCTCCATCAAATATACGCGTTCCAAGGTCCGCAAGGCGATCCCGGAGGATTTCCGCAATGTGATCGAGGAACTGATGTTTGAAAACGACGTGCCGGACAAGGCCAGCTATTATAACGGCATCCTGCAGGCCATCATCCGCACCGGCCAGGCCCGCGCCTGCGCCGTCGCCTTTTCCGCCATGATCGAGCGTCTCACCGTGGATCACCTGCACCTGATCGGCGACATCTACGACCGGGGCCCCGGGCCGCAAATCATCATGGACACCCTGATGAATCACCATTCGCTGGATATCCAGTGGGGCAACCACGATCTCATCTGGCTGGGCGCCTCCTGCGGGATCCCACTCTGCGTAGCCACGGTCATACGGCTCTCGGCCCGCTATGCCAACCTGGATATCCTGGAAGATGGCTACGGCATCAATCTGATCCCTCTCATGCGTCTGGCGGTGGAGGAATACGCCCAGACCGACTATGACCGTTTTCATATCAAATATGACCCGGAATACTACGACGTCTCCGATACCGAGCAGGACACGCGCATGCACAAGGCGATCACCCTGCTGCAGTTCAAACTGGAGGGCCAGTGGATCCGCCGGCATCCGGAATTCGGGATGGAGGACCGCCTCCTGCTGGACAAGATCGATTACCGAGACAAAACCATCCGGATCGGCGGCCGCGACTACCCGATGGAAGATACCGACTTCCCCACGGTCAATCCCGCCGACCCCTACGCGCTGACGGACAAAGAGCAGACGGTCATGGACCGCCTGTGCGCGGCCTTCCGCAACAGCGAAAAACTGCAGCGGCACATGCGCTTCCTGCTGCGCAAGGGCAGCCTGTATCTGGTCTCCAACGGCAATCTGCTCTACCACGGCTGTATCCCGCTGAACGATGACGGCTCCTTTATGTCCATGACCCTGGAGGGCCGCTCCTACTGCGGCAAAGCCTTGCTGGATGCTCTGGACGGGTACATCCGCCGCGCGTATTTTGCCCCGCCCGGACCGGAAAAGCGTTATGCGGAAGACATCCTGTACTACCTCTGGTGCGGCCGCTGCTCTCCCCTTTTTGGCAAGGAGCGCATGGCCACCTTCGAGCGGCAGTTCCTGCAGGAGCCGGAAACTCACGCCGAGCCGAAAGGCGCCTACTACCGCCTCTGCGACCGGGAAGACGTGGTCCTGAGGATCTTCGACGAGTTCGGGCTGGATCACGAGCATTCCCGCATCATCAGCGGGCACATGCCGGTCAAAAGCCGGCAGGGGGAATCGCCGCTACGCTGCGGCGGCAGGCTGCTGATCATCGATGGCGGTTTCTCCCGCGCCTACCAGAGCCAGACCGGCATCGCCGGCTATACGCTCGTCTACAGTTCCAGCGGACTCAAACTGGTCGCGCATGAACCGTTCACCTCAGCCGAGGATGCGGTCCGTACCGGCCGGGACATCCATTCGGAGACCACGCTCATCGAGCATCTGGCCAACCGCGTCACCGTGGGCGACACGGACGTCGGCGCCCGCCTGAAAGAAAACATCCGCGATCTGGAAGACCTGCTGCAGGCCTACCGCAGCGGCGCCATAGAAGAAAAAGAATAAGCGGGGCTCCCGCCCCGCCCAACGCAACGGGCGCGCTGCGCGCCCCGATCAAAACCGCGCGGACTGCCGCGCAGAAGGATGACCATGAAAAAAAGCACCATCGTTTCCCTGGGAGTCCTGGGCGCTGCCGGCGCTCTGGGCGCGCTCGCCTGGTCCAGGCGCAAAGTCCTGTGGTATCTGAAGCAGAATCTCCTGCGGGAGAAGACGCTGCATATCCATGCCCTCCCCTGGGAGAATGCCGGACAGGTGTATGAAAGCATCCCCTACGGCGATCTCCCCTCACAGACACTGGATCTCTATCTCCCCGATTCGGAGGAAGCGCTGCCCCTGCTGGTACTGATCCACGGCGGAGGCTTCATTGCCGGCCACTCGCACTCCCGCCAGCCCGTCTTTATGCTGCGGTACTTCCGTGACAGAGGCTGGGCCTGCGCGAGCATCAATTACCGGCTGGCCCAGGAAGCCCCGTTCCCCGGCGGGATCGAGGACTGCTGCGCCGCCGTACGCTTTTTGTACGACCATGCCGCGGACTACCGCATCGACCCGTCCCGGATCGTCCTCTGGGGCGAGTCCGCCGGCGCCTATTTTGCCGCCATGGCAGCCGTTTGTCCCGACGTGCCGCCCGTACGCGCCCTCGTCAGCCACTACGGGGTCATGGATTTCGTCACCCACCTGCAGGATCTCCGCGATCAGGGCGTCCCGGACTATATGCTGCGCATTGCCAACCGCTGGATGGAAAAGGAATGCGAAGGCTATGCCGGCGTCGGGGACTACTGGATGCGGAAAAATATGGACGAGTGGACGGACGAAGAGCGTGAACGCTCCAGCGTCATTGCGCAGGTCGCGCAGGCGCCGGCAGAACACCTGCCCCGGAACACCTGGATGGTGCACGGACTGGCTGACATCACGGTCTCGCCCACTCAGTCCAGGCGGCTGAAGGAGGCCCTTACGGCCCGCCTGGGCGAAGACGCGGTGACCCTCCGGATCTTCCCGGATCTGGGTCATGCCGATGACCGCTTCTACGCACCCGACGTGCTGGCGGAGATCGAGACCTTCCTGGAGAAGACCGTGAACACCGAACGGGAACAGGCATAAAGGAGCATACGGAACGACCGGGCATCGCTGCCCGGTCGTTTTTTTCTTTTCTCCGGCCGCTCTTCCGTCCCGGAAACCTCCGATCCGGCAGTTACCGGTCCTTTTCTCATGAGTCTGAAGCGCCCTGTTCCGCTGTTGCCCTTCCGCGCCCGCTCAGGCGTTTTTCTTTGTGCCCAGCAGCAGCCGGACCGAATTCAGGATGCACAGCACGGCCACACCGGTATCGGCAAAGACCGCCAGCCACATATTGGAATAAATGCCGGTGACGCCCAGGATCATGACCACGGCTTTGAACGCCAGCGCAAAGATCACGTTCTGCCAGGCCGTGCGGCGCACGCGCCGCGACAGGACGACGGCTTCCGGCACGGAGGCCGGGTCGGAATTCATGCAGACCAGATCGGCCGCTTCAATGGCAGCGTCCGCGCCGCTGCCCATGGCTGCGCCCACGTCTGCACCGGCCAGCACCGGCGCGTCATTGATCCCGTCTCCCACAAAGAGCACTTTTTCGCCCGCGCTGCGGATCTTCTGCAGTTCGTCCACCTTCTGATCGGGCAGCAGATGTGCGCGCCAGTCTTCGATGCCCACTTCTTCCGCCACGCTCTGAGCGCCGCTCGCGCCGTCACCGGTCAGCATGACCGTTTTGATGCCCAGGTCGTGCAGCCGGCGGATGGCCTCCCCGGCGCCTTCCTTCACTTCATCGGAGATCACCAGCCGGCCCAGATACCGGCGGCCTTCCGCCAGGAACACTTCCGCTCCCGGTTCCGTGTCCTCCGGTACTTCCCCGGCTCCGCCCAGCGCCAGCAGCGCGCGGTTCCCGCAGGCGATCTCGCGTCCGTCCACACGGGCACGGATCCCCTTTCCGGGGATCTCCTGCGCCGCTTCCGGCGCGGGGACGTCCAGTGCGGCTTCCTGCGCCGCCCTGCGGATGCTCTGCGCGATCGGATGCGTGGATGCCTCTTCACAGGCGGCTGCCAGGCGGAGGAGCTCTTCCTCTCCGATCCCGGGCGCCGGAAGGACCTTCCGGACCTCGAACGTGCCCCGGGTGATCGTGCCCGTCTTATCCATGACCGCTGCTGTCACACCGGCCAGCTGCTCCATGGAAGCGCCTCCTTTGAACAGGATGCCCCGGGAGGAGGCTGCGCCGATACCGCAGAAAAACGCCAGCGGCACCGAGAGCACCAACGCGCAGGGGCAGCTCATGACCAGAAAACTGATGGCCGTGTAGATCCACGGAAGGAACGCTTCGCCCCGCAACAGCGGCATGACAAACGCCGTAAGCAGCGCCAGGCCCACCACACAGGGCGTATAGATCCGGGCAAAACGGGTGATGAACCGGTCGATCTGCGGTTTGGATTCCTGCGCATTCTCCACAGAGCGCAGGATACGGCTGACCATCGACTCGGAGAGCGGTTTGTCCGCGCGAACCCGCAGCAGGCCGCTGGTATTGACGCCGCCCGAAAGGACGGCCGTTCCCGGCTCCACACGCACCGGCACCGGTTCCCCGGTGACCGCGGAGGTGTCCAGATAGCTTTCCCCTTCCAGCACGGTCCCATCCAGCGGCACGCGGTCGCCCGGACGCACCAGAAAGACCGTCCCGGGGCGTACGCTGCCCGCCGGTACCGTTTCCGACCCGCCGGACTTTTCCACCGTGACCGTCTCCGGACGCAGGTCGACTGCCTCCATGATCCGCCGGCGGCTTCGTTCCGAGGCCAGATCCTCAAATGCTTCCCCGATACGGAAAAACAGCATGACGCCCACCGCTTCCGGGAACTCCTGAATGGCAAAAGCCGCCAAAGTGGCCAGCGACATCAGAAAGTTTTCATCCATCCACTCGCCGTGCATCAGATTCTCAAAGGCCTCTTTCAGAACGCGCCAGCCAAGGATCAGATAGGCCAGCGCTAGCACGACGATGTAGGGCCAGGTATAGCTGTCGCCGCGGATAAGTTTAACGGCGACGGCGCCCAGAAACAGTACGGCTCCGATCACGATCTCCCATCGAGCCCGCTTCTCCTCTTCTTCTGAAAGTTCTTCATCATGGCAGCCGCAGGAGGCTCCGTGCAGGTGATGATGTCCGTGGAAATGGCCTGCGTGCCCTTCGCTGTGATAGTGGCAGTGATCTTCGTCATCATCAGCCTCGTCATGGCAGTGGCAGTGATCTTTCTCACTGTCGTCATGATCACGGCAGGGACAGCTGTCTTCACGACCGCCATCATCGTGACAGCTGCCCTTCTCATCACCATGCTCCTCGCAGCTGCAGACGTTTCCGTCCGGCCAAGCTTCTCCCGCAAGATTCTCCTGCTCCTCTGCGCTTTGTGCTTCCAAGCCTTTCTGATCGGGAACCATACTAGCCTCCTATATCAATTGAGCAATTGCTCATACGTTTATGACCCAAGAGTAACACATCCCATTCTGTTTGTCAAGAGCGGTCCTGACTTTTTTCCGGCATGCCTCTTCGCGAGTCGATCCTTCTAAATCCTAAAAAATAGTTTTCGGTTAATATATTGACGATTTCTGCGGGTTCTGTTACATTTTTTTCTAACCAACAGGAGGTTCGAAAATGAGATCCCGAGCACTCTTCGTTACCTCTGGATCCCGGGCAGCCCTCATTGTACTGATCGCTGCCGTCTTTCTCTTCAGTTCTTTCTCGGAAGCGCCTGACATCACCCTGGAGAAGCACAGCATCCGTTTCTGTGAAGATCTCTCCTATCCTCTGGGGATCCGCGTGACTGTTTCCAATCAGGGCGGTGCCATGAAGTATGTCGGCAGTACGCCTGATAGTCTTTTCCTCGGAGCTAAGCTTACAGCTTCGGACGGGACCGTGTACACCTCGTATTATCCGGAAGCCGTCACAGTATCTGCCGTCAACAGTCTGTTCGAGACCGGGGAAACCGCCGACTGCTATTTTGCTTTCCCGGCTCCGCCTGAATCCGGCACCTATACGCTGAAATTCCAGTTCTATCAGGAAACACTTTCCACGAAAGTGACCGTCACGCTCCGCTGACGGAAAGGATCCGTCCCGAAGCACAGAACAGGATCTGAAACTCAAAGAGGAGACCGCCCGGCTTACCGGACGGTCTCCTCTTCTGTGTCTATCGTTCCTTTTCTGCTCCGCTGCCGGAAGCGGCAGACCTGCTTCGAAGAACCTCTTTATGCCCAGGGATCCCGCTCTGCAGGGGTGCGGATATCCGCCAGGATGCCGGGCGTGTCCCACAGGAACCATTCCTGGGTGGATGCCTTCTGACGCACCGTGACCGGACGGGGCGAATCGGCGCCGCCGGAAGTCAGGTACAGGACCAAATAACCCTCGTTGTCGCGGCTGTAGGGGTTATCCGAGACTGTCACGCGGTAGGGCTTCTGCGGCGTGTAGTTATTGGCAGGCACAGCGCCCGCGAAGTACGAACGCGTCACATAGTCCTTGCCATCCATCCAGCGGTCGTTGATCGAGGACTTCTCAAAGTTCGACAGCGGACGGGGACCGCGCAGGAAATCCAGCATCGCGTACGATTCCTCTTTGTTCACCGAATAGTGGTCATATGCCAGAACGGTGAGCGCCACGACCGCATACGGGTCTTTCAGGTCGGCGCCCGGCAGTTTTTTGAAAGCTTCGAGGTCAGCGGGAAGTTCATTGAAAGAATAGGTCTTCCGCGTCGTGGAAAACTCCTTCTTCACGTTGTCCGCCACCTTTTTGGTCGCGCTGCTAAACAGTTTTTTGATCTCGTTCAGAAGACTCATCGGCTCTCCTTTCTACAGCAGCTGACTGCCGCAGTACTCGCACTTTCCATCCACGGGCGTCGTCAGGGCGCCGCAGAACGGGCAGGTGATCATGGCGGGGGCGGCAGGCGTTTCCGGCTCCTCCGGCTTCTCCTCTTCCGGTTCCAGTCCCAGCGCCAGAGCGCGGCACTTCATCAGCAGCGTTCTGGCTTCATTGCCCATTTCCTCATAATGCTGATAAATGTCATTATAGAGACGGTAGCCTTCCGGCAGGGCATCGGCCAGCTGGGTATCCTTCACCGTTGCTGCGTTCAGTTTGATCTTGAAAGACGAGATGAACGGGTGGTCCAGGCTGATGGTGAGGTTGAAATCATTGAAGTATTCCACCTGGGCGGGCTCCACCGGGACCTCATTGCCTTCTTCGTCCTTGGTCGTCACCGCTTCTTTCTTCTCCGTGATCTCAAACTCGCAGTCCGTGATCTGTCCGCAGTCCACGAGGTCGGGGTTCGTCTCCCGCCATTTTTTGGAAGAACTCACCGCGAAGCGGTTCGTCTTCTCGTCCAGATAAACGGTCTTGGAGTCGCCGAACTCCCGGGTCGGCTCAAAAGCCGCCACAGCCGCCTCGTTTTCCGCGCGGTAGGCCAGATGTTCGCGGATCTGCTCGGTCGTGGCCCGTTTGCCGGAATAATACGGAGACAGTTTGGCGTGGCACTTCTTGCACAGATGGCCGTCTTCCAGTTTGAGGCTGCCCAGCGAGATGAACGGGATCTGCTCTCCGCAGATCGCACAGAATTTCTTGTCAAAAAGTCCCATGAAAAAGAACCTCCTTTACGAAAGAGGCACGGCGCCGCCGGGGTGCCGCACCTCTTCTTTTACTCTGCTGCCGATGGATCAGGGCCTGCCGGTCCCGCACTCATCGCAGAATTTGCCGCTGTTAGTCTTGCCGCACTTCGGGCAGACCCAGGCGGCAGGCTGCGCTTCGGGCTTCTTGGTGCCGCATTCGTCGCAGAACTTGCCGAAATTGGTCTTGCCGCACTTCGGGCAGACCCAGCCGCTCTGCGGTTCCGGTTTCTTGGTGCCGCATTCGTCGCAGAACTTGCCGTAGTTGGTCTTGCCGCACTTCGGGCAGAGCCAGCCGCCTTCCGCGGGAGCCGCCGGACGGGGATTGGTGGCCGCCGCGCCGTACAGGCTGCTTATGGTGCCGGTGCCGCCGGCAACGCCGGTCAGGGCGCCCACGCCCAGGATACCGGCTACCGAACCGCCCGGATTGCCGGCTGCCGTAGGCAGCGCATCGGACAGGGAACCGACGATGGAGCCGCCGGCCATGCCCGGATCGGTCAGGACCGCCGCGCGCTGCAGTCTCTTGATGAGTTCCTGATCCTCTTCGGGCAGCGTCACGGACTGCATCGCCACGCTCACGACCTTCAGGCCGCGCAGTTTGCCCCACTTCTCGGAAAGAGCCTCATTCATGGCCTCTTCCAGTTCGGTGTTGTGCATGACGATCTCGTTGGGACGCAGGCCCAGCTGGGACAGCCGTCCGAAGGCGGGCTGCAGGGCGCTCACGAATTCGGTCTTCAGCTGCCCGTCCAGCTGAGAACGGAGATAATCGGACTCCACGTTGCCGCAGACCTTGGCGTAGAACAGGATCGGGTCGGCGATCGTGTAGGAGTAGATACCGGAGCAGCGGACGGAAACGTCGATGTCCAGTTTGATATTGCGGTCAACGATGCGGAACGGGACCGGATTGGCGGTGCCGAACTTGTTGTCGACCAGTTCCTTGGTGTTGAAGTAGTAAACTCTCTGATCTTTGCCGGTGTCTCCGCCGAAGCCGAAACGGCGGCCGATCGTCTTGAACGTCTCAATGATGGAAGCGCCCAGATTGCCGGCAAAAATGCTCGGCTCGGTCGAAGTGTCATAAATGAACTCGCCGGGTTCCGCACAGACTTCCACGACCTTGCCCTGTTCGACAATGATCATGCACTGGCCGTCCGCGACTGCCACAGCCGAACCGTTGGAAATGATGTTGTCATTGCCTTTGGTGTTGGAACTGCGGCCGTTGATACGCTTCTTGCCCTTGGTTACCAGTACGTTCGTGTCCATCGCCTCGCAGTAGAAAAACTCTTTCCACTGATCCGCAAGGGTTCCTCCCAATGCTCCGAGACCTGCCTGAATAAGACCCATTTGTTGCTCCTTTCAAAAATGAAATATATTTTTACCTCGTTTGGTTTCTCAGAAATGACCGCCCCCGCCGCCGTGGAACGAACCGCTGGAGCTCACGTGGAAGCCTCCGCCTCCGCCGCTTCCGCTGCTGCGGCTGGTAGGTTCCGGCCGGAGCGTCTTGGTGACGTGGCTGTTGACGAAGTAGTCATGCCGGTCCGTCACGGCAAAACTGCCGGGGACCACGTAGGCTGCCGCCGTATCGGACTTGGCCACGCTGTTGTGGGCCGAGACCATCATCCTCACGATGATCCAGGCGATGGCAAAGGCGATGCCCGCCGCGATCAAAAACTGCATGAACGTGAGCGGATACTGCCCGAAGATCATGCGGCAGCGGACGAGCCGCAGGAACTTGTTAGCGATGCCCGTGTTGCTGCCGATCAGGGACGGCAGACCGAGGCGATCGACGAATTCATAGGACTCGTAGGCCAGCGCCGTCATGCCGCCGCCGGAATAAAAGACGTTGCAGCGGTCGGAGCCGGAGGCAGCGGTATCGATCACCAGCGTCAGAAGGTCGTAGCCCGAACCGTAGCCGTAGCCGTTGAAGTACCCGTAGTTGAAGGCATACTGGGAGGGATCGCTGCCGATCCGCAGAGAATCGACCGTCATGATGAGCACGTCCATCTCATATTTGTCCCAGATCTC
Source organism: Lachnospiraceae bacterium (assembly GCA_017958185.1). GTDB lineage: Bacteria > Bacillota > Clostridia > Lachnospirales > Lachnospiraceae > UBA6987. The sequence continues at coordinate 8,046 of JAGDDE010000023.1, read as the reverse complement.
CGAGATTTTCTTTTCCAGTTTTTCCTTCTGTTGGTCCGTAAAGACGCCGGACAGGTCCACCACGCGGGGGGCGTCCTTGTCGTGGAAGCGGTCGAACTCTTCCCGCGTGTAAACGCTCTCCACATAATCCATGAAGGCCTTCGCCGCGTCGCCGTAGCGCCCGTTCTTCAGATACGAGACCAGGACCGACTTCATGTCTTCGATCTCGTCCTTGAAGCGGCGGATGTCGCTCCCGCAGGTGCTCAGCCAGTACTGCCGGTCTCCCGGCTCCACGCTGATCACCAGCAGGATGCCGGTCCGGTCCGAACCGACGCCGTAGCCGTTGTAGTCATAATAGTCGTCAGCCACGTCCATGATGTTTTTGCCGTGCAGGTCATTGGTGGTGAGGACCACCAGATCCGTCCCGTGTTCGCTGCGGATGGCGCTGCTGCGCGCTTCCAGTTCCTTCTCTTCCGCTTCCGTCAGCAGATCGCCCTCGTCGATGATGCGGGCGTAGCCGTCGTTATGGAAGAAGGTAAAGCCGGACGGGATCGGGTCGCCGATAGACCAGCGAAAGCCGTCCGCAGCGGCGGACAGGCAGCCGGCCAGCATCAGGACCGCCAGAAGGATCAGACCGATCCGTTTTCCGTAACGCATCTCTTCTCCTCCTTCCTACAAAAAGAACATGAGCAGCGAGATGCCCAGTCCGATGGCCGCGGTCAGCCCGCCCAGCCAGGCGAGCCGGCGTCCCTTGGAGACGGGCAGATCGCCCACGAGCTTGCCCGTCTGCCCGTTCACGGCAAAGGTATATTCCTTGCCGCCGTACTTGGACTTAATCAGGTAGACCGGGAGCAGCGCGTAGTGCACGGCGGTGTCATCCAGGCGGATCGTCGACGAGATGGGCGACACGGTGGAATACCCGCTGACGGAATCCCGCAGGGAGTTGGCCAGACTGGTGCGCACGCGCAGGTCGGCCCGCGGCAGGCAGACGTCCGTATTCTCATCGAAGCGATGCGCCAGGTAGCCGGAAAGATACCCGGGCTGGAATTCCATCAGTTCCGAATAGTCGAAGGGTTCGATGGAATCCATGAGCGCATTGTCCATGCGGATGCTGCCGTCGACCGGGATCTTGTTGAAATCCATTTTGCCGGAGGTGTCGACGTTGTAGATCTTGGTCTCGGTATAGTCGTATTTCGAGTCGCTCCAGCTGCGGACCGTCGTGGCCCGGAAGACCATCCGGCCGAGGGAGTGGCAGTCGAACAGCCAGAACGGCACGTACATGCCCTGGACGGATTCCAGTTTGTGTTCGCTGAAGAAATCCTTGGGCAGCAGCGGCTTGTTTTTGCAGTGCTCGTCGATCCTGGCTTTCAGCTGATCGGGTTTGATCTTGAAGGGGATGATGCAGTTGGGTTTGATGAAGCCGGTCAGATTGGATTCCACGACGACCACATTGTCGCAGTAGGGACAATGGGTCGCGGCGGTCACCGCGTCCGTCACGATCTCGGCGCCGCAGGAGCGGCACACATAAGAGACCGTGCCTTCCAGCGTCTCCTCCGCAACGTTCTCGTTATACTCGCCCCAGTCGTAGCCCTCCGTTTCGTTGGACTCCGCCTTGGCGATGGCTTCCAGGTCATAGGTGTTCCCGCAGTAATGACATCTCAGAAGACTGATGTCGGTGTCGTATACCAGCGGTGCACCGCAGCCGGGACATTTGTAAGAAATGGTTTCACTCATTTCCGCTCTCCTGACTGATTTTCTCTGAAAAGGGCCCGGGGCCCACCGAATGTTCCGTGATAACTATACTATGTTTTCCGGTTTTTGTACAGTCTTTTTTCCGCTGCCGGCGCTGCGGAGCGTCACTGATCCAGACGCCGGATCTCATAGCCCTGCGCGCGGGCATAATCGATCAGATCCGGCAGGATGGTCGCGTTCGTCGAAGAGACCGCGTGCAGCAGATAGACGCAGCCGTCAAACAGCCCCTGTTTCGCCTTGGTCAGCGCTGCCGAAGGCTCGGGCTGATCGGCCGTGTCGTAATCGTAATAGGCAAAACTCCAGAACACGGTCGTATACCCCAGCTGTTTGGCGAGATAGACGTCCCGTTCGGAGGCGTCGCCCTGGGGCGGCCGGTAATAGACCATCTGATACTCGAAGCCGAGCAGGGCGTTGAGCTTGTTCTGCAGGCCGTTCAGCTCCGCCACGACCTCCTCGTCGCTGAGCTTGTACATCTGTTTGTGATGGTCCGTGTGGTTGCCGATCAGATGCCCCTCTTCGATCATGCGGAGGAGGAGCGGCCGGTTGGCCGGATCATTGATGAAATCGCCGGCGCAGAAAAAGATGGCCCGGACGCCCTTTTCTTTCAGGACGTCCAGGATGCGGGCGGTGTTGCCGTTTTCATACCCGCAGTCGAAGGTCAGATAAACGATCTTCTCTCCGAAGTTTTTGGAGGTGATGGCTCCGTACGGCGCCAGCGTGTTTTCCAGACGCAGCGTGCCGCCGTAGCGTTCGATCGTCACGTTGCCGGTCTCCAGGTCGCGCTTCACGCCGTGATAATAAAAGCCCTGGCCCTCCAGGAAGTAGTCCCGGCTGATCGTATCCGGGACGGCGGGCACGCCGGCCGGCACGGACGGGCGGGGCTCGGTGGGCAATATCACCGGTACGTTCGGCTGCGGCTCAGTGGGCTCAGGCTGGGTCGGCTGCGGTTGCGTGGGCTCAGGCTGGGTCGGCTGCGGCTGCGTGGGCTGCGCCTCCGTGGACTGCGGCTGGGTCGGCTGCGGCTGCGTGGGCTGCGGCTGCGTAGGCTGCGGCTCGGACGTCTGAAGGGCCTGTGTCCGACCCGGGTCGTCCCCCGCGCGCGGGAGCGTTGCGCCCGTATGCGTCGGCAGCGGGGCCTGCGTACGTTCGTCCGCGGCAGACCGGGTGCTCTCATGCGGCATCCCCGGGAAAATGGAATCGTATTCTCTTGTCAGCAGTCCGATCCCCTGTACCAGCAGGATGACAAACGTGACGAGGATCGCCGCCAGCAAGACTATCTGTATGATCCGGACCACGTCCGGTCTCTTCTGGGAAGAACCACTCATCTTGAGCCTCCGATCGGCGCACTGTCTTGCGCCCAATCATAGATTTTAGCAGAATCGTTCCGCTTTTTCAATGAAAAGTCGCGCTTGCACTTGTGTTTTTCGGCCGATCTCCTTTATAATGATCATGCTTGACCGCCGGCAGCTTTCCGGCGACACACACCACACGCCGGACACGCTCCGGCTTTCCGGGAGGATGCCCATGTTCCGTCTGCTGCTCAGCAACGCTCTGATTCTGAAAGGGGAGACCTTCACCCCTGTCCGCGGTTTCCTGGCCGTGGAAGACGATACCATCTCCTACATCGGCCCGGACCGTCCGGAAGGGGAACCGGCGCGGGAGATCGATCTGCACGGAGCCATCGTGCTGCCCGGCCTGGTCAACGCCCACGGCCATGCCGCCATGGTGCTGCTGCGCGGTCTGGGCAGCGGACTGCCGCTGGACCGCTGGCTGAACGAAGCTATTTTCCCGGCCGAAGCCCGGCTGACCCTTCCCATGGAGATGGCCGCCGTACGGCTGGCTCAGATGGAGATGCTGGCCTGCGGAACAACTTCCTATACGGACATGTACGACTTTGCCTTTGAAGAGGCCGCGCTGACGGCGGAGACCGGCATGAAAGTCAATCTGGGACGGCCCGTCCTCTCCTTCGACGCGCGGGAGCTTCCGGCGGAAAGCACCCGCTTCCGGGAGGCGGCGGCCTTCCAGAAGGAGTGGGATAACGCCGCAAACGGCCGTATCCGCGCGGAATTCTGTGTGCACGCGGAATATACCAACCGTTCCCTTTCCATTCTCGAGGCCGTGGGCGATCTGGCGGCCCTGCGGCATTCGCGGATCCATATCCATCTGTCCGAGACCGCCCGCGAGCACGCGGCGTGCGTCAGACGCTACGGGATGACGCCGGCCGCGCTGCTGGAACACCTGGGACTTCTGCGCTCTCCGCTCGTCGCCGCGCACTGTGTGCACCTGAGCCGCGAAGACCGCGGGATGCTGCGGCAGTACGATTTCACCCCGGTGCACTGCCCCGCGAGCAATATGAAGCTGGGCAGCGGTTTTGCGCCGGTCCCGGACTTTTTGTCCGACGGGTTCACGGTGGCGCTGGGGACTGACGGCGCCTCCAGCAACAACTGTCTCAATATGTTCCGGGAGATGTATCTGGCAGCGCTGCTGCACAAAGGGGTCCGGGGCGATGCCTCGGTGCTGACGGCCCGGGACGTTCTGCACATGGCCACGCGCGCCGGAGCGCTGGCGCAGGGCCGGCCCGAGACCGGACTGCTGGAAACCGGGATGAAGGCGGATCTGTGCGCGGTGGACGCCGGGCGGATCCACCTCTTCCCGCTGCTGGACCCGGTCGACACGCTGGTCTACAGCGCCCAGGGGAGCGACGTGATCCTGACGGCGGTAGACGGCCGCATCCTGTACGAAAACGGCGTCTGGACCGCATTTGACGCCGAAGAGGTCCGCGCCCGCGTCAAAGAGGCCGCCCGCGCGCTGTACGGAGCCTGAATCATACAGATACAAAGAGACCGCCGCCGGGCCCGGCCCGGCGGCGGTCTCTTTCCCTTTTCACGCGCTACTCCTGCGTCAGTTTCTTCACATACGAACGGCGGCGCTTGTGCTGCACGCCCTGGAAACGCTTCCACATGTTGCGGATCGCGTAATTGTCCTCCAGGTTCAGGTTCGTCTCGGTGTGATCCGGCGCGAACCGCCGCAGCATGCGGTCCATCTTCGCAAAGGCGATGATCCCTACGCCGCGCTTCGCCCAGGCCGGGTTCACGCCTACGAGCGCCAGATCCATGACCTTCGGATGACGGATCGTATACAGCAGCCGCACCAGACAGGCCGGCGTCAGACGGCCTCCTGACTTCTGCAGCGCTTCTCCGATGCCCGGAAAACCCAGACCGAAGCATACGGGCTCTTCCTTTTCATCCAGCACCAGCGAAAGATACGGCAGCTTGATCAGCAGTTTGAAATTGTCGATCAGCATTTTTTTCGCGCCTTCCGTGAGCGGCACCGTCCCGTAGAGCTTGTCGTAGCTCTCGTCGATCAACCGGAAGATCCCGTCCGCATACTTTTTCAGGACTTCATTGATGTTTTTGGCCTCGGCTTCGTGCAGGTCGTATTTTTTCATCAGACCGTCACTGATACGGTCCAGCCGGCCGTCCGCATTTTCCGGTGCCGGGTACAGTTTGCTCTCTACCCAGTCCACTTCCTTGGCGTACCCGCAGTTTTCGACCAGCCGGCCGTAATACTCGGCGTTGTACTGCTCCTCGAAGGTCGACAGCTGGTCGAAGCCCTCGACCAGCAGGCCCTCCCGTTCCAGATCGGAAAAGCCCAGCGGACCGCATACCGTATCCATCCCGTTATTTAACGCCCACTCTTCCACGGCGTGAAACAGAGCGTCCGCGACTTCCTGGTCGTCGATACAGTCGAAGCGGATGAAGCGCACCCGCTTCTGATCCCACTTTTCATTGGCCGCATAGTGCAGGATCCCGGAGATCCGGCCGACCATCTTTCCGTCGCGGTAGGCATTGTAATAGACGGCCTTCGCGGTCTCATAGTAATGGTACTTCGGCGAAAAGATCTGTTTTTCGTCGCCGTAGATGGGCGGGACGAAATACGGGTTGTCCCGGTACATTTTGAGCGGGAACTCCAGGAATTCTTTTTGCTGGCGGCGCGTCAGCGCCTCTTTGATCTCGACCATAGGATCTTCTCCGTCCGTTTCGTCAGTTTTCGGAGCCGTCCGGGCCCCGGGAAAGCCGGGGCCGGGGACCGCTTCGTCAGATATCGTATTTTGCCAGGATCTCGCTCGGCGTCTTCTTCAGCAGCAGCATGATCGGCAGCGTGCCGAAGACCAGGCAGAGCAGCAGCAGGATCAGCAGCACGCCCAGGGAGATCCAGAGAGGATAATAGAAGGTGTGTCCCATAAGCAGGGACGTCGTCAGCCAGTGCCGCATGATCAGCGAAGCGATCAGATAGCCCGGGAACACCGTGAGGGCCGTGAGCACGAGCGACTCGACACTGAAGCGGAACAGCAGGTTGCCGCGGGAAACACCGACCGCACGGTAGATACCGATCTCCTTGACGCGGTTCATCATGGAGGAGCGCATGATAAAGTACATGCACAGGCCGATCAGGCCGATCATCACGGTCATGCCGATGATCCCGTTGCGGATGTCTTCCGCATTGTCCGAAAAAGCCTGCGCCCGCAGGACAGATGGGCTCACGATCTCCTTATAATACACCTGGCCGGTGTCCAGATCGTCGAAGACGCCGCTGAACAGATACCGCTGGGCGGCCTCCGGATCGGAAGCGTAGACCGCCGTATACGGCGAGCGGAAAAAGACCTGAGAAGGATCCGCCCCTTCTTTTTCCTCGTCCTCATAGGCGTAGTAGTAATTGATATTCAGAATCTTATCCGTCCTGCCCATCTCTTTTCCGATACGGACGTAATCACTGTCATTGACGATGAAATAATACTCTCCGAAGTAGACGCCGTCCCAGTATTCGTCGTATGCGCTGTCGTGGATCTGATAGTCGGGATCCGTCCAGGTGAAAGCGCCGTCTTCCGGATCGGCGTGCCTGACCCGGAAGTCCTTGACCTCCGCAACGGTGAGCTCCACGCCCCGGCACACCACGGTCTCCCCGGCCTCCGGCAGTCTGCCCAGATACGGTTCGCTCTGCATTACCAGCACGGTCTGGCCGGGCGGGGGCTGCACGGGACACAGCGATCCGGGCAGCACCAGGAGATCGGTGTTGATGTTCGCCGCGATCCGGATGTCCGAAACGTACAGGGTCGGCGTGTCATCCTGCACGACGCCCGCGATCCGCAGCATGCCGTCGCTGTCGATGAGATAGCCCCCGCTTGAAGGCCTGAGTTGGAGATTGATCAGGTCTCCGTAGGAGCGGATGTACCCGTAGGCGGAGCTTTTCAGGAGGCCGTCGGCGACCCGGGACCTAATCACCACGTCCTTCGTCGCCAGTCCTTCCGCTTTGCCGGCCAGCACGCGCCGCTCTCCGATCTCCTTCCACGGAACCATCACGCCTGTCGCAGAATAATCCGAAAACCACTGGCTGCGCTGGAAACTCTCAAAATTGCCGATATTCACCGGATGCTCCGGCAGGTATCCGAACGTTTCGTTGCGCCCGACGAGCCAGTAGTCGCTGATCCCGTTGGCCGGGTCGGCCGCGGCCTTATTCAGCCGTTCCGTGACGGAAGCGTTGGGCGTATAGACGTAGATCAGATTCTTATGATATTTGCCCTCGGCCTCGGCGTAATCCCGCAGGGACGTTCCGAAGTGAGCCGCCAGGACCACGAAAGCCGCCGCCAGCAGGATCATGGTCACCCGCAGCAGGCCTTTGGTCCTCTTCCGCTTCTTCTCCGTCTTTTTGAAATTGGCCTCATAGCCGCTCTTGAGCGAGGACCCGAAGGTGAACAGGCGCCCGTAGTTCTTTCCCTCGAACGCCGGCAGTTCGCTCATGTCGATGCGGCTCTGCCGCTCTTCGTTGACTTTTTTCTGCTCGTAGACCCCTTCGTGCAGACGGATCTCGCCGGAATCGTCCACGATATGGACGCCGGGCGTTTCGACCCGGAGGAACATCCGTCCGTCCCGGTTGATCACTTTCAGGCGGATGGGAGCCGCCGGATCCTCGCCGTAATAACTGACGCTGACGCGTTCGTTTTCCGAGTCGCTGCGGGGCATCCCGCCCAGATAGATATCGTTGGAGCCGCCGCCCGCATAATCGGCACCGGCTTCCAGTTCCTGCACGTTGACGATGCGCCCGTCGCTGATCTCCACCACGCGGTCGCAGTAATAGTCCACCAGTTTGGCCTCGTGCGTGACGAGGACCACCAGATGGTCCTGCGCGATCTGGCGCAGCAGTTCCATGATATGGATGGTATTCGCCTCGTCCAGGTTGCCGGTGGGCTCGTCCGCCAGGATCACCGGCGGATTCTTCACGATGGCGCGGGCGATGGCGATGCGCTGCTGCTGGCCG
>JAGDDE010000022.1 GCA_017958185.1 Lachnospiraceae bacterium | reverse complement strand
GGCATGGGCATCTCGCCGGACATCATCGTGCTGCGCTGCGACGAGCCGCTCGAGCCGGAGATCTTCCGCAAGATCGCGATGTTTTGCAACGTCAAGCCCGACTGCGTGATCGAAAACATCACGCTGCCGATCCTGTACGAAGCCCCGCTGATGCTGGAGGCGCAGCATTTTTCGTCGATCGTCTGCCGCGACCTGGGCCTGCCGGCCGGGGAACCGCAGCTGTCCGACTGGGCGCTCATGGTGGAACGGGTGCGCTCGGCCTCGCGCACCGTCACGGTCGGCCTGGTCGGGAAATACGTGCAGCTGCACGACGCGTACCTTTCCGTGGCGGAAGCGCTGCGCCACGCGGCCTTTGCCGAGGGCGCGCATGTGGAGATCCGCTGGATCGACAGCGAGACCGTCACGCCCGAAACGGCGGAAGAGCTGCTTTCCGGCTGCGACGGGATCCTGGTGCCCGGCGGGTTCGGCTGTCGGGGCACAGAGGGCATGATCGAAGCGGCGCGCTATGCGCGCACGAAAAAAAGGCCTTATCTGGGCCTTTGTCTGGGCATGCAGATCGCGGTGATCGAGTTCGCGCGGCACGTGTGCGGCATGGCCGACGCCAACTCCGGGGAATTCGACCCCGCCTCCGCCCATAAAGTGATCGATTTCCTGCCCGATCAGAGCGATAAGGTCGCCAAGGGCGGGACGCTGCGCCTGGGCGCCTATCCCTGCCGCATAATGCCGGGAACGCAGATGGAGAAGTGCTACCGGGCGGCGGAGATCCGCGAGCGGCACCGCCACCGCTACGAGTTCAACAACGGATTTTGCAGCGAACTGACCGCCGCCGGGCTTACGGTGGGCGGCACCAGCCCGGACGGCAGCATCGTCGAGACGGTGGAGCTGCGGGACCATCCGTTCTTTGTGGGCGTCCAGTTCCATCCGGAATTCTAGAGCCGCCCAACCGGCCGCATCCGCTGTTTGAAGGCTTTATCCGCGCGGCACTCGCGCGGTGAGGGGGCAGAAGGGGATCCGTGACGGGATCTCGGCCTTTCCGCAAACGAAGGATCACGCAAAAAGAGACACCGGCCGCCCTTTTCGGGGAAATGCCGGTGCCTCCTTTTTAAGACGTTACGGTGCGATGCGCCCTTGTCCTTCCGAGTGATCCGCTTTGGATCGCTGTTGCCGCCTGGTCGCCACCGACTGAGCAGCCATGCTCGAAAACTGTGATATCCCAAGGTTTTTGAGATCACCGGCCTCACTCCAGCTCCACCGTGGCCGGCGGCTTGGAGGTGATGTCGTAGAGCACGCGGTTGACGCCGGGCACCTCGTTGACGATGCGGGAGGAGACGCGGTCGAGCAGATCGTAGGGCAGGCGCACCCAGTCGGCGGTCATGAAATCCTCGGTCGAAACGGCGCGGAGAACGACGGCCAGATCATAGCTGCGGCTGTCCCCCATCACGCCCACCGAACGCAGATTCGTGAGCGCGGCGAAATACTGGCTGGCCGCTTCAGCCAGGCCCGAGGCGGTCATCTCTTCGCGGAAGACAGCGTCGGCCTCCCGCAGCATGGCCAGTTTTTTTTCGGTCACGCTGCCGATGATGCGCACAGCCAGGCCCGGTCCCGGGAAGGGCTGGCGCGTCACCAGATCCTCCGGCAGGCCCAGCGTGCGGCCGAGGCTGCGGACTTCGTCCTTGAACAGCAGGCGGAGCGGCTCCAGGATCCCGCGGAAGCGGACCTCTTCGGGCAGGCCGCCCACGTTGTGGTGGCTTTTGATCACGGCGGCCTTGCCGCCGCCGGACTCGATCACGTCGGGGTAGATGGTCCCCTGCGCCAGGTATTCCACGGTCCCGAGCGCCCGGCTCTCCTCCTCGAATACGCGGATGAACTCTGTGCCGATGATCTTGCGTTTTTCCTCCGGCTTCCGGACGCCCGAAAGCTTTTTCAGGAAGCGCCGCCGGGCGTCGACGCGGATGAAGCAAAGATCCATTTGGGAGAAGACGGCTTCGATCCGGTCGCCCTCGTCCTTGCGCATGAGGCCGTGATCCACAAAGACGCAGATCAGCTGCCGGCCCACCGCTTCCGAGAGGAGCGCGGCGCAGACGGCGGAATCGACGCCCCCCGAGAGCGCGAGCAGCACGCGGCCGTCCCCGATCTTTTCCCGCAGCGCCCGGACGCTTTTTTCGCGGAAGTCCTCCATGGTCCAGTCTGCGGCGGCCCGGCAGGCGCCGAAGAGGATATTCGCCAGGATGGCGCGCCCCTGTTCGGTATGGTTGACCTCCGGATGGAACTGCACGCCGTAGAAGCGGCGCGTTTCGTCGGCGATCGCCGCGCTGGGGCAGGCGGCGCTTCGGGCGGCAAAGACGAAGCCCTGCGGCAGCCGGGCGATATAGTCCCCATGGCTCATCCAGGTGATGCTCTGCTCCGGAAGACCGGAAAACAGAGTGCAGGAGGTCTCGAAGACGGTCGGTGTTTTGCCGTATTCGCGGGCGGAAGCGGACTGGGCCGGCGCGACCTCGCCTCCCAGAGCGGCAGCCATATACTGGCAGCCGTAGCAGATCCCCAGCACCGGGATGCCCAGCGTGAAGACGGCGGGATCGGCAGCGGGGGCGCCGGGCTCGTAGACGCTGTGCGGGCCGCCGGTGAAGATGATGCCGGCGGGATCGAAGGCGAGGATCTCTGCGAGGGGCATCGTACAGGGATGCACCTCGCAGTATACGTGCTGTTCGCGGACGCGGCGGGCGATCAGCTGATTGTACTGTCCGCCGAAGTCCAGGATGAGGATGCGCCGGTTTTGTTCCATAAAGAGCCTCCTTCCGTTTGCGAAAAAGAAGTTTGCGAAAAAGAAAAAAGCACGGCCGCTCCGGCAGAAAGAACCTGCCGCAGAGCGCCGCTGCTCCTCACGGATAAGATACCGCAAAGAAAAGCGTCTGTCAATCGCTGCCGGCCGAGAAAAAAACGTAGACTTCCCCCTGCTGTCGTGGTATTCTGTAAAAAAGGGATCCCGGCCGTTTTCGGGGGATCTGCGGAAGAGATGCGGAAGTCCCGCCGACAGGGGCTTTCGTCCGGAAAAAGCAGCATCAAAGGAGTTCCGGAATGAAAAACTGCGCGATCGTTGGCATCAACTGGGGCGATGAGGGGAAAGGCCGCATGGTCGATCTGCTCACGCAGGACTTCGATATCGTCGTCCGCTATCAGGGAGGCGGCAATGCCGGCCATACCGTGATCAATGAAAAGGGGCGTTTCGCCCTGCATCTGCTCCCGTCCGGGATCTTCCGGGAGGGCGTCGTCAATATCCTCGGGAACGGCGTCGCGCTGGATCCTGAAAACCTCTGGACCGAGATCGGCGACGTATCCGCCAAGGGCGTGCCGGTCACGCCGGAGAATCTGAAGATCAGCGAGCGGGCCTCGCTCCTTCTTCCCTGGCACCGCGATCTGGACGCCCTGGAGGAGCAGCGGCTCGCCGACCGGAAATACGGATCGACCAAACAGGGGATCGCCCCGTTTTATTCCGATAAATACCAGAAAAAGACCGTCCTGGCAGGAGAACTGAACCGTCCCGAAGCGCTGCGGCGCCATCTGGCCGAGCTGCTGGAATGGAAGAACCTGACGCTGACGAAGGTCTACGGCGCAAAGCCTTATACGATGGAAGATCTGGAGAAGTGGCTGAGCGAGAGCTGCGAGCGCATCCGCCCGTACCTCTGCGATACCGGGGAGGTGCTCCGCGCGGCGCAGGCCGCGGGGAAGAAGATCCTCTTCGAGGCACAGCTGGGCGCGCTCAGGGATCTGGACTACGGGATCTATCCCTATACGACCTCCTCCAACACCGTCGCGGCCTATGCGCCCATCGGTGCCGGCCTGCCTTCGCTCAAGATCGGCACGGTCGTCGGCGTGGTCAAGGCCTATTCGACCTGCGTGGGAGAGGGGCCGTTCGTCTGCGAACTGTTCGGCGAAGAAGCGCACGCGCTGCGCGAAGCCGGCTCCGAATACGGTGCCAAGACCGGACGCCCGCGCCGTGTGGGCCCGATCGACCTGGTAGCCACCCGCTACGGCGTGGAAGTGCAGGGCGCTACGGCCGTTGCGCTGACCAAACTGGACGTTCTCAGCACCATGGACCGCATCCCCGTATGTGTCCGCTATGAGCTGGACGGCGAGGAAACGGACCGCTTCCCCTTCCCGGCCGATCTGGACCGGGCCCGGCCCGTGATCCGCTACACCGACGGCTGGCGCTGCGATATCTCCGCCGTGAGGAAATGGGAGGATCTGCCCCGCGAAGCCCGGAACTACGTGCGCCTGATCGAAAAGGCCATCCGGGCGCCTATCACCTATATCTCCGTGGGACCGGAGCGGGAGAGCATCATTATCCGCAAAAACCACCGGCTGTAAGGAAACGGGCCGGGCCGGGAAGACCGGGCCGGCAGGAGCGAGGCGGGGCTTTCCCCGCAGGGAAGGAGCAGTATGACCGACCGATATGAATCCCCGCTTTCTTCGCGCTATGCCTCCGGCACCATGCTGCGGCTGTTTTCGGCGGACACGCGGTATCAGACCTGGCGGAAGCTCTGGACGGAGCTTGCCCGGGCGGAGTGCGCGCTGGGACTGCCCGTGAGCGAAGAACAGGTGCGGGAACTGGAAGCGCATCAGACCGATATCGACTACGGCTGCGTGCGCCGGCGGGAAGAGCAGGTGCGTCACGACGTGATGGCGCATGTCTATGCCTACGGCAAGGCGGCGCCCGGCGCGGCAGGCATCATCCACCTGGGCGCCACCAGCTGCTATGTGACGGACAACGCGGACCTGATCCTGTACCGGGACGCGCTGCGGTATCTGCGCGGACAGCTGCAGGCCGTGCTCGCGAATCTGGCTGCTTTTGCGGAAAAATATAAAGCGGTCCCCGCCCTGGGCTACACCCACTATCAGCCGGCTCAGCCCGTGACCGTGGGCAAGCGGGCGACGCTCTGGATGCAGGATTTCCTTTCGGACCTGCTGGAGATGGATTTTGCGCTGGAGAACATCCGTTTTCTGGGCTGCCGCGGGACGACCGGCACCGAAGCCAGTTTTCTTGAACTGTTCGACGGTGATACCGCGAGGATCGACGAAATGAACCGGATGCTGGCAAACGCCTTCGGCTTTTCCGAGTGTTTCGACGTCTGCGGGCAGACTTATCCGCGCAAGACGGACAGCCGTATCCTGAACGCGCTCTCCTCGATCGCGCAGAGCGCCTGCCGCATGGCGGGCGATATCCGCCTGCTGCAGCATGACCGGCAGGTCGAGGAGCCCTTTGAAAAAGACCAGATCGGCTCCTCGGCGATGGCCTATAAGCGCAATCCCATGCGCTGCGAACGCATCTGCTCGCTGGCGCGGTATCTGATGGCGGACGCTCTGAACGCGCCGCTCACGGCGTCGGCCCAGTGGCTGGAACGCACGCTGGACGACTCGGCCAACCGCCGCATCTCGCTGCCGGAGGGTTTCCTCTGCGCCGATGCGATCCTGCGGCTGGCGCAGAACGTGACGGACGGACTGCACGTCAACGAAAAGATCTGCGAAAAGGCGCTGCGGGAGGTCCTGCCGTTCATCGCCACGGAGAACCTGCTGATGGAAGCGGTCAAGAAGGGCGGCGACCGGCAGGAACTCCACGAGATCATCCGGCGCTGTTCCATGGAAGCGACGGCTCGCATGAAAGAAGGCGGGGACTGCGACCTGCTGGCGCGGCTGGCCGCGCAGGATGCCTTCGGCCTTTCCGAAGAGGAGATGAGCGCGGTGCTGCAGCCGGAGCGCTATATCGGCCGCTGTCCGGAACAGGTGGATGCGTTCCTGGCAAAGACCCGGCCGCTGTTTGCCGGCGCCCCGGCCGAAAAGGCGGAGATCCGCCTGTAAAGAACGAAAAACACGTAAAAGAAAGACGGTAAATGAGCAGCAAAGGAGAGTTGCTGTATGAAAAAGCTGAAAAACCAACCCTGGTACAATCATGCGGTCGCCCTATGTATCGCGGTCGTCCTGCTGGTCCTTCTTATCCGCTTTGACAACGTATGGTCGGCCGTGCAGCATTTCTTCGGATATTTTATGCCCGTGATCCTGGGCTGTGTGATCGCCTACATCGTCAATCCGCTGTCGGACACCTACAAGCGGGTCCTCTTCAAAAAAATCAAAAAGGAACGCACGCAGCTGATCCTCTCCAACCTGCTGGCGTTCATCACGGTCCTGCTGTTTCTGGCCTTCTTCCTGCTGATGGTCATCCCGCAGCTGGTCGAGAGCGTCACGACCTTCGCCCGGAACCTGAACGGCTACTACGGCTCGATCGCCGCCTTCCTCGAAGAGCGGGGCCTTTCGCTGGAGCAGCTGCATCTGAACGAACTGCTGAGTTCGACGGAAAACATGGTCAACACCATCATCGAACTGGTGCGCAACAACTTGGACCGGATCCTATCCACCTCGGCCAGCGCCGGCCGCGGAGCCATCTCGGTGGTGATCGCTTTCCTGCTGTCCGTGTATCTCCTGGCGGATAAACAGAACCTCAAGGCCGGCGGCAAAAGGCTGTTCAAGGGCCTGCTGCGGGAAGATCAGTACACGGCGCTGTCCGCTTTTCTGGGCAAGTGCCATTCGATCATGAACCGCTACATCATCTTCAACCTGGTGGACAGTCTGATCGTGGGGATCGCCAACGCGATCTTTATGGCCATCCTGGGCATGCCGTACATCGGCCTGGTCTCATTCGTGGTCTCCGTAACGAACCTGATCCCGACCTTCGGACCTTTCGTTGGGGCTGCGATCGGCGCGTTCGTGCTGCTGCTGGAGCAGCCGTGGTACGCGCTGGCCTTCCTCATTTTCACGATCGTTCTGCAGGCGGTCGACGGCTATGTGATCAAGCCGAAGCTCTTCGGCGATTCGCTGGGCGTCTCGGGGCTGTTCATCCTGATCGGGATCATCGTCGGCGGGCGGATCTGGGGCATGGTCGGCATTCTGATCGCCATCCCGGGCGTGGCCATCCTGGATCTGCTGTACCGCGATTATTTCCTGCCGTGG
This sequence comes from Lachnospiraceae bacterium, assembly GCA_017958185.1. Classification (GTDB taxonomy): domain Bacteria; phylum Bacillota; class Clostridia; order Lachnospirales; family Lachnospiraceae; genus UBA6987. Next base: position 3,372 of record JAGDDE010000022.1, on the reverse strand, counting down.
CTGGAAAAGCGGCGCCGCCGGATCGATCTGGAGGAAAAGCGGGAAAAAGAAGTGGATACGGTGCTGAAAAAGTAACAGAAACGCAAAACACCGGAGCGGACGGCCGCTCCGGTGTTCGTTTCTGACCGGGTTCATTCGATCCCGGAAAGGTCGTATCCGTCCAGCCAGTCGCGGGCGGTATCGCACACGCGGCGCAGGCAGGCCTCTTCGAAGGGAGACGCCAGTCCGGCGTGCGCCAGAAGCTCGGTGAAGGTGCGGGAGCCGCCCTGGCGGGTGTACGCCATGTAGGTGTTCCAGGCTTCGCCGGGGTCCTTCTGCATAATGGCCCAGATCTCCAGCGCGACCGTCTGCGCCAGGCAGTAGTCGATGTAGTAGTACGGGCTGCTGTAGATGTGGCTCTGGCGCTGCCAGCCTTCTCCTTCGCCGTAGAAGGGGATCCCGCCGTCCAGCTTTACCCAGGGCATGTACACGCCGAGAAGCTCTTTCCAGACCGCGTGGCGTCCGGCGGGCGTCAGTTCGGGCTTTTCATAGACGATATGCTGGAAGTGGTCGACCATCGTGCCGTAGGGGATGAAGGTCAGGGCGCCGGCCAGATGGCTGTAGCGGAATTTGCGGGTGTCTTTTCCGAAGAATCCTTCCGCCCAGGGCCAGGCCATGAATTCCATGGACATGGAGTGCACTTCGCAGGACTCCATCCCGGGCCAGATGTATTCTGCCGGGATGCGGTCGCGGTTCATCCAGGCGGCAAAGGCGTGCCCGGCTTCATGGGTCACGACCTCCACGTCGTGCTGGGTGCCGTTGAAATTCGCGAAGATGAACGGCATACGGTAGTCGCCCAGATCGGTGCAGTAACCGCCGCCGGCCTTGCCTTCGGTGGAGAGCACGTCCATGAGCTCCATCTCGCGCATGCTGCGGTAGAACTCGCTCGTTTCGGGCGAAAGCTCATCGTAGAAGATCGTGCCGTGCGCCAGGATCTCTTCCGGCGTCCCGCAGGGACGGGCATTGCCGCTGCGGAAGGCGAGGGCGTTGCCGGCAAAATCCATCGGGTAGCTCTTGCCGAGCCGGCGGGCCTGCTCGCGGTAGATGGAATCCGCGACGGGCACCAGATAGGTGCGCACCGCTTCGCGGAAGGCTTCGACGTCCTTCTTTCCGTAGCAGTTGCGGCCCATGCGGTAGTAGCCCAGTTCCGTATAGCCGTCATAACCGAGTTTCCGGCCCATGGTGTCGCGCAGGCGGACCAGCTCGTCGTAGATGCGGTCCAGTTCCGGCTGGTGATCCTTGTACCAGCGGCCCTCCGCCTGCCAGGCGGAAAGCCGGCGGGCATCATCCGGGTCATTCTTGAAGGGCGTCATCTGGGAGAGCGTATAGGTCCCGCCTTCGAACGGGATCCTGGCGGAAGCCAGCAGTTTGCTGTAGGCCAGAGTCAGCTCATTTTCCTTCTGCATCTCCGGGATGATGGCCGGAGAGAAGGTTTTGAGCTCGATCTCGGCGTTTTTGAACATCAGATCGCCGTATTTTTCGGTGAACTGCGGACGCAGCGGAGAGGCCAGCATCGCCTGGGTCCAGGCCTGCTGGTATTCGGCCAGTTCCGGCATGACGCTGTTCCAGTAGGCCGCTTCTGCCTCATAGAAGGGATCGCGGGTGTCGATATCGTGCCGGATGGAAGCCAGGACCGACTGCGTATGGACACGGCGCCAGAGGGCCTCCTTGTCCAGGAAGGCGGCGTGCGCCTCTTCAAAACCGGCGGCATCTTGCAGCCGTTTCGTGATGGCGGATGCCTCGCGCTTGATGGCTTCGGCATCCAGCCGGGTATAGGGCATTTCGGAAAATTTCATGGGGGACTCCTCTCTGCGGCGCCGGGCCCGGGCCGCTGCACTACCGTGATTGTACCATAGGAAGCAGCGCAGGAAAAGAGAAAAACGCCGCGGTCTCCGAAAAAACGTTGACAGTCGTTAACAAAAAGATTATAAATAAAGCAAGATGTCTTCGCGGAAGGAGAAAAATGGAAAGGAGCTGCGGTTTATGAATGAAAACGGACAGATGACCGGATCCTGCACAGCGAAAAAGACGCTGCGCGGTCTCCGCTGGTTTCTGCTGATCCTGGCGGTGGGAGTGCCGATCAGTTTTTACCTCCGATACTCGGAGGCAGATCCGCTGAAGTACACTCCTTTGATATGGGCCGTCTTCGCTTTGATCCTGGGCGTTGTGCTCCTGATCCAGACGGCCGTGTACCTGCGGCCGCCGCGCGCGGGGCGGTATCTGCCGCTGTACACTGTGCTCACGGCCGCGCTGCTGATCCCGTTGCTGTGGTTCTTTAACGTTGCTGCCCTGATGGCCAGCGGCAGAGTCCGGGACTCTCTGGGGTATTATTGGTATTTCCTTACCGTAGCGCTTTACGGGTCGTTTTTGCTGCTTCCCGTGGCGGCTGCCGAACTGGGGATCCTGATCGGATGGATCGTCCAAAGGACCGGCGGCGGAGAGAAGGCGGATCCCGGCGTCCGGAGCGAAAAAGAAGAGAAAGCCGCTGCCGGATGGCTGAAGGCCGCCCGGATCGTTTGCCTTTGCCTCTGGCCAGTCATGTTTTTCATCAGCCTCAAAGACCTGCTGACCGGGGAAATGATCGCGATGAAATGGATCGTCATCGCGGCAGCGTTTACAGCGGGGGCCCTGCTCCAGGGAGGATTCAGCCTTGTTTTCAAAAACGAACGGGAGCCGGTCCCGGCCGATGCGGCAGCCATCCTCTTTCTGACCTGGCCGTACATCGCGGCGGCTGTGTATCCGGAACTGACGTTCGTGGGCCTCTGCGCGGCGTCCGGTCTCTGGCCGCTGTCCCTTCTGGCGGGATGCGAAACGGCGCGGCTGCTTTTTCTGCCGATCGAAGAAGCCAGGAATAACGGAAAAGCGTCTTCGGAAGGGATCCGGTAACGGCCGCATGCCCTTGGGGGGATCTGCGGGAGCGAAAAGGCGCCGGCACTGCCGCGCCTTTTCTTTTGGTTCTGTGTCAACAGTTGGGGCGGGAATTTTCAAAACTCCCGCTCTTTCATGCGTCTTTGAGGTTTTTGATGCCGCACAGTCAGAATGCCGGATTCCGGGCATGGCAAACAAACCTCCAAGCGCCAGGATTGTTACGAATCAGGTTGCAGTGAGAAGAATGCGCGTCCTAAACCGATCAAAGCGGGGAAGGCCATAAGCAGTACGCTTCAACACCTTGATCTTGTTATTAAACCTTCCGTTGGACCGTTGCTGATGAACGGGTAGCGGAACGAGTTCAGTATCTCGTGTAGCCAGTTGGTGAAGGTCTGCGCGCATTTTTCAAAGTACTTGATGCTTGAGCAGTAAGCTTCCTCGATCCAGTTCATCAAAGCGTTTCGG
>JAGDDE010000021.1 GCA_017958185.1 Lachnospiraceae bacterium | reverse complement strand
TCGTTGACCCGGGGCAGCGGGTGCAGCACGCACATGTCGGCCTTGGCGGCCTGCATCTTCTCCTGTGTCAGCACATAACTGTCTTTGAGCGCCTCGTACAGCGCCAGATCGTCAAAGCGTTCCCGCTGGATGCGCGTCATATACAGGATATCGAGTCCGGGCAGCGCCTGCTCCAGCGAGGCGGTCTCCGAGAACGGGATGCCTCTCTCCCGCAGCGCCGTCCGCACGTAATCCGGCACGGCCAGCTCCGGCGGGGAGATCAGCACGAAGCGGGTGCCCTCATAGCGGGACATCGCGCCGATGAGCGAATGGACCGTCCTGCCGTATTTCAGATCGCCGCAGATGCCCACGGTCAGCCCGGTAAAGCGGCCTTTTTCCCGGTAAATGGTCAGAAGGTCCGCCAGCGTCTGCGTGGGATGGCAGTGTCCGCCGTCCCCGGCGTTGATCACCGGGATGGACGCGTTTTCGGCCGCGACCAGCGCGGCGCCTTCCTGCGGGTGCCGCATGGCGATGATGTCCGCGTAGCAGCTGACCACCTTGGCCGTATCGGCGATGCTCTCGCCCTTGGCGAGCGACGAGCCGCCCGCGCCGGTGACCGAGAGCACCTGGCCGCCCAGCGCCAGCATCGCCGACTCAAAACTCAGGCGCGTGCGCGTGGAGGGCTCGAAAAAAAGGGCTGCCAGCTGCCTGCCCCGGCAGCGCTGCGAAAACCGGGCGGGATCATCGATGATCTCCAGCGCCGTCCGGATCAGCTCGTCCAGTTCCTCGACGGAAAGATCCAGGATATCGATCAGGCTCCTCATATGGCGCCCCCGATCCAGCTCTCGTCGGAAGGATCGTTCCTAAACGCGATCAGCCGGGCCACGTCGGCCGGACGGATATAGCCCCGGTCGGCCGCCGCCTGCGCCACGGTATCGAAATCCGTGAGAGAAACGTTTTTGACCTGCGCGGCCGCCAGCCGCTCCAGGCCTTTTTTCATGCCGTACGTAAAGATGGAAACGATGCCCAGCACCTCTGCGCCGGCCGCGCGCAGCACCTCCACGACCTCCAGGACGCTGCCGCCGGTGGAGATCAGATCCTCCACGACCACGACCTTCTGCCCGCTCTCCAACCGGCCCTCGATCTGATTGCGCCGGCCGTGATCCTTGGCTCCCGAACGGACATAGCCCATCGGCAGGCCCATCAGCTGTGCCGTGATCGCGGCGTGGGCGATGCCGGCGGTGGACGTGCCCATGAGCGCTTCCGCCTCCGGATAATGGGTCCGGATCAGGGCCGCGAGTCCCTCTTCCACGTCGGTCCGGACGGCCGGATCGGAAAGCGTGAGGCGGTTGTCGCAGTAGACCGGGCTCTTGATCCCGCTGGCCCAGGTGAAAGGCTCGTCCGGCCGGAAGAAAACGGCGCGGATCTGTAAAAGATCGGCCGCGATCTTCGTTTTCAGCGTCTCCGTCCCGGGTGCCGGCGAGCAGCCGCCGGAGACCGCCTCCGGGCCGTCATCGGCGAATTCCGCCAGACAGCGCTCGTAGGCGGCGACCGGATCGTCCGCCTGCGTGATGGGGCGCCCGACCACGATATAATCCGCGCCGGCGGCTTTGGCCTGCGCCGGCGTCATCACGCGTTTCTGGTCGCCCTTCTCGCCGTCCGCAAAACGGACCCCCGGCGTGACGGTCAGGAATCCGCTGCCGCACACCTCATGCACGCGCCGCGCCTCCAGCGGGGAGCAGACGACGCCGTCCAGGCCGGCATCCGCCGCGTTCTGCGCGTACCGCAGCACCACGTCTTCCATGGGCTCCCGGATCAGCAGCTCTTCCTCCAGGCTCTGCCGGTCGGTGGAGGTCAGCTGGGTCACCGCGATCAGCAGCGGACGGGTGCCGTCCGGGCGCGTGAGCCCCTCCAGCGCCGCTTCCATCATCCGGCGGGTGCCCGCCGCGTGCAGATTCACGATATCTGCGTCCAGGCCGGAAAGCACGGCCATCGTCTTTTTGACGGTGTTCGGGATATCGTGCAGCTTCAGATCCAGAAAGATCTTATGTCCGCGCCGCTTGATCTCCCGGACGATGGCCGGGCCGGCGGCGTAAAACAGTTCCATGCCGATCTTGACGAAGGGCCGGCGGCCGGTAAAGCGGTCCAGAAAAGCCAGCGTCTTCTCCGCGCTTTCAAAATCGCAGGCAATGATCACATCTTTTCCCATCCGTGGGCACCTCCTATGATATCTTCCAGTTTTGCGATCCCCAGGCGGTCCATGACCGCGGGGAGTCCGTCGATGATGTCTTTGCAGACCGTCGGCCGCACCAGGTTCTCCGAGCCGATCTCCACGGCGCAGGCGCCGGCCAGCATCATTTCGATCACATCCTCCGCCGAAGCGATGCCGCCGATCCCGACCACCGGGATCTTCACGGCTTCATACACCTGCCAGACCATGCGCAGCGCGACCGGAAACACGGCCGGCCCCGAAAAGCCGCCCATCGTGCGCTGCAGCACCGGCCGGCGGCGGAGCGGGTCGATCCGCATGCCGAGCAGCGTGTTGATCAGGCTGATCCCGTCGGCGCCCGCCGCTTCGCAGGAGCGGGCGATCTCCGTGATGTCGGTCACGTTGGGCGTCAGCTTGACGATCAGCGGCTTTTCCGTGACCCGGCGCACCGCCGCGACCACCTCCGCCGCCGCCTTCGGGTCGGTCCCGAAGCTCATGCCGCCCCCGTGTACGTTCGGGCAGCTGATATTGATCTCAAGCCAGCCGATCTGCGGTTCGCGGCCCAGTTTTTCGCAGGCCCCGGCGTAATCCTCCACCGAGAACCCGCTCACATTGGCCATGACCGGCTTATGAAAATAGGTCTTCATACGGGGCAGGATCTCCCCGATGACCGCCTCCACCCCGGGGTTCTGCAGGCCCACCGCGTTCAGCAGGCCCGCGGTGCATTCCGCGATGCGCGGCGTCGGGTTGCCGAAGCGCGGCTGCGCGGTCGTGCCCTTGAACGAGAACGTCCCCAGGCAGTTGATATCGTACAGAGCGGCAAACTCCTCGCCGTATCCGAAAGTCCCCGAGGCGGGGATCACGGGATTGTCCAGCGGTATGCCGCACAGTGTCGTCTTCAGTCGTTCCACAGCAGTTCCTCCCCCGCAAAGACGGGCCCGTCCGCGCATACGCGCCGGCTGCCGCCGGCCGTCTGTATGCTGCAGCCCATGCACACGCCGAAGCCGCAGCCCATGCGCTCTTCCAGGCTGTACTGCCCGGCCGCGCGCGCCCTGCGCCAGACGGCCTTCATCATGGGCTGCGGTCCGCAAACGTACAGACTGCCCGCTATGCCCGGCATCGCGTCGGTCACGAAGCCCTTCGTGCCCCGGCTGCCGTCCAGCGTGGCGATCTCCACCCGGACCCCGAGCGCGCGGAACTCCTCTTCGTAAAAGATCTCGTCCGCGCGGTTGAAGCCCAGCACGGCCGTGACCGGGCATCCGGCCTCGCGCAGACGCCTGGCCAGCAGGAACAGCGGGGCGCAGCCCACGCCGCCGCCGGCCAGCACGGCCCCGTCCCGGGCGCGGGAAAGGTCGAATCCGTTTCCCAGGCCCGTGAGCGCTTCGATCTCCTGTCCCGGCACCAGTTCCGTCATGCGGCGGGTCCCGCGGCCCACGGTCTTATAGACCAGCGTCAGCCTGTCTTCCCGCGCGTCGCACACGGAGATCGGCCGCCGCAGATAGAATTCCCCCGGCAGCCGCAGTTCGGCAAAGCGGCCGGGCGCCGAATCGGAAGTGTCTCCGAGCAGCACCATGCGCCAGATCCCCGCCGCCAGCGGTTCATTGCTCAGTATCTCCAGTTGCTGCTGTTTCATGCCGCCCCCTTTACGCGTCGATGGTCGAAATGGTCAGCGTCGTTTCCTCGAGCACGTCCAGCAGCACCCGGACCGTATCGAGCGAGGTGAAAAGCGAAACGTTGTTCTCGGCCGCCAGCTGGCGTATGGTCATGCCGTCGGTCGCCTGGTCGATCGCGTCGGGCCGGCGGGTATTGATCACGTAGGCGATATGCCCCTGGCGGATCGCCTCGGGGATCTCATTGCTGCCGTCGCACATCTTCTGCAGCACGTGGGTGCGGATCCCGTTCTGCTTGAGGAAGCGGGCCGTTCCCTCGGTCGCCTGGATATTGAAGCCCAGATTGTAGAACCGGCGGATGAGCGGCAGCATCTCGGCCTTGTCGCGGTCCGCGACCGTCACAAAGACCGTGCCGTAGTTCTGCAGATGCATCCCGGAGGCCTGCAGCGCCTTGTACAGCGCGCGGTTGAGCTTGTCGTCGTAGCCGATCGCCTCGCCGGTAGACTTCATCTCCGGAGAAAGGTAGGCATCCAGCCCCTTGATCTTATTGAACGAGAACACCGGGACCTTCACGTAGAAGCGCTTTTTCTCGTCTGGGTACAGGCAGAAGATGCCCTGCTCCTTGAGCGACTTGCCCAGAATGACCTCGGTCGCGATGTCCGCCAGGCTCCAGCCGGTGGCCTTGCTGAGGAATGGCACCGTACGCGAAGAGCGCGGGTTCACCTCGATGATATAGACGTTCTCGTCGCGGTCCACGATGAACTGGATATTGTAGAGGCCCCGGATGCCGATGCCCAGGCCCAGTTTCTTGGCATACTGCAGGATGATCCCCTTCACGCGGTCGGAGATGCTGAAGGTGGGATAGACGCTGATCGAGTCGCCGGAATGGATGCCGGTGCGCTCCACGAGCTCCATGATGCCGGGCACGAAAACATCCAGCCCGTCGCAGATCGCATCGACCTCGACCTCTTTGCCTTCGATGTATTTGTCGACCAGCACCGGCTTGTCCTCGTCGATCATGACGGCACTCTTCAGGTACCGGCGCAGCTGCGCCTCGTTGGCCACGATCTGCATGGCCCGCCCGCCCAGCACGAAGGAAGGACGCACCAGCACCGGATAGCCGATCTCCGCGGCCGCTGCCACGCCGTCCTCGATGCGGGTGACCGCCCGGCCGAGCGGCTGCGGGATGTTCAGTTCCTTCAGCACCCGCTCGAAGCTGTCGCGGTTCTCCGCCCGCTCGATGGCTTCGCAGTCCGTGCCGATGATCTTCACGCCGCGCTCCCGGAGCGGCTCGGCCAGGTTGATAGCCGTCTGTCCGCCCAGCGAGGCGATCACGCCCTCCGGCTGCTCGAAATCCAGGATGGCCATCACGTCCTCCGGCGTGAGGGGCTCGAAATACAGCTTGTCGGCCGTGGTGTAGTCCGTCGAGACCGTTTCCGGGTTGTTGTTGATGATGATGGATTCAAAGCCGGCCCGGCGGATGGTCTGCACCGCGTGCACGGTCGAATAGTCGAATTCCACGCCCTGTCCGATGCGGATCGGGCCGGCGCCCAGCACCACGATCTTGCGGCGCCCGCTCAGGCGCGACTGGTTTTCGCGGTGATAGGAAGAATAGAGATACGCGATATATTTCCCGGTGTGGAGCGTGTCCACCATGCGGAAAACGGGCGTGATGCCGGCTTCTTTGCGCAGGCGCCAGATCTCCGTCTCCTTTTTGCCCCACAGGGACCCGATATAGCGGTCGGAAAAGCCCATCTCCTTGGCCTTCTTCAGTTCGGAAAGCGAGCCGGGCGCGGCCGCCAGCGCTTTTTCCTCGGCCACGATGGAAGCGAAGGACTCCAGGAACAGTTCCGTGATCATGGTCAGGCGGTGGATCTCCTCTACCGGGACGCCCCGGCGCAGCAGCTCGAAGACCGCGTACACGTTGTCGTCGCGGAAGGACGCGATATAGTCTTTCAGTTCCTGCGTGCCCATGCCGTCGAATTTGCCCAGACGGAAGTGGCAGACGCCGGTCTCGAGCGAGCGCACCGATTTCAGCAGGCACTCCTCGAGCGTCGTGCCGATGCCCATCACCTCGCATGTCGCCTTCATCTGCGTGCCCAGCGTGTTCGGCGCGGTCGGGAACTTGTCGAAGGGGAAACGCGGGAACTTGGCTACGATATAATCCAGGCTTGGCTCGGTCGAAGCCAGGCCTCCGGCCACCTCGATCTCGTCCAGCGTCATGCCCAGGGCGATCTTGGCCGTCACACGGGCGATGGGATAGCCGCTGGCCTTGCTGGCCAGCGCGGAAGAACGCGAAACACGAGGGTTCACCTCGATGAGGAAATATTCGGAAGAGCTGGGATTCAAGGCAAACTGCACGTTGCAGCCGCCCTCGATCTTCAGCTCGCGGATGATCCGGATGGCGCTGTCGTTCAGCATCTTCAGGTCGTGCCCGTTTAAGGAGAGGATCGGCGCCACGACGATGGAGTCTCCCGTATGCACGCCCACCGGGTCCACGTTTTCCATGCCGCAGATGGTGATGGCGCGGTCGGAACCGTCGCGCATGACTTCGAACTCGATCTCCTTGTAGCCCTTGACGCTCTTTTCCACCAGCACCTGATGCACCGGCGAAAGCCGGAAGCCGTTGGCCGCGACCTCCTCCAGCTCCTCCTCGTCATCGGCAAAGCCGCCGCCCGTGCCGCCCAGCGTAAAGGCCGGACGCAGCACGACGGGATAGCCGATGCGGGCCGCCGCCACCTTTGCCTCTTCGATGCTGTACGTGATCTCGGAAGGGATGACCGGTTCGCCGATCTTCAGGCACATCTCCTTGAAGAGTTCCCGGTCCTCCGCCCGTTCGATGCTCGCGGCCGGCGTTCCCAGAAGCTCTACGCCGCATTCGCGCAGCACGCCTTTGCGGTCCAGCTGCATGGCCAGATTGAGGCCGGTCTGCCCGCCGATGCCCGGAACGATCGCGTCCGGCCGCTCGTAGCGCAGGATCTTGGCCATGTATTCCAACGTCAGAGGCTCCATGTAGACCTTGTCCGCGATGGACGTGTCCGTCATGATGGTCGCCGGGTTGGAATTGCAGAGGATGACCTCATAGCCCTCCTCCTTGAGCGCCAGGCACGCCTGCGTGCCGGCATAGTCGAATTCCGCCGCCTGTCCGATCACGATGGGACCGGATCCGATGATTAGTACCTTTTTGATATCCGTGCGTTTTGCCATTGCATCCTCCTTCTCACGCCCTGTACACCGCGCGGCCCCCGGCCGCCGTGAGCAGGCATCTCCCGTATACCCTCATCCCCTCGAAGGGGGTCGATCTTCCTTTGGAAAGGAACTCCCCGGGGTCGATCACGCTTTCCGCGTCCAGATCCCAGACGGTAAAACCGTCTGCCGCGATCCCGAAGCGCTCCCGCGGCGCAAACGCCATGAGCTCGATCAGCCGTTTCAGACTGATCACGCCCTGCCTTACCAGCTGCGTGTACAGCAGCGGGAAGGCGGTCTCCAGTCCCACGATGCCGAACGCGCTCCCCTGAAGGCCCCGTGCCTTTTCCTGTGTGCTGTGCGGCGCGTGGTCGGTCGCGATCATGTCGATGGTCCCGTCGGAAAGCCCCTCCAGCAGCGCTTCCCGGTCAGAGCGGCTGCGCAGCGGCGGGTTCATCTTGAAACGCCCGTCCTCCTGCAGATCTTCGTCGCAGAGGACCAGGTAATGCGGCGCCGTCTCGCAGGTCACGTTTACCCCGGCTTTTTTGGCCCGGCGGATGATCTCCACGCTCTCGCGGCAGGAAATGTGGCAGACATGGTAGGCGCAGCCTGTTTCGGCCGCCAGGCGCACATCCCGCGCGATGGGGCCCCATTCGCTCTCGCTGCAGATGCCCTTATGTCCGTGAGCACGGGCGTAGGCTCCGTCGTGAATATATCCCCCGCGCAGCAGCGAGGCATCTTCGCAGTGCGCCGCAACGACCTTGCCCAGCCGCGCGGCCTGCCCCATCAGATCCCGCATCATCGATTCGCTCTGCACGCCGCGCCCGTCATCGGAAAAGCCGCATACGAAGGGCGCCATGGCAGCCAGATCGGCCGCCTCCTCCCCGCGCTCTCCGACGGTCAGGGCGCCGTAGGGGATCACCGGGATGACCGCGCCGGCCCGGATCAGAGACAGCTCTTCTTCCAGATGAGCGGCCGAGTCCGGCACCGGGTCCAGATTCGGCATGGCGCAGACGGCCGTGTATCCGCCCCGCGCCGCCGCGCGGCTGCCGCTCTTCATGGTCTCTTTATACGAAAAACCCGGCTCGCGAAAATGCACATGCACATCGCAGAAGCCGGGAAATGCAAATACTTTTCGGCCGTCGGCCAAAGTAAGAACACGAAACCAATCCCCGCGCTCGGGGGTCCAGTTCTGAAGCTGGCTGCACATTCTCGTGTCCACCGGATACTCCTTTCAAAGCGGCCCTGCGCCGGGAGAGGCCGCTCTGCATTACGCAGGCTCCGCCGCCGGCAAAAAAAGAGCCCTGTCCGGTGGCGGACAAGACTGCACCAAAGCACAGGGGCCCCTGCCCCCGCCGGATCCATCTTGCCGACCTCTCCGGATCAGCTTAAAGACTTGGTTTGTCTGGATTATAGCGGCTCAGACAGGTCCTGTCAAGGACTCCGGAAAAGTTTTTGAGTCGGGCAACGCCGGTTCCCGGAGTGAAAACGAAGAGGGCTGTGAAAACCGCTCCTGAAGACACGGTTTTCACAACCCCCGCCAATGGACTTGGCGCCGCCTTTTTACAGGCGCTTCTTCTTACTTCCAGGAATAGGGCCCCCGGCCCAGATCGTACAGGTTCAGCTCGCTCACCGTCCCGTCTTCCTGATAAGTCACCAGTGTGGCCCCGGGCCAGTCAAACGGGCGGATCACCAGCTTGATGCCGTCTCTGGTTCCGCTTAACCAGTACTCTTCGAGAGAAAGACCGCTGCCGCCGGCGAAGTCGGGGTAAGCCTGGATCGCGCGGATCGCTTCAACGAACTCCCGGAATGAAAGGCCTTCGGCAAAAACTCTATGGATGTCTTCCATCGTCAGGCGCGGCGCCGTTTCGTCGATGCGTCCCTCCAGAACAGCCAGCTGCCAGAAATAGCCCCGAATTCTCAGGAGCTCGGCAGGATCCGTGATCGTGATCCGTTCTGGATATCTGTTTTCTTTCAGCGTCGGATCATCCGCATAGATCTTTGCGTAATATGCCTCCAGGTATTCATCCTTTACACTTCCGTCCGGATTGTACATGTAGGCCTCTGCTGCCCTTGCGGCTTCGTTTTTCTCCTGAGCGACCTGATGCCGCTCCGCGTCCTGCTCTTTCTGCTCCTCTCGAGAAGGCACTGCAAGCTTCTGGCCCGCCAGAGCCAGCAGCCCGCCAACAAGGAGCATTGCCGTCACGGCAAAAATGATGTAAAAACGTTTCTTCATGATATCTCCTTCTAATAGATAGAAATTGCATAATACGACGTGTTTCCGCCCGAATCTCTAAGCTTCAGGTAATACCGGAGTCCGCTGCTAAGGTAGCATTCGACACAAATCAAGTCTTCGCCGCTCTCTTCACTTAACAGAAAACCACTGCTGTCATAGATTCCGCATGTCACGCCTTCCATGGAATCTGTGTTGATCCAGACCTCATACCATCCGCTGCTTAAGCAGTCGAAATAAAAAACATCCAGATCTTTAGTAAAATCGAACCGTCCGGTTTGGTAATAACTTGCTGATTCAACTGCCGTTTGCCAGTATTCTCCCGCTGTGTCATCATCTTCCAATATGTTTTTAGGGCCCATCGTCCCGGTCGCAACAACATGGGGATGATCCAAAACCGCATCTCTCGTGACAACAAAGAACTTTAAACATCCGTTCTCATAAGGACCTTTATTAGCCAACGATTGGATATTGCTGTTTGTCAGGAGCTGCCTGGTCTCTTCATCCTCCAATGACTTGTTCGTAACTGGCAACGACCCGGGTTTGTGTGACCATGTTCCATCATTGTGTTGCATATGGGCAGGTACGTTCTGTAATCAAATTCCTGAACACAATTACCTCATTTTAAATTATACACAGCCATTATCTGATTGTCAACTGTTGTTTGCCTTAAACTATTCCTTCACCGTCTGTTTCACCATGTCTTCTCCTTTCCTTTCGCGGCTTCAGTCTTTCGTTCGGAATCTTTCCTCCTGAGAGACACTGACGCCTGTATCTGCGTGTCAGGAACACGCCTCCGCCGGTCCTCCTCCTCTCTTCATTCACTAATGGTTCCTGAAACTCCCATCACCTGTATAGACGAAAAAAAACACTGAAACTGTCCTGGTTGTTGTGTCCTTTTTTAAACTTTTTTCATTGTTAAGTATTGTGCGCCATTTTCTTTCGAATCTTAACCGCTTTTCCCGCTTGGCAGACGGTTCGTCTTCCGGACCCACGGTTTGTCTGCTCCTTAGAACCCGCCGCGCGGCAGACAGCTGGCCAATACCCCGGCTTCTCAGTCCTTCCTGTGCCCCGGAAACCGTGTTTTTTTTTCTTGACAAGGACCGGCCCGGATGATACACTGTGACGCGTCCGGGGCTTTCTTTCTGGTGCTCACAGAAAGGACCTTCCGCCGGACACGCCCCCCGCAACTGACGGAGTCATGCGGAGAACCGCAAAGGAACGGGGCGCGCATATCGAGCCGACCGTCTGGGCGCACTTGTACCTTTTATAAAGAGTCAAGTGTACCCTTTTACTTTTTCCGAGGAGGATCTTATGAAAAAAGTCGGGATCGTCATGGGGAGCGAAAGCGATCTTCCCATCGTCAGAAAAGCCGCCGATGTCCTGCGCGAGCTAGACATCCCTTTTGAGGCCCATGTTTTTTCCGCGCACCGCACTCCTGCCGAGGCACGGGAGTTTGCCCTTTCTGCCCGGGAAAACGGTTTCGGCGTGATCATTGCCGCCGCCGGCATGGCGGCCCATCTGGCCGGCGCGCTGGCCGCTGCTACTACGCTGCCCGTCATCGGCATCCCCTGCGCCTCCGGCGGTCTGGGCGGGCTAGACGCCCTGCTCTCCACCGTGCAGATGCCGAGCGGCATCCCCGTCGCGACGGTAGCGGTGGGAGGCGGCGCCAACGCCGCGCTGCTGGCCGCTCAGATCCTCTCCCTGGAGGAGCCTTCTCTGGCTGAAAAGCTGGAGGCTCGCCGTGCCCAAGCCTCCTCCGCCATCCTGGCGGGTGACGCGACGCTGGCAGAACGCCTGTAACCCATGTCTTTTCCCATTAAAAAATACAAAGGAGTACACAACCATGGAAAAGAAACTCGTCTACACAGGAAAAACCAAGAACGTCTTTGCCCTTGACAACGGCAACTATCTGCTCAAGTTCAAGGACGACTGCACCGGCAAGGACGGTGTGTTCGATCCCGGTGAAAATTCCGTCGGTCTGACCATCGAGGGTGTGGGAGACGTCAACCTCCGCATGTCGGTCTACTACTTTGAGAAGATCAATGCCGCCGGCATCCGCACCCACTTCGTTTCCGCCGACCTGAATGAGACGACCATGGAAGTCCTCCCCGCCCGCGTTTTCGGTCACGGCCTGGAAGTCATCTGCCGCCTGAAGGCCGTCGGCAGCTTCATCCGCCGCTACGGCGACTATATCGAGCCCGGCACCGATCTGCCGGCCTACGTCGAAATGACTTTTAAAGATGACGCCAAGGGCGACCCGCTGGTAACCAAAGACGGCCTGATCGTACTGAATGTCATGACCGGCGAGCAGTATGACGCCATCAAGGAAATGACCCAGAAGATCACGAAGATCGTTGCCGACGATATGCTGGAAAAAGGCCTTGTCCTTTACGATATCAAGTTTGAATTCGGCTATGACGCCGACGGCAATGTGATGCTGATCGACGAGATCGCTTCCGGCAACATGCGTGTTTATAAAGACGGCGAATACATCCAGCCCATGACTTTGTCCGAGCTGTTCTTCGCCTGATCCGTCAAAGGAGGCCTTTGTGGGCGGATTCTTCGGTATTGCATCAAAAACAGACTGCCTCTCCGATGTGTTTTTCGGAGTGGATTATCATTCGCATCTGGGCACCAAGCGCGGCGGCATCGCCTCGTACGATCCCTCGATCGGACTGCAGCGCAAGATCCACAGCATCGAAAACGCGCCGTTCCGCACCAAATTCGAGCGCGTCTTTGAAGAGATGTGCGGGACGAGCGCCATCGGCTGCATCAGCGACAACGATCCGCAGCCGCTGCTCGTGCGCGCCCGTTTCGGGACCTACGCGATCTGCATGATCGGTGTGATCAACAACGCCGAGACCCTGATCGAGAAATGCCTTTCCCAAAGCGGCAGCTACTTTGACGCCATGACCGGCGGCAAGGTGAATCACACTGTACTGCTGGCGGCCCTTATCAACCAGGAGGACAATCTGGTCGACGGGATCCTGCACGCGGGGCGGATCATCGACGGGACGGCCTCGGTGCTCATCCTGAAGGAGGACGGCACGCTGCTCGCCGCGCGCGACCGCTTCGGCCGCCTGCCCGTACACCTGGGAAAGCGCAGCGATGCCTGGGCGGTATCGTTCGAGACCTTTGCCTATCAGAAGCTGGGCTTCACGGACGAACGCGACCTCGGCCCCGGCGAGATCGTGGAGGTGCGCCCGGACGGATACACTCAGCTGGCGCCTCCCGGTCCGGAGAAGCGCATCTGCGCCTTTCTGTGGACCTACTACGGCTATCCCACCTCGGACTATGAGGGGATCAACGTCGAGGCCATGCGCTACCGCAACGGCGAGATCATGGCCGACAACGACAGGGCCGCCGGCTTCGATGAGCCTGTCGACTACGTGGGCGGCGTTCCGGACTCCGGCACGCCCCACGCGATCGGCTACGCGAACCGCAGCGGCATTCCCTATGCGCGCGCCTTTATCAAGTACACCCCCACCTGGTCGCGGAGCTTCATCCCTTCGGACCAGAGTGACCGCAACAAGATCGCCAAAATGAAGCAGATCCCGGTCTATTCCCTGATCAAGGACCGCAACCTTCTCTTTGTGGACGACTCCATCGTCCGCGGGACCCAGCTGCGGGAGACCGTCGAATTCCTGTACGAGAACGGCGCGACGGCCGTGCACATGCGCTCCGCCTGCCCGCCGATCCTCTTCCCCTGCAAGTTCCTGAACTTCTCCCGTTCCAACAGCGCCATGGACCTGATCTCCCGCCGCGTGATCATGGAACTGGAAGGGAAGGAAGGGTTTGAACATCTGGACGAATACAGCGACGCGTCGACGGAGCGCGGGAAAGCCCTGCGCCGGGCCATCGCGGACGAGTTGCATCTGGCCTCGCTGGAATTCCAGTCTCTGGAGGGCGTCGTGGAGGCCATCGGCCTGCCCGCCTGCGAACTCTGCACCTACTGCTGGAACGGAAAGGAATAACCGCCCATGAGCACACTCTCCCATTCCGCCTCCTACGCCGCGGCCGGCGTCAATATCGAAGCAGGCTACGAAGGCGTCAGACTCATGAAAAAGCACGTGCAGCGCACGTTCATCCCCGGGGTCGTCTCCGGGATCGGCGGCTTCGGCGGCCTCTTTCAGCCCGACCTTTCGGGCATGAAAGAGCCGGTTCTGGTCTCCGGGACCGACGGCGTGGGCACCAAGCAGCGCATCGCGCAGCTGATGGGCCGGCATGACACCGTCGGCATCGACTGCGTAGCCATGTGCGTCAACGATATCATCTGCTGCGGCGCCAGGCCCCTCTTCTTCCTGGACTACATCGCCATCGGGAAAAACGATCCGGAAAAGGTGGCGCTGCTGGTCTCCGGCGTGGCGGAGGGCTGCGTGCAGGCCGGCTGCGCCCTGATCGGCGGAGAAACGGCCGAGCACCCCGGCACCATGGCGGCCGATGACTACGACCTGGCCGGCTTTTCGGTGGGCGCCGTTGACAGGGCCCGCGTGCTGGACAACAGCCGCATGCAGCCGGGCGATGTGATCCTGGCCCTGCCCTCGAGCGGCCTTCACTCCAACGGCTATTCGCTGGTGCGCAAGGTGTTCGACGTTGAAAACACGGATCTGGACCGCTTTGTGCCGGACCTGGGACAGACGCTGGGCGAAGCCCTGCTCACCCCCACCCGCATCTACGTAAAGCCCATTCTGGCGCTGCTGGAGGACATCGACGTCCGGGGCATCAGCCATATCACGGGCGGCGGTTTTTACGAAAACATCCCGCGGTCGGTGCCGGAGGGCCTGTGTGCCCGCATCCGCAGGGACGCCGTGAAGATCCCGCCGATCTTCCGTCTCCTGCAGAAGTCCGGGAACATCCCGGAGCGCGACATGTTCAACACATTCAACATGGGCGTCGGCATGAGCGTGATCGTTCCTGCCGCCCAGGCCGGCCGCGCCCTGGCCATCCTGCGGGTGGCCGGCGAAGATCCCTATCTCATCGGCACGATCGCTGCCGGCGACGAAAAGATCGTTCTCGAATAATCCCACCGCAGTGCCCGGCGCAGGAAGCTCCCGCGCCGGTCTCTGTGCTTTCCCGAAAGGAAAACAGCCATGCCCGACAAGAAAGCCCGTATCGCCGTGCTGGTCTCCGGCGGCGGCACCAATCTGCAGGCCCTGCTGGATGCGCAGGAAAACGGCACTCTCGCAAGCGGCGAGATCGTGCTGGTCATCAGCAACAAAAGCGGCGTTTTTGCCCTGGAACGCGCCCGCCGCGCCGGCGTGCCGGCCATGACGGTACTGAAAAGCGGGCCGGACGGCCGGGAAGCTTTCGAGCGCAGCCTGACCGCCGCGCTGGAAGAAGCCCGCGCCGATCTGATCATCCTGGCGGGTTTTCTCGCCATTCTGAGCCCCCGCTTCACCGAACATTTCGCGGGGCGCATCATCAACGTGCACCCCAGCCTGATCCCCGCCTTCTGCGGCGAGGGCTATTACGGGCTGAAGGTCCACGAATCCGCGCTGGCGCGCGGCGTCCGGATCACCGGCGCCACCGTGCACTTTGTCAACGAGATCCCCGACGGCGGCGAGATCATCCTCCAGAAAGCCGTCCGGATACGCCCGGGCGATACGCCCGAACGCCTGCAGCGCCGCGTCATGCGGCAGGCCGAATGGAAGATCCTTCCCGCCGCCGCCGAAATGCTCTGCGCAAAGATCATCGAAGAAAAAGAAAAGGAGCACTGACATGGACATCTACCGGAGCTACAGCATCACAAAGCTGCTGGAGGGCAACACCTATCCCGGACGGGGCATCGTGATCGGCCGGACCGCCGACGGCAAAAAGGCCGTCGCCGCCTACTTCATCATGGGCCGCAGCGTCAACAGCCGCAACCGTATCTTTACCGAAAAGAACGGGGAGATCTTCACCGAGCCGTTCGACGCCTCCCGGGTCCAGGATCCCAGCCTGATCATCTACGCCGCTGTCCGCCGCTTCGCGAATCATCTGATCGTGACCAACGGCGACCAGACGGACACCGTATGGGAAGGCCTTCAGGCCGGAAAAACCTTTGAAGAAGCCCTGGAGAGCCGCGAATTCGAACCCGACGCTCCCAACTTCACGCCCCGCATCAGCGGGATGCTGACGTTTGAAAACGGTGATTTTTCCTATCGCATGAGCATTCTGAAGAGCTTGGACGCGTGCGGGAGCGCCTGTGCCCGCTACAGTTTCTCCTACCCCTCCGCCGCCGGCCTGGGACACTTCCTGCACACCTATGTCTGCGACGGGAACCCCATCCCGACCTTCCAGGGCGAGCCGGAGCGCGTCTGCCTGGGCAGCGATATCGACGCGATCGCTGCGGAGATCTGGAACGCTCTGAACGAAAGCAACCGCATTTCCCTGTATGTCTGCCTGACCGATCTTGCCGACGGGGCCACCGAGACCCGCATCATCAATAAAAACTGCTGAGGGGAGCCTTCCATGAAAGAATTCGAACTCAAATACGGCTGCAATCCCAACCAGAAACCGGCCCGCATCTACATGCAGGACGGCAGCGAACTGCCCGTGACCATCCTGAGCGGACGCCCGGGCTATATCAACTTTCTGGATGCCTTCAACTCCTGGCAGCTGGTAAAGGAACTCAAGGAGGCGCTGGGCCTGCCGGCCGTCACCTCCTTCAAGCACGTCAGCCCCACCTCGGCTGCCGTGGGCATCCCGCTGTCCGATAAGCTGAAACGGGCCTGCTTCGTGGACGATATCCCCGATCTCGACCGCTCTCCGCTGGCCTGCGCCTACGCCCGCGCCCGCGGCACGGACCGCATGTGCTCCTTCGGCGACTGGGTCGCGCTCTCCGACGTCTGCGACGAGGCGACCGCCCGGCTCATCAAGCGGGAAGTCTCCGACGGCGTGATCGCCCCCGGCTATACAATCGAGGCGCTGGCCGTTTTAAAGACCAAGCGCAACAGCAATTACAACATCGTTCAGATCGACCCGAACTACGTGCCGGACCCGCAGGAACATAAGCAGGTCTTCGGCATCACCTTCGAACAGGGCCGCAACGATTTCAGGATCTCCCCCGAACTGCTCGGGAACCTGGTCACCGAAAACAAAAACCTGCCGAAGGAAGCGGTCCGCGACCTGATCGTCGCCCTCATCACCCTGAAATATACGCAGTCCAACTCCGTCTGCTACGCCGTGGACGGGCAGGCCATCGGCGTGGGCGCCGGCCAGCAGTCCCGCATCCACTGCACGCGGCTCGCCGGCAGCAAGGCCGACACCTGGTTCCTGCGCCAGGCGGATCAGGTCCTGGATCTGCCGCTGCGCCCGGATCTGGGCCGCCCGGACCGCGACAACGTCATCGACGGCTATATCAACCAGAACGAAGAGGACGTCTGCGCCGAAGGCAACTGGCAGAAGTACTTCACCTCCCGTCCCGAGCCCTTCACCAAAGAGGCGCAGCGCGCCTATCTGGATACGGTGAGCGGCGTTTCGCTGGGCAGCGACGCCTTCTTCCCCTTCAGCGACAATATCGAACGGGCCTTCCGCAGCGGCGTGAAATACATCGCCGAGCCGGGCGGCTCCATCCGCGATGACGCGGTCATCGACTGCTGCAACAAATACGGCATGGCCATGGCCTTCACCGGCATGCGTCTGTTCCATCACTGAACTATCGTCAGAAGGCGGGGAGCCTGACGCTCCCCGGCCTTTTCCGCAATCAGAAAGAGGTCCTCATGAAACTGCTCGTCGTGGGCGGCGGCGGCCGCGAACATGCCATCATCCGCAAACTGAAAGAAAACCCCGAAGCCGAAGTCATTTATGCCCTGCCCGGGAACGGCGGCATCGCCGCCGATGCGGTCTGCGTGCCGATCGCCGCGACCGATCTGGACGGGATCACCGCCTTCGCGCAGGAAAACGAGATCGATTACGCGGTCGTAGCGCCCGATGACCCGCTGGTGCTGGGTCTGGTCGACCGCCTGGAAGCGCTGGGCATCCCGTGCTTCGGCCCGCGCGCGAACGCGGCCGTCATCGAGGGCAGCAAAGCCTTCTCCAAGGAACTGATGAAAAAATACGGGATCCCGACGGCCGCTTACGAGACCTTCACCGACCCGCAGGCCGCGCTGACCTATGTGGAGACGGTCCCGCTCCCGACGGTCATCAAGGCCGACGGGCTGGCGCTCGGCAAGGGCGTCATCATCGCGCAGACGCGCGAGGAAGCCCGCGAAGCCGTCCGGGCCATGATGTGCGAGGACCGCTTCGGCAAAAGCGGCCGCACCGTGGTCATTGAAGAATTCCTGACAGGCCCGGAAGTCTCCGTCCTCTCCTTCACGGACGGAAAAACGCTGGTGCCCATGGTCTCCTCCATGGACCACAAGCGCGCGGGCGACGGCGATACCGGCCTGAACACGGGCGGCATGGGTACGATCGCCCCCAACCCTTATTACACGAAAGAGATCGCGGCGCAGTGCATGGAAGAGATCTTCCTGCCCACCGTCCGCGCCATGAACGCCGAAGGCCGCACCTTCCGAGGCTGTCTGTACTTTGGGCTGATGCTCACGGAAAAAGGCCCGCGCGTCATCGAATACAACTGCCGCTTCGGCGATCCGGAAACGCAGGTGGTGCTCCCGCTGCTGGAGACCGACCTTCTGACGATCTTCCGGGCCGTCACGGAGGGCCGCCTGGCCGAAGTGCCCGTCCGCTGGAAAAGCGGTTCCTGCGCCTGCGTGGTCATGGCCTCGGCCGGATATCCCCTCTCCTATCAGAAGGGATTCGGGATCACCATCCCCGAAGACGTCCTGCCGCACGTGTTCGTGGCCGGCGCCCGGGAAAAGGACGGAGGGCTGGTCACCTCCGGCGGCCGCGTGCTCGGGGTCACGGCCACGGCCGAAACGCTGGAGGAAGCGCTGGCTGAGGCCTACCGCCGCACGGAGCGCATTTCCTTTGAGAATGCCTTCTACCGCCGCGACATCGGCCGTCGCGCCCTGAAGGCCGGGAGGTAAGTTATGGTCTATCGAATTTATGTCGAAAAACGCCCCGAACTGGCCGCCGAGGCCCGCTCGCTGCTGAATGACGCCCGCTCGCTGCTGGGCATCTCTGCACTGGAGAACGTGCGCCTGCTGAACCGCTACGACGCGGAAGGTCTTTCCCGCGAGCTCTTCGACTACGCCATCCGCACCGTCTTTTCCGAACCGCAGGTCGATATCGCCTCCGAGGAAGTCTCCTTCCCCGGCGCGACCGTCTTTGCGGTGGAATATCTGCCCGGGCAGTTCGATCAGCGTGCCGATTCCGCGGCCCAGTGTATCCAGATCATCTCCCGCGGCGAGCGCCCGCTCGTGCGCTCCGCCAAGGTCTATGTGCTCTACGGCGACCTTTCCGAGCGCGAGCTGACGGAGATCAAAAAATACGTGATCAACCCCGTGGAAGCCCGCGAAGCGGCGCTCGGCCTGCCGGAAACGCTCCGCACGGACTACGAGATCCCCGTGACGGTGCCGACGCTGGACGGCTTTACCGCCATGGAAGGCCCGCAGCTTTCCGAATTCATCCGCCGCTACGGCCTGGCCATGGATGCGGACGATCTGGCCTTCTGCCGCGACTATTTCCGCTCTGAGCACCGCGATCCGACCGTCACCGAGATCCGTATGATCGACACCTACTGGAGCGATCACTGCCGCCATACCACCTTCCTGACCGTCATCGACCGGGTGACCTTCGAAGACGAACTGCTGCAGCAGGCTTTCGACCGCTATCTGGCCGTCCGCAGGGAGCTGGGCCGCACCAAGCCCGTCTGTCTCATGGACCTGGCCACCATCGCGGTCCGGTATCTCCGGGCAAACGGCAAGCTCGACAAGCTCGACGAGTCCGAAGAGATCAACGCCTGCACCGTGAAGATCGAAGTGGAAGCCGACGGCAAAACGGAGCCCTGGCTCCTTCTGTTCAAGAATGAAACGCACAACCATCCGACCGAGATCGAACCCTTCGGCGGCGCGGCCACCTGTATCGGCGGCGCCATCCGCGATCCGCTCTCCGGCCGGGCTTATGTATACGGCGCCATGCGCCTGACCGGCGCCTCCGACCCGACCGTCCCCGTGAGCGAGACGATCCCCGGCAAACTGCCCCAGCGCAAACTGGTCACAACGGCGGCCGCCGGCTATTCCTCCTACGGCAACCAGATCGGTCTGGCCACCGGCATCGTGGACGAACTTTACCATCCCGGCTATGCGGCCAAACGCATGGAGATCGGCGCGGTGATCGCGGCGGCTCCGCAGGACGCGGTGCGCCGGGAACGGCCTGTCCCGGGCGACGTCGTGATCCTTCTGGGCGGCGCGACCGGCCGCGACGGGATCGGCGGCGCCACCGGCTCCTCCAAGGCCCACACCAGTCATTCGGTCGAGACCTGCGGCGCGGAAGTCCAGAAGGGCAATGCCCCGGAGGAGCGCAAGCTCCAGCGCCTCTTCCGCAATCCCTCGGCCACCCGCCTCATCAAGCGCTGCAATGACTTCGGCGCGGGCGGCGTCTCCGTCGCCATCGGCGAACTGGCCGACGGCCTCGTCATCGATCTGAATGCGGTCCCGCGCAAGTACGAGGGCCTGGACGGCACCGAGCTGGCCATCTCCGAATCGCAGGAACGCATGGCCGTGGTCGTCGCGGCCGGGGACGTTTCGCGCTTCCTGGCGCTGGCCGAAGAGGAGAACCTCTCCGCCACGCCGGTCGCCCGCGTCCAGGAAGAGCCGCGTCTGGTCATGAACTGGAACGGGAAAAAGATCGTCGATATCAGCCGGGAGTTCCTGAACTCCAACGGCGCGGACAAGCATATCTCCATTGCCCCGGAAAAGCCGCAGTTCACCGGCCGCAGCGCTTCGGGCGGTTTTGCAGAGAATCTCCGGCGCATGGCGCAGGACCTTGCCTGCTGCTCGCGCCGCGGTCTGGCGGAGCGCTTCGACTCCACGATCGGCGCCGGCACGGTGCTCATGCCCTTCGGCGGCCGGCACCAGCTGACCCCCGCCCAGGCCATGGTCCAGAAGATCAGCATGGAGAAGGCCCGCACGGACGACTGCTCCTTCATGAGCTGGGGCTTCGATCCCTATCTTTCTTCCCAGAGCCCCTACCACGGCGCCTATCTGGCCGTGGTCGAGTCGGTCTGCAAGCTGATCGCCTCGGGCGCTTCCTTTGAAGACGTTTACCTGACGTTCCAGGAATATTTTGAGAAACCCGGCACCGATCCCCGGCGCTGGGGCAAACCGCTCGCCGCGCTGCTGGGCGCCTTTGACGCGCAGATGCGGCTGGGCATCGGCGCCATCGGCGGCAAGGACTCCATGAGCGGCAGCTTTGAAAAGCTCGACGTCCCGCCCACGCTCGTCTCCTTCGCAGTGACCACCGGGAAGACCTGCGAGGCCGTCTCGCCCGAATTCAAGGCGGCGGGCCATCCCGTCGTGCTGCTCGCGGCGGAAAAAGACGGGGAAGGGCTCCCGGAGGCGGAGTCCCTCAAGGCGCTCTTTGCCAAAGTCACCGGCCTGCTGCGCAGCGGCAAAGCCGTCGCCGCCTACACGCCCGGCCCGGGCGGCATCGCGGAAGCGGTCATGAAGATGGCCTTCGGCAACGGCTTCGGCTTTGCCTTTGACCCGGCCCGCACGGTCGGGGAGCTCTTCGGCCTCTGCAGCGGCGCCTTCGTGCTGGAAATGACCGGGGCGTGCCCCGAAGGTCTCCTGCTGGGCCGCGTAACGGCTGACGGCCGCTTTACGCTGGGCCGCGAATCGGTCCCGGCGGCGGAGATCCTCTCCCTCTACGAGGGCCGGCTGGAAGACGTCTACCCCTGCAATATCCCGGATCCCGGCATCCCGGCTGAAACATTCTCCTATACCGGCGGGCCGAAAGCGGTCCCGCACCTGCGCAGCGCCCGCCCGCGCGTGCTCATCCCGGCGTTCCCGGGCACCAACTGCGAATATGACAGCGCCCGCGCCATGCGCGAAGCCGGCGCCGATCCCCGCATCACGGTCATCAACAACCGTACGGCGGAAGGCATCGCCCGGAGCGTGGAAGACTTTGCCCGCGAGCTGAAGTCGGCTCAGATGATCTTCATCCCGGGCGGCTTCTCGGGCGGCGACGAGCCGGACGGCAGCGGCAAGTTCATCACCGCCTTCTTCCGCAGCGCGGCCGTCAAGGAAGAGGTGACCCGCCTGCTGGACGAGCGGGGCGGCCTCATCTGCGGCATCTGCAACGGCTTCCAGGCGCTCATCAAACTGGGTCTGGTGCCGTACGGGCGCATCATCGACACCGACGCGCACTGCCCCACCCTGACCTTCAATACCATCGCGCGGCACCAGAGCCGCATCGTCCGCACGCGGATCGCCTCGAACCTCTCTCCCTGGCTCAGCCTCCGGCAGGTGGGCGACATCGTGAACGTCCCCATCTCCCACGGCGAAGGCCGCTTCTATGCGGAAGATGCGCTGATCCGCCGGCTGGCGCAAAACGGCCAGATTGCCACACAGTACGTGGACGAGGCGGGCCTTGCGACCGGCGACGTGCATTTCAATCCCAACGGTTCCCTGTACGCCATCGAGGGCATCACCTCGCCCGACGGCCGCGTATTCGGCAAAATGGGCCACAGCGAACGGACCGGCTCCGGCCTGTACCGCAACGTGCCCGGCGATTACGACATCCGCATGTTCGAGGCGGGCGTACGGTATTTCAGCTAAATCGACCCTTATAAGGAAGCAGCATCATGACCCCTTTATCTGACATCGAGATCTCCCAGTCCTGCACGCTCCGCCCCATCTCCGCGATCGCCAAGACCGCGCATATCGGTGCGGAGTACCTGGAGCCCTACGGCCACACCAAAGCCAAAATCGACCCGCAGATCCTGCGCGAGCCCGGCCGCCGCGACGGAAAGCTGATCCTGGTCACCGCCATCACGCCCACGCCCGCCGGCGAAGGAAAGACCACGACCTCCATCGGTCTGGCCGACGCCCTGCGTTTCATCGGCAAGGAATCCGCTGTCGCCCTGCGTGAGCCCTCGCTCGGGCCGGTCTTCGGCATCAAAGGCGGCGCGGCCGGCGGCGGCTATGCCCAGGTCGTCCCCATGGAGGACATCAACCTTCACTTTACCGGCGACCTCCACGCGATCGCGGCCGCCAACAATCTTCTGGCCGCCCTGCTGGACAACCATATCAAACAGGGCAACGAGCTGGGCATCGATCTGCGCAAGATCACCTGGCGGCGCTGCCTGGATATGAATGACCGGCAGCTGCGCGTGCTCGTAGACGGCCTGGAGGGCAGCGCCGGCGTGCCCCGCTACGACGGTTTCGACATCACCGTCGCCAGCGAGGTCATGGCCGTTCTGTGCCTGGCCGACTCGCTCACCGACCTGAAGGAACGCCTCTCCCGCATGATCGTAGGCTTCACCTATGACGACCGCCCCGTGACGGCCGGAGACCTGCACGCCGCCGGCGCCATGTGCGCGCTGCTGAAGGATGCCTTGAAACCCAATCTGGTCCAGACACTGGAAGGCACGCCGGCCTTCGTGCACGGCGGCCCCTTCGCCAATATCGCCCACGGCTGCAATTCGGTCATGGCCACCCGCCTGGCGCTGCGCCTGTCGGATTACACAGTCACGGAGGCCGGCTTCGGCGCCGACCTCGGCGCGGAAAAATTCCTGGATATCAAGTGCCGGGAAGCCGGGCTCGTCCCCGACGCGGTCGTGATCGTCGCCTCGGTGCGCGCGCTCAAAATGCACGGCGGCCTGGCAAAGTCCGCCCTCGCACAGGAAGATCCCGAGGCACTGAGGCGCGGCCTGCCGAATCTGCTGCGGCATATCCGCAACATCCGTACGGTCTTCGGCCTGCCCTGCATCGTAGCCGTGAATGCCTTCCCTGCCGACACCTCCGCCGAAACACAGCTCGTCCTCTCCGCCTGCCGCCAGGCCGGCGTGACCGCCGTCGTCTCCCGCGTCTGGGCCGAAGGCGGACGCGGCGGCGCGGAACTGGCCCGGGAAGTCGTGCGCCTCTGCGAAGAAAGCACCGGGACCTTCTCCTACGCCTACAGCCTTTCCGACTCGCCGGAAGAAAAGGTGCTGGCGCTGACCCGCCGCCTCTACGGCGGAAAAGACGTACGCTTTCTGCCGAAAGCCCGGGAGCAGCTGGATCGCCTGACCCGTCTGGGCTACGGTCATCTGCCCGTCTGCATCGCCAAGACCCAGTACAGCTTTTCGGACGATCCGTCCCTGCTCGGCGCGCCGCAGGACTTCACCCTGACGGTCCGGGAAGTCAAGGTCTCGGCAGGCGCCGGCTTCATCGTCGTCCTGACCGGGAACATCATGACCCTGCCCGGCCTTCCCAAACATCCCGCGGCCGAGCGCATCGACGTGGATGAGTCCGGCCGCATCACCGGGCTGTCCTGACAGCCTCTTTCGTTACAAAACACCTGTCCCGGACTGAGTGCGCCGGGCGACAAAGGAGGGCTCCGGCCATGGATATGGACTACTGCCTGTCTGTTTTTCAGAAACTGCTCGCCGCAGACTCCACGACCGGCCATACGGCCGCTGCGGAGGCTGTTCTGGCCGGGCTTTTAGAGGAATCCGGCATTCCTTACGTCCGTACGCACAAGGGCGGGATCATTGCCGATGCCGGCGGCAGCGGCAACGCGCTCGCCGTCACCGCCCATCTGGACGATATCGGGCTCATGGTCCGTTACGTCAACGCGGACGGCACTTTGAATCTGTGTCCGGTCGGCGGACTGTACCCCTTCTACTGTGTGACGGAAAACGCCCGTGTCTATACGCGGGACGGACGCGTCTACAGCGGCAGCATCTGCCGCACGCCGGCTTCTATCCACGTGACAGAGGACGAACTGCGCAAAACACTGCCCGACTTTGCGTCCAACGTCTGTCTGGTGCTGGATGAGGACGTCCGCTGCGCTGCCGATGTCCGGGCCCTCGGCATCGACACCGGCGATATCGTGGCGCTGGACCCCCGCTTCGTGCGTGCCGGGGAGTATATCAAATCCCGGTTCATCGACGATAAGGCCTGCGCGGCCGTCCTGCTGACAGTACTGCGGGAGATCCGGCAGCAGGGACTGGCCCTGCCGCGAAAAGTCTACGCGTATTTTGCCGTCTATGAAGAGATCGGGCACGGCACCTCCTGGCTCCCGGCAGACGTAAAAGATATCCTTTCCGTCGATATCGCACCCACCGGCCCGCGCCAGAATTCCGATGAAAGAAAGGTGTCGATCTTCGCCAAAGACTCCCGCTTCCCCTATCACTGGGAACTGACCAATGAACTGCGGGAGACCGCACTTGCCTGCGGAGCAGACTTTGTCATGGATATTTTTACGCCCCATTACGGCACTGACGGCGACACCAGCATCGTGGCCGGTCACGATGTCCGCCATGCTGCCATCGGTCCCGGCACGGCCAACAGTCACGGCTACGAGCGTACTCATTTAGACGGATTGCGCAATACGTACCGTCTGCTTTTCGCTTATCTGCTGCGCGCATAAATGCAGACGCTTTCGACACTTTATTTCATGATTCTTCAAAAAAGCGGGCAGTTGTCCGCTTTTTTGTTGACATTTGCTCTTTCTTATGTTATACAGATAGTGGGTTAGGGTCTTTTCGACCGTGATGTTCTGCAGAAAGGAGGGTGACACATTTGGTCTGCTGTAAAGTAAAAAAACAAATATTTGTCTGGATGCTGTCGCTGCTTCTTCTGCTGGCGGCGTCCTTGGGATGCTTCGCAGCGCCAACGAGCCTTGACATCGATCCGGCCGGACAGGCCGGCTCTCGCTCCGGGTCTTTTTCCGGCACGCCCAATCCGTTTTATTCCGAATATGACCCGGACAAATTCAACTACTCCGGTCCCGCGCTGGCCGTGGGCGATCAGACGGATGCCATCCAGTTTAAAATGAACTGCTACGGATATGCCCTGCGCTTTGTGTTGTTCGGTCAGGCAACGATGACTCTTGCTCCCGGCGGCGGCCTTGCGGGCTGCCTTCAGCAGCCCGGAGATTTCGCTTCCGCCGCCGACAGAAGCCTCGTGCGCACGCCGGTCTACGGCATTCCGGCCGATACCATGGCCGATCTGGTCTATAATATGCAGCTGGACGCGTCGCGTCTGGGCTATTCGGTCGTGGAGTATGTGCCGGACACCTCTGTTGTCGCCCAGTTCGGCTCCTATAACCGGCTCATCGCTGTTGTCGCCGGAACCTGCGATTATCATTTTTACATGCAGCATAATGACGGCACCTGGTCGCATAAACCGGGTTCTTCCTATGTCACCAATCTGTCTTTCGGTGCTCCCGGAAGCCAGCAGGTGCTTACCAACAGCAACATCCGTTCCCTGGCAGCAACGGGGATCTACACCGGCGGCTGTGTAAAATTCTTCGTCGTGACCCGGGATGCTGTTCTCGATCACCCTCATTTCAACACGGCCGGCGCCGGCCTTCCCCAACACCTTTTTGCGGAAGACGATGTGGCGGGAGATTACTTCTGCCAGGCAGTTTCCGCAAACGCTGCTTATGTGACCGGACGCCTTGACTTCAGTACAGATGAAGACATTTTCTACTACGACATCGTGTATTCCGGACTGTACTACGTCTGGATAACCACCGATTCCTGGGAAGGCATTTCCTGTGAGATCTACGATATGTACGGGACTCTGCTGGCTCAAAACAGCGGAGATGACATGTTCTGCGTTGAGCAGTACCTGTCCTCCGGCCTGCGTTACTACCTTCTTGTCCGGAATTTGGGCGTACTGACCTCCGGATACCTGATCGAAATCTACTGAGGAGAAAAATCATGAAAAAATCGCATATCATTATTTTGGCCGCGACGGCGGTGCTTCTCATCGCCGGCAGCCTGGCTGTCTGGACACTGGCCGACCGCTGGGCCGCACCGCCGGCTCCCATTCAGACGGCGGATAAAGAAAACGAAGCAGAAGAACGTCAAAAACTGGAGCAGCAGAGATACGAGGAATACTGGTCCCAGTTTGCGTATATGCTCAACCCGGACGGCAGTGTCAAAGAAGAGTTCTTAAATGATTATTACGCTATAATCGACGCGCAAAACCCCGAACTTGAGGAAAGACGGCAGCCGCCGGTCATCACGGATCCCATTGATGCGCTGAAGGCTTCCGGCTATATCTGGCAGGCGGCTGTCGCTTCCGGCGAGATCCCGGCTGACAGCCGGCGCCTCACACTGGCGGATGTCCAGGCGCTTTACGCGCGGAATCTGCCTTTCCAGGAGTTCATCGAAGCTGTCTCGGCCATTCAGCCATACCCCGACTGGGGATATGGCAGCGGCCAGACGCTGATGATCTACTGGCTGCAGGGAACGGAGGACGGGACCCGGCTGATCATTTATCCTTTTGAGAATCCCCGGATCACACTCTATTTTCCTAAGGGAGACGGCATCGAAAGCCCCCGGTATGAGGTGGTCACCCTGTACCAGCTGAATGTAAGATACTACGAGTGGAATCACTGATGATCCTTTCTGTGTGCCGTAGACCGTATGGTCTGAAACGGTCACCGAAAGCGCCCTAAAAAGGAGAGCCGCATGGTCCATGAGGCTCTCTCTTTTGGCTGCCTGATCCAAGTCGAATGATCGGTTTCTGCCGCTTCATCTTTTAACTTTCACAATCAAGAACTCTTTGACTTTTTAACTCGTGTATTATATACTGCGCCTGTCACCGATCAGTCTATGTTTTTGTACGTTGGAAGTCCATAAATGAAAAAAACCTTGCGTTTTCCCTTATCGATAGCGCGTTGGATCACTTATGAAATTTACAATGCTCCGCCTGGGTTTTGGGCTTTTTCAACTTTCCAGATGGCCGGCGGCATTCAGTTCTATGACTTCATCTTTACCTATTGATAGGCGCAAACGTAGTACGGAGGTCAAGTTCCATGAAACGCTGGATGAAAATCGCGCTTATTTCTCTGATCGCTATGGGGCTCGTTTTGGGCGTGCTTCTGGCATTTGATGTCATTTCGTTTCCGCCTTTTAACGAGAACCGGACTTCCATCCGGGATGCTGCCGAACTCGTGAACCGTTATCCGCCGGATCTTATGCTTCTCGGCGAAGACATTCTGTTTCAAATCGATATTCCCATCAGAAAACTGGATTCTCTGACAGCAGAAACGGTCCGGCGCATAGAAGGCCGGTCTTATTCTGTTTTAGTCATTGAAGACCGGAAAGATACCGTCAGGCTGACAGAAGAAGAAATCGAACTGATCCGCCGTCTGATCTATGACGAAGGATATTCTGTATTCTACTTTGGCACCAAATATCTTTCTGCGTGGAACGGTCCCGGATACAGCGTCAGCGATCCGGACGGTTTATGCGTTTCCTTTACCAACGAACTCGGCCGCGTCGTTCGTACCGTCGGTTTCTGGAAAACGCAGTCTGAAACCATCATGAAAAACAATCCGTATATCCTCGGAGATACGCTCACCTATCAATTGGAAGCTCTCATCCGGGCCAATCATTAACCTTATCTGCCGTGGGTCTCCATTCTGCTTCCTCTGCGGCTTGAGGACATTTCCCCCTTTCTTGCTGAAACAGGAGTCCGTTATGCTTATCGTTAAGGGAATCACCAAACAATACGCCGGGAGCGTGGTCCCGGCCGTCGACCATTTTTCTTTTGCTTTCCCTGACTCCGGTTTCTTCTTTATTCTCGGGAAAAGCGGAAGCGGAAAAACCACCCTTTTGAATATGCTCGGCGGGCTGGAGCATACCTCTGTCGGTGAAATATCCTTTGATAACTATAACCTGTCAGACATGTCTCCGGGAGAATTGGATCACTACCGTAATCTGAACGTCGGTTTTATCTTCCAGGAAAACAACCTGCTCCCTGATCTTACGGTTTCACAGAATCTTGCGATCGCTCTTGCTCTTCAGGAGACCGGCACGAAGCTGACGGAGATGAACACCCGGCAGATTTCTGATGTGCTTCGCCAGGTCGATCTGCCGGGATATGAAGATCGGCCCATAGCAGAACTCAGCGGCGGAGAAAAACAGCGGGTCGCCATTGCCCGTGCTCTGATCAAAGATCCTTCCGTCATTTTTGCCGATGAACCGACCGGCGATCTGGATCCCGCTTCCGGAAGAGCTGTGTTTACTCTTTTAAAGGCCCTGTCCCGTTCCCGGCTCGTCATTGCCGTCACCCACGACGTTGACGCGGCCGGCACCTTCGCAGATGGTGTGATTACCCTTTCTGAAGGAAAAACGGTCTCAGCTTCTGCGGCAAAAGGATGTGACCGTTTCGCTTCCTACCGCCTTTCTGTTACAACAACGGCTGACTCGCGCCCTGCTGTCACGGAGTATTCGGAACCCTCAGGCCTGCTTGAAGCGCTGTCGGAACTACTTTATTCGAAAGTTTCCGATGTGACTATCTCTATTCAGGCCCCTGTGGTCAAAACCGCGCCTCCCGGGGATCCCGGCTCTGCGGCAGCTATCTCGGAACCGGCGTCCGTCACACAAACTTCCGGCCTCTCCGCACCAATGAAAACGACCCGCAGGCTATCCCTATCTGACAGCCTGTTTTTTGCAGGTAAGTTTGCGCAGCGGCGACTGTTTCATCTGATCCTTACCGTTTTGCTGCTTTCCCTGTCCTTTCTGCTTCTGACCATTACACTTTTTTTCTCAGCCTATGAAGAGGGTCTGGTCCTTAGCGCTTATTTTAACCGGTATCGTCCCTCCGTTCTGCCTCCGGCCTTGCCCGTGTCCTACGAAAACGGTCTGATGGATACCGTTTCGCACGATTTGCAAAGCGGCCCGGTTTTTGCGGCGGCTATCGACCGCGCAGCCGGAAGTGAAAAACGTATCGGACTGAAGAAAGGCGTGCTTCTCACTACTGATCCGGCTCTGTCCGGCGTCCGTTTTTTTCCGGACACGACCGTGTACTTTCTTTCCGCGGAAAACGATCCTCCGTTTCCTTTGAAAGAAGGTTCCCTCCCTAAGACGGATTCCGAGATCTGCCTGACGGATTATCTGGCCAAACAACTGGCAGTTTCTCCGGGCGACACGGTGCTCTACGATCGTTTTCCTATGACAGTGGCCGGGATCCTTGCCACCGACTACCTTGAATACTCTTTGGAAGACAAACTGCAAAGCCATTCTTCCATGTATACACTGTACTACTTTTCCTATCGGTATAACGTGGCTGTCACGACCGATGCCTTCCGTCTCCGCCACCTGGCCGCGCTGGAGACACTTCGTCTTCCCTATTCCAATTTTCTGCTCTCTTCTTATGAGACCCGGTATTTTTCTTCTGCCGGGACACTGTCTTTCGGTGGGCTGAAGGATCCGTCCTCTGTTGCTCTGGTTGCGGGAAAGCTGCCTTCCGGCCCTTCGGAGATACTGGTATCAAGGCAATTTGCACAGCAAAACCAGATCCCGATTTCGGAGCCTGCCTTCTCGGAGCGATCCCTGCGATATGATTTTTTGAACAGTCACGCTGACCGCTACGGAAGCTGTTATTCTGACGCCGTCGATCTGTCCGCTGTTTTTCCCGGCGGGATCGTCATTGCCGGGGTATATGAATCTGCTTCCACGGATCCCGACGTTCTTATTTCCCCGGGATCATGGGAAGTTCTCCTCCGCCTGTACGGTACGGATCATTATTATGACGGATATGCGGTCGACTGCTCCTCCCTGTCCCGGTATGACTCATTTGTCCGTTCCGCGCTCGCCCAGTCTCTGCAGTTTGAAGAACCTGCCGCCCGGCAGATCGCCTCTTTCCGCCTGATCCTTCGGGAGGTTTCCCCTGTGCTGACGGTCCTGGCTGTACTGGTCTCTCTGCTTGCCGCCGCCCTGCTGGTATATTATATTTCTCTGTCTATAAAGAAAAACCTGCGAAGCGTCGGTATCCTTCGCGCGCTGGGCGCGTCTTCCCGGGACGTTTCACAGATCTTCCTTTGTATCACTCTGCTGGTGTATGCGCTGTCTCTGCTTTTGGGACTTCTGTCTGCCGCCGGTTTCGTTCTTTTTATCAACCGGCTGTATCAGAGCCGCCTCACGGAGAATCTGTATTCCATTCTTCCTTGGAACCACCGGCTGTTTGCTCTGCAGCTTCTGGCGACGCTTGCACTGACGATCCTCGCTTCCGTGATTCCTTTACGTTTTCTCTCCCGTATGTCTCCGGCGGAGATCATCCGGCAAAGCTGAAGCTGCCGCGGATCGACCGCCTTCTTCCCCGCAAAACTCAGGTCCCCTTTCCCTCTTCCGGCATCATCTTTCGGATGACCGCCAGGATCCGGTCTGTCTTCTCTTTATCGAGCGGCACGGGGATCCGGTCTTTATCTTCGATCACGGCCGGGTCATGATCCAGATCGACGGTCATCCCCTGCAGAAAATCCAGTCCGATCCCGGAGACATCCTGCGGCAGGCGGCCGGTCAGCAGCCGGCAAAGCACTGCCGCGATCAGAAAAACTCCGTAGACGCCGGCATGCTCTCCGTCGCCGTAGTACAGTTTTATGTCCGGGCATTCGCGGCGCACCGCCTGCCACACCTCTCCGATCGGGGCAAGCATCGCTCCTTCCGAAGCCAGCCTCCGGCAGGTATCGATCATTTTCTGCTGGTTTTCCGGAAGACGCTCCTCGGCCCAGGTCATATAGACTACCGGCACGGTTTGCACCCTGCGGCACAGGTCAATGATCTTCTTCCCGTATTCGAGCGTAGACTCCGCCGGCGGATACGGATGCGCCGCCTGCTGGAAGACACAGTAATCATACCCTCCGTAAAGAAGGTTGAACCGCAGAGCAAAGTATTCCTGCCAATGCCAGGCCAGGTCGCGCATGCCGTAGGACAGCATGACGGTCTCCGGCTTTTCTCCGGAGGCCATTTCGGCAAACCGGGCGAACAGTTCCGGCATATCGTTGAAATACGTGTGGCTGTTGCCGATAAACAGGACTTTCACGGGAGGCTTTTCTCCTTTTCTTTTTCTTTGGGCGACGGCAGGATCTCGCTGATCAGCGCAGCGGCGATGACCAGCCCGGCGCCCAGCCAGCCGAGCGGCGACAGCGGTTCCCGCAGGAAAAACGCCGAACAGAACACGGAAACGACCGGCTCCAGATAGCCCAGGATCGCCACCGTCTGCACCGGCAGCCTGCTCAGCCCGCTGAAATACAGGCAGTAGGCAAATCCCGTATGCACCACGCCCAGCATGAGCACGATCAGCGCGCCGCCGGGCGTTATGGTAAGCGGTGTCCCAAGATTGCGGATCAGTACGTAAGGCAGCACCGTCAGCGCCGAAACGGCCAGCTGGATCACGGCCTTATCCAGTGCTTCGATCCCCTGCATGCGGCGGTTGAGCAGCACCAGTCCCACAAAGCACAGCGCGGCCGCCAGTCCCAGCAGGATGCCCGGCACATTGGCTCCGCCTTCTCCCAGCCCGGACACGAATACGATGCCCAGCAGCGCCAGCGCCAGCAGCGGCAGTTTGCGCACATCCAGTTTTTCCCGCAGGAAGAGCGGGGCCGCCAGGATCACCAGCACCGGCGCCAGATAGTTGCAGAGGCTGGCGATGGCTACCGTCGTCACCAGATAAGCAGCAAACAGGAAGATCCAGTTGAGCCCCAGCAGCACGCCGGAGGCAAGCAGCAGTTTCAGGTTGGCGCGGATCGCTTTTTTGTCCGGCCGCCTTCCGCGGGCCAGCAGCGCTAGCAGGATGACAGCCGAACCGATACTGCCCCGGCACAGGACCACGACTTCGGCCGGCAGTCCTGTAAAGCGCAGGAACATGCCGATGGTCCCGTACAGGACCACCGCAGTGATGTATTTGAGTCTTTCCGCTGCCATGGGCTGCTCCTTTCCCTGCGTTCTTACGTCTGTTCCCGCCGGCTCCTCTGCTTTCCCTGCGGTCTGTATCTGTCCCGCCGGCGCTTCTGCTTTTCTCCGGGGCGCCTTCGCTTTCCCGGAAGCGCTCCGGCAGTCCCTTATCCGGGCGCTGCTTTCAGCATTGTACAACAAACGCAAGTTTTTTCCACCCCTCTCGGGGAGAATTCCCCCATATTTTTCAAAAAAAATTTTGCTCAGGCGCTTGACTTTACCGCTTTACTATGCTAACATGCTGACATGCCGCCCGGATCCCGGGCCGGCGCCTGTACCTTTATCATCCGAAGGAGGTTTTCCCTTGTCCGATCTGCCTATTCCCGGAAAAGAACAGCTTTTCACTGCCATCCTGCGTCTTGAAACGCCGGAGGAGTGCGCGGCTTTTTTGGAGGATATCTGCACCATCAAGGAACTGACCGATCTTTCCCAGCGCCTCGAGGCCGCCCGCCGGCTCGACCGGGGCGAAAGCTACCAGACGATCTCTCAGGAACTCGGTCTCAGCACGGCCACCATCGGCCGCGTGAGCCGCTGCCTGCGTTACGGCAGCGGAGGCTACCGTCTCCTGCTGGACCGCCTTGCGGAGGAGACCCTATGAGTATCGAAGCCCTCCTGACCCGGGAAGAAAAGGCCGTCCTTGCCCTGCGGGAGCTGTTTTCCGCCAGCGGCTGCGAGCCGTTCCGTATGAGCAAATTTGAGGAGTACGATCTGTATTCCCGCTATAAAGACTTTCTGATCTCCGAAAACATCATCAGTTTCACCGATACCAGCGGCCGGCTGATGGCCTTGAAACCGGATGTGACGCTTTCGCTGATCCGCAGCACGCGTCCCGTCCCCGCGGGCGAGACGCTCCGCCTCAGCTACCATGAAAACGTCTACCGTGTGGCCGGACCGGACGGGCGCTTCCGCGAGATCCCGCAGGCAGGCGTCGAATTCCTGGGTTGTCTGGACACGGAGCAGCTGGCACAGCTCACCGAGCTGGCCGCGCGGAGCCTTTCCGTCCTTTCGCCGGACTGCGTGCTGAGCGTCTCTCATCTGGATCTGCTCTCCGCCCTGATCGCCCGGCTGGGACTTGCTCCGGAAGCCGAGGCCGCCGTGCGCAAAGCCTGCGCGGAAAAGAGCGAATCCGGCATCCGCGGCCTGTGCGCCGCCTCCGGCGCTCCCGCTGCCGAGACCGCGCGGCTGGCTGCGCTGATCGGTCTGAGCGGGCCGCCCCGCGAGGTCCTGCCCCGCCTGCTTCCGCTGGTCGAGGGGACCGGCGCCGAAGAGAGCGCCCGGGAACTGGCCCGCGTGCTGGAAGGTGCCGATGCCCGGCTGCCCGGGCTCCTGCGCATCGATTTTTCCGTGGCCGGCAATACCCGGTATTATAACGGACTGATCTTCCAGGGCTTCGTACGGGGCGTTCCCGGCAGCGTTCTCTCCGGCGGACAGTATGACCGTCTGCTGGCGCGCATGGGCCGCCGCGAACGCGGCGCCGGCTTTGCGGTCTATCTGGATCAGCCGGAACTGTTCTCGCCCGCCGCTGCAGCGCCGGAAAAGGACTGGATCAATGTGGCGCTGCCCAAGGGCCGTCTGGGGGACAAAGTGCTTTCGCTCTTTGCCGCCGCCGGCTATGGAGCGCCCGTGCAGGAAGCCTCCAGCCGCAAACTGGTCCTGGAGGATCCCGTCAACCGTCTGCGCTACTTCTGGGTCAAACCCTCTGACGTGGCCATCTACGTGGAGCGCGGCGCCGCCGATCTGGGCGTGGCCGGAAAAGACATCCTGCTGGAATACGAACCGAATGTTTATGAACTGCTCGATCTGGGGCTCGGAAAATGCCGCATGGCGGTCGCCGGCCCGGCGGCTTTCACGCCGGCGCCCGGACAGACCCTGCGCGTAGCGACCAAGTTTTCCCATATCGCCGATACCTACTACGCCGGCCTCGGCCGCAACATCGAGATCATCCACCTGAACGGCTCCATTGAGCTGGCGCCCCTGCTGGGGCTTTCGGACGTGATCGTCGATATCGTGGAGACCGGCACCACCTTACGGGAAAATGATCTGGCGGTGCTGTCCGAGATCGCACCGATCTCCGCCCGAGTGATCGCCAACCCTTCGGGCTATGCCTTCAAGACCGCCGCGATCAGCGGGGTCATCCGGCGCCTCGCTGCGCAGAAGGAGCGTGTATGATCCGCATTCTGAAAGAGGGAGAAGTCTCCCGCGAGGAGATCC
Organism: Lachnospiraceae bacterium; assembly: GCA_017958185.1. Classification (GTDB taxonomy): domain Bacteria; phylum Bacillota; class Clostridia; order Lachnospirales; family Lachnospiraceae; genus UBA6987. Next base: position 1,660 of record JAGDDE010000021.1, on the reverse strand, counting down.
TGGCCCGCAGCACGGCCGCTGCCGATGTTTCCGCTGCCGTATCCAAGATCCTGGAAAACGTCCGCACCCGCGGCGATGCCGCTCTCCTGGAATATACGCTCCTGTTTGATAAAGCCTTCCTCGGCTCGCCCGAAGTCACCCCGGAAGAATGGGAAGAGGGCGTTCTGTCCGTCGACCCGGACCTGGGCCGCGTGCTGAAGGAAGCTGCCGCCAACATCCGCCGCTTCCATTCCCGGCAGCTGCGCACCGGTTTTCTCCTTTCGGAAGGGGACGGCCGGCTGATGGGCCAGAAGGTCACGCCGCTGGACCGCGTGGGGCTGTATGTGCCCGGCGGGACCGCCGCGTATCCCTCGACCGTACTGATGGACGCGATCCCGGCCAAACTCGCCGGCGTAGGCGAACTGATCATGGTCTCGCCGCCCGGCCCGGACGGGAAGCTTCGTCCCGCGCTGCTGGCCGCCGCCCGCGAGGCCGGCGTCGACCGCATCTTTAAAGCCGGCGGCGCACAGGCCGTAGCCGCCCTGGCTTACGGCACCGAGTCGGTCCCCCGCGTGGACAAGATCGTCGGGCCCGGCAACATCTTCGTGGCGGAGGCAAAAAAACAGGTCTTCGGCCGCGTGGCGATCGACATGATCGCCGGCCCGAGCGAGATCCTGGTCATCGCGGACGGCGCCTCCGATCCGGCGCACGTCGCCGCCGACCTGCTCAGCCAGGCTGAGCACGACCGTCTGGCGACCGCCGTCCTCATCACCGATTCGGAAGATCTGGCCCTGGCGGTGCGGGACGAACTGGAGCGGCAGCTCCCGCAGCTCCCCCGCGCCGGGATCGCCCGGACCTCGATCGACACCAACGGGAAGATCATCCTTACGAAAGATCTGAAGCGGGCCGTGGCGCTTTCCAACGAACTGGCGCCCGAACACCTGGAGATCATGACGGACGACCCCTTCCCGCTCTTTGACCTTGTTAAGCATGCCGGCAGCGTGTTTCTGGGCCGCAGCTGCCCGGAAGCGCTGGGCGATTACCTGGCCGGCCCCAATCACACGCTCCCCACGCTGGGCACCGCCCGCTTCTCGAGCCCGCTCTCCGTGGATGATTTCGTGAAAAAGACCCAGTTCACGTATTTCACGCCCGAAGCCTTTGCGCGCGTGGCTCCGGACATCGCCGTCTTTGCCTCAAACGAAGGCCTTACCGCTCACGCGGAAAGCGCGCTGATCCGCGTCAGGGAGGGATCATGAGCCGATTTTTAAGCAGCCGTCTGGCTTCCTTTACGCCCTATACGCCCGGCGAACAGCCCCGCGAACGGCAGTATATCAAACTGAACACGAACGAATCGCCCTTTCCGCCGGCTCCCGGCGTGATCGAGGCGGCCGCCCGGGCCGCTGCCCGGCTGGAACTCTATCCGGATCCTGATGCCCGCGACCTGCTCCGGGCCCTGGCCGACCGCTTTTCTCTGGACGAAGATCAGCTGATTCTCACCAACGGTTCGGATGAAGTGCTCAATTTCGCCTTTCTGGCCTTCGGCGATGCGGAGCATCCCCTGGCTTTCCCGGATATCACCTATGGCTTCTACCCGGTCATTGCCGCCTTAAACGGCGTCCCGTACCGGGAGATCCCGGTGAAGGAGGATCTCTCCGTCGATCCGGAAGCGTATCTGGACCAC
>JAGDDE010000020.1 GCA_017958185.1 Lachnospiraceae bacterium | reverse complement strand
GGGCATCATCAAGACGGCGCCGCCGGCCGATACGCTGACCGTCACACCTCTGGGCATCGCCTCCGTGATCTACGACGCGAACGGCCTGGAAAAGGAAACGCTCGTGGCCTCCGGATCCAACCGCGACCCGGTGTCGTACGACCGTATCCCGCAGGATCTGATCGACGCCTTCGTGGCGATCGAGGACGCCCGCTTCTGGACGCATGAAGGCGTGGATATCCGCGGCATCATGCGCTCCGGGTATCTGCTCGTGATGAACGGCGGGATCTCCGGCGGCGCGAGCACCATCACGCAGCAGCTCATCAAAAACAATATCTTCGAAGGCGGCATGGAACGCGGCTGGGGCGCCCGCTTCGTGCGGAAGTTCCAGGAACAGTATCTGGCGCTGCTGCTGGAACGAAACACGGACAAAAAGAATATCCTCATCAATTATCTGAATACCATCAACCTCGGCGCCAACTGCCTGGGTGTCCAGGTGGCTTCCCAGCGGTATTTCCTGAAGGACGTGAGTGAACTGACGCTCTCCGAATGCGCCTGTCTGGCCGGGATCACGCAGAACCCGTATTATTACAACCCCATCCGTTTCCCGGAGCACAATGAAGTGAAGCGGGAGATCGTGCTGGATTACATGGAAGAACAGGGGTACATCACGCCGGCGGAAAAAAAGATCGCTCTGGCCGATACCGAGAGCCTCTACGAGCGCATCCATGACAACAACCTGCGGATCCAGGCTTCGGCGACGCCGTATTCCTATTTTACCGATGCGGTCATCACACAGGTGCTGCAGGACCTGCAGCTGGAGCTGGGCTACAGCGAGGCGGATGCCTACACCCTGCTGTACAGCGGCGGCCTGAACATCTATACGACGCAGGTCTCCGCGATCCAGGACATCCTGGACGAGGAGATCAACAATCCCGACAATTATCCGGCAGACGCCTTCAAGTGGTCCTTCACGTACCGCCTGAATGCGCAGCTGAAAGACGGGACCACCGTCACTTATACCGACTATTCCATCCGCAACACCCTGAATCTGTCCAACCTCGTCTACGGCAGCAAGGAAGAGATCGAAAACCTGGTCGTCCGCTTCAAGGAGGCTGTCCTGGAGGAGGGCGATACGGTGGCCGATGAGCAGATCTACTATACGCTGCAGCCGCAGCTGGCGGCAACGGTGATCGACCAGCAGACCGGCCGTGTCCTGGCCATGACCGGCGGCCGGGGCGAGAAGGTGGTCAGCCGTTCGCTGAACCGCGTGACCGATACGCTGCGGTCTCCGGGATCGACGTTCAAGGTGCTGGGCGCTTTCGCGCCGGCGCTCGACGTAGGCCGTCAGACGCTGGCCAGTGTGACGGAGGACGTTCCCTACCAGTATGACGGCACGCCCATCCGCAACTGGTGGGACAGTTCTCTGTATCTGGGCTGGTGCAATGCGCGGTCCGCGATCGTCTACTCGATGAACGTGGTGAGCGTCAAGTTCATGATGGAAAAAGCGCGTCTGGACCGGGCGTTCGATTATCTGGAAAGCTTCGGCTTCTCCACGCTCGTCCGCAGCGAGACGATCGGCAACCGGGTCTATACGGACATGGTGCCGACGCTCTGTCTGGGCGGACTGACAAAAGGCGTCAATGTCCTGGAGCTGACCGATGCCTACGCGACGATCGCGAACGGCGGGACCTACCGCGAGCCGGTCCTGTATACGCATATCACCGATCATGACGGTAATCTGCTGTTTGTAAAGGAGCAGAATACGCACCGCGTGATCAAGGAATCCACCGCCTTCCTGCTGACCGATGCGATGGCGGAATCCACATACAACGAAACGATCAAGAATTCCGGCATCTCGCCGACCGCGATCCAGGCTTCGCTGAGCAATATGGCGGCCGCCGGGAAATCCGGCACCTCCACCGATGCTTCCGGCAAGGCCCGCGATCTGTGGTTCGTGGGATATACGCCGTATTATACGCTGGGCGTCTGGAGCGGCTTTGACGATGGCAGCGTGCCCCTGCAGGGCAATGTGGAGATGAACGGCTACCATTTCACTGTCTGGAACCGCGTGATGACGCGCATCCACAGCGGGTACCGCTACACGCCTTTCGCCGCGCCGGACGACGTATCGTATGTGCGCGTCTGTTCGCTGAGCGGCAAGCTTGCCGTGCCCGGCGTGTGCGACCAGGATCCCAACTGCCGGCCCTACTATGAGTATTTTGCCGAAGGAACGGAGCCGCTCGAGTACTGCTCGACGCATCAGCTCGTGACGATCTGTACCGATACCGGCCTGCCGGCCGGACCGTACTGTGTCCATACGGAAAAGAAGATCTACTATATGCTCAACCAGCACGGGATCACACCCACACTGGATACCCCGTATTTTTATCCGTTCGAGGACGGGACCTACTGCCGTATCCGGCATACGCCGGACGACCCGGATCCCCAGGCGGCAAGCGGCGGGGCGACGGACCAGATCCGCTGGTAGATCTCAGCCAAGCGGGAGCCCGGGAGGCTCCCGCTTTATCTGTAAAAAAAAATTTTACGGCTCTGCAGCATTTCGGGGCCCTGAGCGGTATTATAAGCAGAAAGGAGAGAAGATGGTGAGAAGTGCGGAAGAGACAGTAACCGCCTACGAGCGGCTGCTTTATCGGACAGCCCTAAACCTGACCGGCTGCGTACAGGACGCAGAGGATCTGGTGCAGGAGACCTTCCTCCGCTGGCTGACGAAACGGCCGGCCTTTGAATCGGACGAACACGAAAAAGCCTGGCTGCTGCGTGTGATCATCAATCTCTCCCGGAATCTGATGAATTCGGCTGCCTACCGCAAACGGAGCGACCTGCTGGAGGACTACCCGGCAGCGGATCCGGAGGAAAAACACCTGATGGAAGAGATCATGCGTCTGCCGGAAGATCACCGGATCGTGATCCACCTTTACTATTATATCGGCTACAGCACCAAAGAGATCGCAGCCATCGTGGGAGCATCGGAAGGAACGGTGCGGTCCCGGCTGACCCGGGCCAGAAGAAAACTGAAGGATCTGCTGGAGGAAGAGGAATGAACAAATACCGTTCGTATATGGACAAGATCGACGTGAGCCCGGAGCTTCATGAGAAGATCCTGCAGCGTCTGGAAGAAGAGCCGCAGCCGGCCCCGGTGACGGCTCCCAAAGAAAAGAAGACGATCTTCAGCAGCCGATTCCTGAAGGCGGGCGCGTTGCTGGTACCGGCGGCCGTGCTCGCGGCCGTGCTGCTCTGGCTGCCGGCACTGGACCGCGGGCAGAGCCAGCCCCCCTCAGGCGGAGAGTCCGTCCTGCCCGGCGATCTTTCGGAAAGCTTTTATGTAAATGATGACGGCGAGATCCCCGCACAATGCGGATCGGAGGTAGTCCAAACAGAGAGGGAACACAGCTTTTTCTCGGCGTTTTCCGATTTCGTGAAGAAGCTTTTCGGCGGCAATGCAGGATCGGAGACAGCGCCCCAGGCCCCCGCACAGGTGATCAATGGCGCGACGAACGCCCGGAAGAGTGAAGTGGAAGATCCGCCTGCACCCGCCCGGCCGTCTCCGGCTTCTCCGACCCCGGCCCCGTGGAGCTCCCCGGCAATGCCGGGTGGTACTGCCGGCGGGACAGAAGCCTGCGTGATACAGGAACCGGTGGAGGAGCCCACCCCCTGGGTCCCGCTGACGCCGACGAATACGGCAATGATGCCGGTCGTGACATGGGAGGTACCGGACAGAAGCGATGAGATCCGGGACGAAGAACTGAGGGGCGCGAAGATCCGGTTTGAAATAAACGGCATCTCGTATACGTTCTATATGGAGACCGGCATCCTGAGCTGCGGTTCCAGGAGTGTCAGGCTGACGCCGCAGGAATGCGCGGAATTAATGAAACGATTGGGACTGCAGTAAAAACGTCCCTTAGGAAAGGAGCTTTTATGCGTACTTGGCAATGGAAAAAGACAGGGAAGATCCTTGCAGCCGCGCTGCTGGCGCTGCTGCTCACGGGCTGCGCTGCGGTACCGTTTCCTCCTGCGCCCGATCCCGCAGGCCCCGGAGGATACCGGGACGGCGTGATCGGGGAAAATAAGAACAGCGGAAAAGACAGTCTGTCCGGGTGGGGTCCCGGCGCAGCCGCAGAAGACGGCATCCTCGCGCCGGATAGCGCCTTTATGCCCGCACCGGCCGGAAAGGCTGACGCATATTACGGAGGCGAAGTAGTACCCCCTGGCATGCCGGCCTATGAAGGGGAAATGCCCATCCCCGGTCCTGGCGTCCAGTCCCGTGCCGGCACGCTGAGCGCTTCCGAACAGCGCGACACGGCGGATCTGGCGGATTTCCAGGCCCGCTGGCAGCAGGCTTCATGGAAGACGGAGGCCAAAGAACGCGGCCTGTATGCCGGAAACGTCATCCCGGTCATCGTTTCTTCCGGGAACGGAAAGGCTTATGGCGTGACGGTCACGCTGAAGGCCGGCGGAAAAGAAATCTACCGGGCTGTGACGGATATCCAGGGCCGGGCTTTCCTCTGCTATCCCGACGACGCCGGCACACAGTTTGAGATCTCCGCAGGTTCCCAGACCAGGACTGTGACCGTTTCCGAAAGGGAAGGCACGATCAGCACACAGTTCAAAGAGGAAACGCTGCGCTACTACGGGTGCGATCCGGTCACTTTTGAGCAGGAAGGCAAAAAAGCCGCGCAGCTGGATCTGATGCTGATGATCGACACGACCGGGAGCATGGGCGATGAACTGGAATACCTCAAAGTCGAACTGAAAGATATCGTGGAGCGCGTGCAGTCTTTCAACGAGAAGTTTTCCATCCGGGTCAGTGTGAATTTCTACCGGGACGAAGGCGATGATTACGTCGTGAAGTATTATGATTTCCGTGAATCCGTGGATGAGTGCCTGAACTTCCTTGCCGCCGAGCGGGCCACGGGCGGCGGAGATTATCCGGAAGCCGTACATACCGCGCTGGAAAATGCGGTGAACGGCCATGTGTGGCGCGAGGATGCCGTGAAGCTGTGCTTCATGGTGCTGGATGCGCCGCCTCACACGGAGCGCGAAGTGCAGAGCGTCAACAGCGTGATCCTGAAAGCGCTGAAGGATGCGGCTGCCCAGGGCATCCGGCTGATCCCGGTCGTCTGCTCGGGCTCGAATATGGACCTCCAGGTGCTCATGCGCGGGGGCGCCGTGATGACAGGCGGCACCTACCTCTACCTGACCAATGACTCGGGCATCGGTTACAGCCACGAAATACCGGATGCGCCCCAAAGCGACGTCGAGGCGCTCAACGAATGCATGATCCGCGTGATCAGCGAGTACTGCGGCCTGCCGTACGAACCGGTCCCGTATATCGTGCCGGACAGGCCCACTCAGGCGCCGCGTCCGTGGATCGATCCGACGGTCCCGGAACCCGGTCCGGCGGAGTATCCCACGTATTACGGGATGGAAGAATAAACGTTCCCGCCTCCGGCCGGCAGAGCCGGCCCTCGGGACCATAGCGATCTCTTACCGGGAGTTCCCGGCGGCCCAAAAGCCCCGCGGAACTCCCCTTTTCCGCATTTCGGCTTGAATCCGGAGCGTTTCCCGGGTATAATCGAGACAAAGCGGCGCGGCCCGGCAGAGGCCGCCCGATCACGGAACCGGAGGAAAGACCCGCATGTCCAAATCACTGTTCATTGCCGAAAAACCGAGCGTGGCGCAGGAGTTTGCGAAAACGCTCGGCGAAGCCATGACCCGCGGAGACGGGTTCATGGAGAGCGAACACGCGGTCGTGACCTGGTGCGTGGGACATCTGGTGACCATGAGCTATCCGGAGGCCTATGATCCTGCCCTGAAAAAATGGCGGCTGGATTCGCTCCCCTTTCTGCCGGAGACCTTCCGCTACGAAGTGATCGACGCGGTCAAAAAGCAATTCGGTATCGTGAAAAAGCAGCTGAACCGGGACGATGTCTCCACGATCTACGTCTGCACGGACTCCGGACGCGAAGGAGAATACATTTACCGGCTGGTGGAGCAGATGGCCGGGGTGAGCGGTAAGAAGCGCCGCCGCGTGTGGATCGACTCTCAGACCGAGGCGGAGATCAAACGCGGGATCCGCGAGGCGAAGGATCTTTCGGAGTACGACGATCTGGCGGCGGCCGCCTACCTGCGCGCCAAAGAAGACTATCTGATGGGCATCAATTTCTCCCGGCTGCTGACCCTGAAATACGGACGGCTCCTGGCGGAAAAACTGGGCGAGACGCATGTGCCGCTGGCCGTGGGCCGCGTGATGACCTGTGTCCTGGGGATGGTCGTCCGGCGCGAGCGGGAGATCCGGCTGTTCAAGCCGACGCCGTTCTACCGGCTCTGCGCGGTGCTCCTGCCCGGAAACGGAGAGGCACAGCTGCCCGCTTTCTGGAAAGTGACGCCGGACAGCCGGCACTTTGAAAAACCGTATCTCTATAAGGATACCGGATTTCTGAAGGAAGAGATCGCCCGGGAGGAAGCCGCGCGCCTGATGCGGGAGCCGCCGGTGAGCGCCGAGGTCCGGAAGATCTCCCGGAAGCAGGAAAAGGTGAATCCGCCGCTCCTCTATAATCTGGCGGAACTGCAGAACACCTGCGCGAAAGTCCTGCATATCAGTCCGGACGAGACGCTTGCGGCTGCACAGCGTCTGTACGAAAAAAAACTGCTTACCTACCCGCGCACCGACGCGCGCGTACTTTCTTCCGCGATCGCGAAAGAGATCCGCAGCAATATCGAAGGCGTGGGGAAGATCGCGGACGTAGCGGCTTTTGCGGCGGAGATCCTCGAGAACGGCTGGCAGGAAACGATCGGAAAGACCAAATATACGAACGACAAGCTGATCACCGACCACTATGCGATCATCCCGACCGGACAGGGCCTCCCGGAACTGTCCAAACTCTCCGCCACGGACCGGAAGGTATACGAACTGGTCGTGCGGCGCTTTCTGGCCATCTTTTATCCGCCGGCCGTGTACCGCCGCTACGAACTGGAAGCGTCGGTCGATTCGGAGCATTTCTTTGCAGGCCTGCGTCTGCTGGAAGACCCCGGCTTCATGAAAGTCAGCGGGAAATACGGAGAAAAAAAGCAGGAAGACGGGGAAGACGCGCCGGAGGAGGCGACGCCGCAGCTGGCCGAAGCGCTGGAGAGGGTGAAGAAAGGCAGCCGTCTGCCGGTAGAACGGATCGACGTAAAGGAAGGGGAGACCTCCCCGCCCAAGCGGTATAATTCCGGCTCGCTGATCCTGGCCATGGAGAACGCCGGCCAGCTGATCGAAGACGAAGAGCTGCGCGCACAGATCCGTGGCTCCGGGATCGGGACTTCGGCGACGCGGGCGGAGATCCTGAAGAAACTGGTCTCGACCCGGGCGCTGGCGCTGGCCAAAAAGACGCAGATCGTGACACCTACCCTGCGCGGCGAGATGATCTTCGACACGGTGGACTGCTCCATCCGAAGCCTGCTGAACCCGGAACTGACCGCCAGCTGGGAGATGGGCCTGACGAAAGTGGCGGAAGGCGCCCTGACTTCCGCGGAGTATATGGCCAAGCTGGAGGATTTCATCCGGCGCCGCACACAGAAAGTGAAGGAAAGCGATTACGCGGACTACCTGTCGCGCGTGTACGAACGGGACGCCGCCTGGTACAGAAAATCGGCCGCGTCAAAAAAACAGGACTGAAGCAAAAGACCGGCGGGCACCGTTGAACCGCCGGCCGTTTTGTGCTATACTGCTAGGAGAACCGGGCCGGCCGCGCCCCGGCAGGATGCGTAACACTTTGATTATGTCGCGGCAGGAGGAAGAATGGATACTCGTCCGAGAGTTTCATGGGAACTGATGAATGCCTTTTTGATCGATGCATTCAAGGGCTACGGGATGCCGGCGGAGGACGCCGCCATCTGTGCGGATGTCCTGCTGGAATCCGACCGCCGCGGGATCGAAAGCCACGGCTGCAACCGCTTCAAACCGATCTACATCGACCGGATCGTGAAGGGGACGCTGAAGCCCGTCACGAAGATCGATATCCTGAAGGACACCCCGACCACGCTGGTCATGGATGCGAACGACGGCTCCGGCATGGTCGCTTCTTACCGTATGATGGAACGCCTGATCGAAAAAGCCCGCCTCTACGGTATGGCCGGCGGGGCCATCTGCAACTCGACCCATTACGGGATCGCGGGATACTGGGCGACCATGGCCAGTAAAGAAGGCATGATCGGCATCACCGGCACGAATGCCCGGCCGTCCATTGCCCCGACCTACGGTGTGGAAAATATGATGGGCACCAACCCGCTGACCTTCGCGATCCCGACCGATGAAGAATTCCCGTTCTGCCTGGACTGCGCCACTTCCACGGTGCAGCGCGGCAAGATCGAGTACTATGCCCGCGAAGGCAAAGATACGCCGCGCGGGATGGTGATCGGGCATGACGGCAGCTATATGACGGATTCGCAGGCCATCCTGAAGGCGCTGGTCGACGGTTCGGCGGCTCTGACGCCCATCGGCGGCGCGGGCGACGAGATGTGCGGCTACAAGGGATACGGCTACGCCGCGGTCGTGGAGATCCTTTCGGCCGCGCTGACCGGCGGTCCGTTTATGAAGGCCCTTACCGGCACCGGCGCGGACGGGAGACCGGCCAACTATCACCTGGGTCATTTCTTCTTTGTGATCAATCCGGAGTTTTTCATGGGTCTGGACACCCTGAAGAAGACAGCCGGCGATATCTGCCGCGCACTGCGCGCCAGCGAAAAGGCGCCCGGACAGGAACGTATTTATACGGCGGGCGAAAAGGAGTGGCTGGCCTGGCAGGAGCGCAAAGACGAAGGTGTCCCGGTGGGCGAGGCCGTTCAGAAGGAGATCATCAAGGTGCGCGACGAACTGCATCTGCCGTATCATTTCCCGTTTGAGGACAGGTGAGGCGGCAGATCCCGCAAGGCGTTTGCAATAATGGAAAAAACGTGTCATCCCGGGCACAGGAGGAAAGACCTCCGCAGCCGAAGGACCGCATCCAAACTGTGTGATACGGCCCTTCGATCCGCTGCATCCGCCCAGGATGACACGCTTTTTTCACGTAGTTTTTTATGACAGGACGGTCACCGAACGCTGACAGAGAATGTATCGCCCTGTACGTCGATCTCGAGGGTCTGGCCGGGCGAGGCGTCGGCGGCGATGATATGCCGCGCGATGAGCGTCTCGATGCGGGACTTGATGTAGCGCTTGACCGGACGCGCTCCGTAGACCGGATCGAAGCTTTCTTCCGCGATGCGGTCTATAGCGGCCGGCGTAAAGGCCAGTTTCAGCTGCTTGTCGTCCAGCCGGCGGCGCAGATCCTTCAGCTGCAGTTCCACGATGGCGCGGATCTGCGGCCTGGTGAGCGGTTTGTAGTATACGATCTCGTCCAGACGGTTCAGGAATTCCGGCCGGAAACTGCGCGAGAGCAGATGCTGCACCTGCTCCACAGCGCCCGGATCCAGGCTGCCGTCTTCCCGGATGCCCTCCAGGAGATACTCGGAGCCGAGGTTGGAAGTCAGGATGATGATCGTATTCTTAAAGTCGACCGTGCGGCCCTGCGAATCGGTGATGCGGCCGTCGTCAAGCACCTGCAGCAGGATGTTGAAGACGTCCGGATGCGCCATTTCCACTTCGTCGAGCAGGATCACGCAGTACGGCTTGCGGCGGACGGCTTCGGTCAGCTGGCCGCCTTCTTCATAGCCTACGTATCCGGGAGGCGCGCCGACCAGACGGCTGACGCTGAACTTCTCCATGTATTCGCTCATATCGATGCGGACCATGTTTTTTTCGTCGTCGAAAAGCGCCTGCGCCAGCGCTTTGGCCAGTTCGGTCTTGCCCACGCCGGTCG
>JAGDDE010000019.1 GCA_017958185.1 Lachnospiraceae bacterium | reverse complement strand
GACCGCCCCAAAAAAGAGCGCCGGCTCATCCAGCGCTCTTTATGCATCGTTTCCGCCCGGCTTTACCGCGCGGAGACGTTTTTCCGCCTCTCTGCGGGCGAGGAGGATCATGCGGCCGCAGCCCAGGCATTTCAGGCGCAGATCGGCGCCCGTACGAAGGATCTCCCACTCGCTGCTCCCGCAGGGGTGGGGTTTTTTTGTGATGAGGATATCTCCGATGGCCAGTTCCTGCATGGGCGCCTCCTTTCTGCGGATCGGATGCCTTCACTATACCACGAAAACGGCGCGGGCGGAAGCCCTGATTTCCGGGGGCGCCGGCCGGCGGGCCGGTCTTTGCGGGATTTCTCAAAACCGGACAAAAAACGTTCAAATCCCGAGGATATCGGCTTGTCTGCGGGACAAAAATCATTTATAATGGAACAAAGCGCGGTCTCCCGCAAAGGGAGACTCTACGGAGGATAATTCTATGAGCGATCAAACGCAAGGCAAAAAGGGAATGCCCGAATTTGTCACCAAACTGTTTAATCCGTCGACCAAGAAGACCTGGTTGAAGATCGTGTACCTGGCGGTGGGGCTGCTGCTGGTCCTGCTGCTGACCAATCCCTCGCTGATGTTCTTCCTGCCGTCCGACTGGCGGGATGCCATGAAGGAAGGCTGGAACGGCTTCTTCGGCGACGTGGACCAGATCGCCCGGACCGTGAGCATCAACTGGGTATCCATCTTCAAGATCGTCGTGATCGTACTGGTCATGCTGATCCTGAAGTACCTGCTCCACCTTATTCTGGACGCGATCCATCCCAAGAAGCCCAAGGCCGCCAGCATTTTGTCCATGATCAAGAGCTTCAGCGGCTACGCGATCACGCTGATCGGCATCATCTGGGGCCTGTCCGCCATCGGGATCAACCTCAGCACCATCTTCGCCAGCATCGGCATCGTCGCCCTGATCATCGGCTTCGCGGCCGAGAGCCTCATCGAGGATATCGTGGTCGGGATCTTCCTGGTATTTGAGGACGATTTCAACGTAGGCGATATCATCGAGTTCAACGGCTTCCGCGGCACCGTCATCAGCATCGGCGTGCGCGTCACCTGCATCCAGGATCCGGGCGGAAACATCAAGCTGGTCAACAACTCCGATATGCGCAACGTCCTGAACCGCTCCCGCACCGATTCCAACGCCATCTGCGATATCCCGATCTCGTATGCCGCGAATCTGGCGGAGACCGAGGCCGTGCTGCAGAGACTGGCCGAGCAGATGCCGGCCAAGTATCCGGATCTTTTCCTGGCAACGCCGCGCTATATGGGCGTGCAGGCGCTGGATGCCTCGTCCGTCAACCTGCGCTTCGTGGCCAAAGTTAAAGAGCAGGACATCTACACCGGCGCCCGCACCATGTACCGCGAGTTCAAGATCGGCATGGATGAAGCCGGCATCGAGATCCCGTTCCAGCAGGTGGTGGTCCATAAGGCCGAATAAGGGGAACATCTATGCGTATGAGTGCAGACAACAGCGAGTTTCGCCGGGCAGGCGAAGAGGTTGCGCTGCCGCCGGAGATCCCCGAGACGCTGAACGATCCCGCCCTCCGCGGGGCGGATGACCCGCAGGGACGCACCATACTGCCCGAGACCGCCCGGTCGGAGGTCTCCGATCCCATGGGGACCTCCGCGGAAAACGGCGCGCCGTCCGGGAAAAAGCGTGGGTCCTGGGCCGACGACCATATCGTCAAGCGGCAGAAGTCTCTGCTGCTGCAGATGGCGGCGGCCGCCGCGACCGTGGTGCTGGTCACCAACTCCTTCGGCCTCGACTTTCTCAAGGTGAACGGCCTGTTCAACGACTCCGTGATCTTTGCGGATGTCAAGGAGTTCGAGTATTGGGACGAATGGTCGGAGTGGGAGCACTCGCATCATGACAGCGAACCAACGGTGGATTTCTCCTCGCTCAAGGGCATCGGCGGCGAGCGGGACTTCCCGAGCCTTCCGAATCCCGCCCCCAACCCGGAGATCGAGGGATACGGCGTCCTGAATGAGGAATACATCGTTTACACGCGAAACGGAGAACGCGTGACCGTTTATGCGGATCCCGGGCGCAACGGCCCGGAGCCCGTATACAGCGGGGAAGGCTTCGTCTATGATGTCGAAGAGAATACTCTGCGGCTGGAGGGCGTGACCGGCGGCGCATTCGAGATCAATCTGATGGGCAACGGGTTCAAACTGCAGGTCGAAGGGGAGAATTCCCTGGACTATCTGCTCGTGTACGGGTTCCACGCGGGCGGCAGCCTGACGATCACCGGGACCGGCCGCCTCACGGTCAACGAGGACCGGCGCTATGCCTACGGGATCACGATGAACGCCGAGTATTCCAAGACCTGTCTGATGATCGATAAGGAAGTGAGCCTGGATATTTACGGCTCCGGCACCACGCCGGTCTGGATCGAGAACACCTCGGCCGAGCTGGGCATCTACAGCCTGCAGAAGCGGCTGACCGGTATACGGCAGCAGTATCTGGAGCAGACTTCCCCGGAAGGAGACAGTACCAAATACCGCATCTGGGTGATCACCGATGACAAGGGTAACTGGAACGTGGACCGCCTGACGATCCCGGCAGAATAAGCCGGGACCGCCGGAAAGACCCCCGGGTACACGGAAATCTCCAGCAGGCACAAAATTTTTTTGAAAAAAAGTAAAATTCAGGTATCTTTTTTGAGGGAAATATGGTACACTGCTTTTTGGCAAGGATAATTTCCGACAGAGGCAGCAACAAATTGTTGGATTTTATAGAGAATTGGGCTCTCTGAGACCCGGCGCCCCGGAAAATCTGCAAATGCGCGGAGAATCGTTGGCGAATATTGAAAATCGGCACCAAAAATACTTAAAAAGGATAGTGAGAAAAATGGAGCAATTGTTTCAAGTTGAGTACCGGACGAGCACCAATATGGACATCTCCCGGTACCACTACCACGAAACCTACGAGGTGATCCTCGTAACACAGGGCGCGGCGACGTTCACCGTTGAATCGGAACTGATCCTCGCCGAGCGCGGCGCGCTGATCCTGATCCGTCCGGGCATGCTGCACATGAGCACCGGTCTCACGGGCGCCCCGTACAGCCGCTACAGCCTCTTCTTCCGCATGGAATCCCTTCTGCCGTTCATTTCCGAGCAGACAGACTTCCGTGAGATCTACAAGAGCGACGTGACCTTCCTGCGCCTGACGGAGAAGGAAACGAAGATGCTGGAGCAGCAGTGCAGGGCCTGCGAGGAGCATCCGGATGAATTCGGCGGCGACCTGGCAGCCAACATGGCCTTCCTGAAGGTCATGGTCACCATCGGACAGATCCTGCGGCAGGACCGTTCCGACATCCCGCTTCCTTACACGGAGAATCTGGAAAACTACAAGCGCGTAGAGCCCATCATTCTGTACGTGAAGGAGCATCCCACGGAACAGATGACGCTGGAGTCCATCGCCGAGCAGTTCTTCTACAACAAGCACTATCTGTGCCGCGTGTTCAAGAACGCCACAGGCGTCAGCGTCGGCAACTACATCATGGGCGTCCGGATCCGCTATGCGGCGTCCTTCCTGCGGAAGGGGCATTCGGTGCTCGAGAGCGGCCAGCTGGCCGGGTTCAAGAACAACTCGAATTACATCAACACCTTCCACCGGATCATGGGGATCTCCCCGGGTCAGTACAAGCAGCGGTATCGCGGAAAGAATATTTCCGTATGATTTAGGAGACGAAAGCAGTATGAAAGTCGTCGGATGGATCGTTCTGGGCCTTTTGGGTCTTGTGGTGCTTTTCCTGTTGTTTCTGATTCTCTGCGCTCTGCCGGTGGATCTGAACAGGGAGTACGAGGACGATTCCAGGTTCTACTGGTTCCTGGTGAAACTCAACGCGCATCTGGGACTCTTTGTCGGGCGCGTCCGTGTGCATGTCAGCGGACAGGAGATCGTGCCGAAAGAGGGAAGGTATCTTCTGGTGAGCAATCACCGGTCGAATTTCGATCCCTTCGTAGGCTGGAGCCGGCTGATCGATGATAAACTGATCTACATCAGCAAGCCGAGCAATATGAAGGTCTTCGTGTACGGAAAGCTGGCCCACCGGATCGGTTGCCTGACCATAGACCGCGAGAATCCGCGGAACTCCATCAAGACGCTTGCCAGAGCCGCAGAACTGCTGAAGAGCGGGAAACGCAGTGTGGGTGTGTATCCGGAAGGGACGCGCAACCGTGACGGCGGTCTTCTGCCGTTCCACAACGGTGTGTTCAAACCGGCGCAGCGGGCAGGGGTGCCCATCGTGGTCACCTGCCTGAGCGGCACGGAAAAAATCACCAAAAATCTCCCGTGGCATCATACCGATGTCTGGCTCGACTTCATTGAAGTGATCCCGGCCGAAGAGGTGCAGGCCCTGCGGACGGAGGATATCGGAGAGCGGGTCCGGGCGGATATCGAGAAACAGCTCGCGCTGCGGGAAAAAGCCTGAGAACAGGCAGGAAGAACAAAAGCCGGAAGGCGTCTAAGGACGTTTTCCGGCTTTCTTTTATTGCGCCGGGAGCGAAAAGGAGACTGCCGGAGAGGCCCGGACAGTAAGAATCAACGATTCGAATTGGGGATGCGCCGGGATGAAAATCACATAATCGGTAAACAAAAAGCAAAACGCAGGAAAAGTTTAAGGAAATATCCAAAAGCGCTTGACAAATCATAGACGTCTTATAGAATTCTGTAGAGGTGTCTTTACTGCGTCACGGAAAGATGATTATGGCGAATACCGCGGCGGAAGCCTCGCTGATTCTGTTTGATTCTTCATTTTCAAATCAAGAGTGATTTACCGCATTAAATCGCATCAAAAAACATGTTGACGAGCAAATGAAAAAAGCATATTATATAAATGAGGGTTTTCCCCTACAACAAAACGGAGACAAGGAGCGTGAAATGAGAATCAAAGTGCTGTGGATGTCAACTGGTTTTGTTGTCATTTTCGTGGCGGTTTTTTTGTGTATAAACGCGTTTTCGAACCTGAACACTACTTACGCAGAGGATTATGATGATGCCGGCAGGGGAGTTTTTTCGATCGCAGAGGGTTCTGTTTTTGAAACAAACTGGTCCGACACACAAACCTTTGAAGGCTATTTAGCACAAGAATCGCTATTCCAATCAGAACGTGAGAATACTCAAGTACCCACTCTGGAAACAGTGTCAAGTGAAACGCTGGGAAGGCTGGAGGGTGGTTTCCCGGTAGTTTCAAGTCGTCCGCTCTTTTCAGATAGAAAAACGCTTCAGCTGACAGCGGGAGTCTATTATTTAGGCACGTATGGCGATGAATGTATCGTTATCCTGGAGGAAACTAATAAGCCGGTTATTGCTGTTGAGTACCAGCTCGTGGTAGATGACGTTGCTTTCCTAGGCCATTTTAAAATCTATGTGTTAAAAGGATCGCAGTGGATGGGGCTGAAGATAGCGTTGGATCAGAAGTATCTGACACATGAAGACCTTCTGCAGATCAGTCTGGTAGCCTCGAAGGCATATTATGGGCATGTATAACATGATTAAGCGTTGTCTGCTGACGATATTGGTTTTATGTGTCTTAGTGGTGAGCCTCGGAGTAGCGAAATCCCCTTCCGTCTCCGGCAGTGCTGATCAGACTATCGATTCATCGGCAAGCTACTCACTGGAAAGAGTAGTGGTGGTCCTGACAAGGGAAGTTTTACTGGTTTCTATCGGCTATAACCTTTACAAGTATCACAACAAGAAAAACCGAATCGCGGCTGCCGTATAGAGTCTTGAAAAGAGGAATCTATGGGGTAAGGGGGATTATGCGCCCTTGACGGCGGTAGTCTT